>NZ_JAIXST010000078.1 GCF_027484545.1 Runella sp. | reverse complement strand
AAAACAGACCTACAAAATGCTGCTAAAGTTAGAGCCACCAATGGGCTGATGGTTCATATCTTTGGAGCATTAGTCACAGCCCTATTTCACTATATTTTCTAACCCAAGATTCGCATTTAATGTAAAATTATAGTTTTTAGTAGATTGAAGGCAGAAGGACAAAAGGCATTTTTTAAGAATTAACCTTGTAAATGTAAATCTGATTTTACATTTACAAGGTTAATTCATTAGCTTCCTGACCTATCTCACGCCACATACTTTACAATCAACCGCTTCGCAATCGGCAATAACGTTTCCTGAACGGGATAATCGGCAGGAGATTCCACAAGGTAAGTGGCAGGATTTGGCAATTCCCGCCTTTTTTTAATGAGTGTCAGCTTGAGGTTTTCAAACGTTGTGGAGACTCCTTTACGCACCGTTTCGATATGAGTGGTACGTACTCCCCTTTGTTCATGGTGCTCAAAAAGGCGGATTTGGTAGTGATAAATATCTGTTTCACTGTGCCGTGTACGATAAAGAAATAAATAACCTTCCTTCAAATGAAGGGGTACGATACCTACCGGAGCAAAAGTAAGTTGAGCTTCAATGTCAGCGAATTGACTTTGGCCCTGTGTCAGCGTTTGCTGAAAAAGTGGCAGAGAATAATCCAAAATACTGTCAAATTCGGACAAAGTATCACTTTCTTTAAATTTCTCGTAAATAAAACTCTTTTTTTTAAGGTCTATCCCGGTCAGTTTTTTTGGAAAGGAGGCCGCTATTTGCTCTTTCGTTTGTTTCAGTTGTGCAGTTGTTTCGTAGTGTTTTTGAACATTCAACAAATCTGGGAATAACTTACACTGCCCAAAATTACTGTTAACCTCCTGTAAATAAGCCATTAATAAATATTTTTTGTACTCGAAATCAATCCATTCTTCCGTAAGCCAATCGTTTTTCAAAGTAGCCATACACTTCTATTTTAGTAGTAAGTAATTAGTGATTAGTATTGAGTAAATTGTATAAAAGCAAAGAGAAGTAGGCATTTTCCCAATACCACATACTTACTACTTAATACTTTAATGAAAACTCAATTTACTAAAAAAAACAATACTGCCAAATAAAATACAATAAAAATACCAACAAAACCAATGATTATTCCGAATATGACAGCTTTTGCGTCACAATTGATACAAAATCTGCAAAAATGGCAGAGAATTATCCTAATTAGGTGCCGGCACAGAAAATGATACCTTTGCCTACGATAAACTTATCGGTAAGTTTCATTCATTGTAAAACCATTTAAATCCCTGATAATTATGTCAGCAGTTGCAGAAAAAGTAAATGTTAAGCCGTTAGCAGATCGCGTGCTGGTACAAGCCGCCCCTGCCGAAGAAAAAACCGCTTTTGGTATCATTATCCCGGATACTGCGAAAGAAAAACCCCAACGCGGTACAGTAGTAGCGGCAGGTCCCGGTAAAAAAGATGAACCCATCACTGTAAAAGTAGGCGATACCATTCTTTATGGTAAATATGCCGGTACAGAAATCACCGTTGACGGCCAAGAGTACCTTATTATGCGCGAGTCAGACATCTTCGCTATTATCTAATTTTTGTTATTCGTTACTTGCTTATCTGTCTTGTGTGCGTTTTCGCTACTGTCAGAAAACGAATAACCAATCCCAAATCACAAATCACACATTCACAATCGCAGCGGCGAACCGCTCACTCATTTATTAAAATTATGGCTAAGAAAATATTTTTCGATACCGAAGCACGTGACAAAATCAAAAGAGGGGTAGATACCCTTGCCAATGCCGTTAAAGTAACTCTCGGCCCAAAAGGTCGTAACGTCATCATTGAAAAAAAATTCGGCTCACCAGCCATCACTAAAGACGGTGTAACGGTAGCGAAAGAAATCGAATTGAAAGATGCAATGGAAAACATGGGTGCTCAACTCGTGAAAGAAGTTGCTTCTAAAACAGCTGACGCTGCCGGTGATGGTACTACTACCGCTACTGTATTAGCGCAGGCTATTTATACAATCGGCTCTAAAAACGTAGCTGCTGGTGCCAATCCAATGGATTTGAAACGCGGTATTGACAAAGCGGTATTGGCCGTAACTGCCAATCTTTCTGCTCAAGCCGAAAGCGTAGGTGATGACTTCAGTAAAATCGCTCAGGTAGCTACCATTTCTGCCAACCATGACGAAGAAATCGGTAACATGATTGCTGACGCCATGAAGAAAGTAGGTACAGAAGGTGTAATTACGGTAGAAGAAGCTCGCGGTACTGAAACTGAAGTAAAAACAGTGGAAGGTATGCAGTTTGATCGTGGTTATTTGTCGCCTTACTTCGTGACCAACGCAGAGAAAATGGAAGCGGAATTGGAGAAACCTTTTATCTTGATTTCTGAGAAAAAAGTATCTTCAATGAAAGAATTACTTCCTGTATTGGAAGGTGTAGCTCAAACCGGCCGTCCTTTGTTGATCATCGCAGAAGATGTAGACGGCGAAGCATTGGCTACGTTGGTAGTAAACAAAATCCGCGGCGCTTTGAAAGTATGTGCGGTAAAAGCTCCGGGCTTCGGCGACCGTCGTAAAGCAATGTTGGAAGACATCGCTATCCTGACAGGTGGTACCGTAATCGCGGAAGAGCGTGGTTTCAAATTGGAGAATGCTGATCTTCAATACTTGGGTCACTGCGAAAAAATCATCATTGACAAAGACAACACAACGATTGTAAACGGTTCAGGTGACGCAGAACAAATCAAAGGACGCGTTAACCAAATCAAATCACAAATCGAAAACACAACTTCTGACTACGATCGCGAAAAACTCCAAGAGCGTTTGGCGAAATTGTCAGGTGGTGTAGCTATCCTTTACATTGGTGCTGCTACCGAAGTTGAAATGAAAGAAAAGAAAGACCGTGTGGATGATGCTCTTCACGCCACTCGCGCTGCCATCGAAGAAGGTATCGTAGCAGGTGGTGGAGTAGCTTTGATTCGTGCTATCGAAGCGTTGGATGCCGTTGTAGGTTCTAACGATGACGAAATCACAGGTATCAACATCATCCGTCAGGCTTTAGAATCACCTTTACGTTGTATCGTAGCTAACGCCGGTGGCGAAGGTTCTGTGGTAGTAAACAACGTGAAAGCAGGCAAAGGCGGTTATGGCTACAATGCCAAAAATGATACTTACGAAGATCTTTCCGCAGCGGGTATCATTGACCCTAAAAAAGTAACTCGTTTGGCATTGGAAAATGCAGCTTCTATTGCAGGTATGTTGTTGACTACCGAATGTATGATTGCTGACGAACCGGAAGAAAATGCTGGTGCAGGCGCAGGTGGCCACGGTCACGGCGGCGGAGGTATGGGCGGCATGATGTAATTATCAGCCAACCAGATTGTATACGAAAGCCCTCGGACTTCCGGGGGCTTTTTTAAATTTTTTATTCTTGTACAACGTTATCCAATCAATGTAAGTTAATATTTCAGCCACTATTTCAGATTTTTTCGTTATTTTGTCCCAAATTTTTCTGTCAATTTGGCAGCCCCACGTATGAATCTTGACCCAAATGAACTATATACCAGACTGATGTTGGCCGAATCAGATTTGGATAGCCTTGAAATATTGCCATTAGGTGGTCCCGAGGGCGACGATGAACCCATCGAAATGCCCGAAGAACTTTCCATTTTGCCTTTACGCAATACTGTTTTGTTTCCGGGAATGGTGATTCCTGTCACCGTGGGTCGTCAGAAATCCATCCGTTTGGTCAAAAAAGCCTACAAAGGCGACCGCATCATTGGGGTCATTGCCCAACAAAACCAAGACAAAGCCGAACCTACCAGTACTGATTTATACGCCATTGGCACCATGGGGTACATCATAAAGATGATTACCTTGCCCGATGGCAATACCACTATCATTTTGCAGGGGCGTCAGCGTTTTCGCGTCAAAGACTATGTACGCGAAGATCCTTACATGATTGCCAAGGTCTCTCCTATTGAAGACTATTTCCCCAATCAAAATAAAAAAGAATCGAAAGCGCTTATTCAGTCGCTCCGCGACTCAGCACATAAGATTCTCAGACTCAATCCCGACATTCCACAGGAAGCACGTATCGCGCTGGATAACATTGAAAGTCCAACGTTTCTGACGCATTTTCTGTCCTCAAATATTAATGCGGAAGTTTCTGACAAACAGGAATTACTCGAAAAACCGACCATTCCTGACCAAGCTAATAAGCTTTTGGAGTTCATGCTGCGTGAGATTCAGATGCTCGAACTCAAGCGCGACATCCAAAGCAAAGCAAGCATCGACATTGACCAGCAGCAGCGCGACTATTTTCTGCGTCAGCAAATCAAAGTGTTGCAGGACGAGCTCGGTATGGAAACTCCCGAGCGTGAATTGGAGGACATTCGTTTTCGGGCAGCCAAAAAGAAATGGTCGGAAACGGTTAAAAAACATTTCGAAAAAGAGTCACAGAAATTACAGCGTATTAACCCGATGGCACCCGATTACCCTGTCACACTCAACTACCTTGAGTTGATGGTGGATTTGCCTTGGGGAGAATATACCAAAGACAATTTTGATCTGAAACGGGCTCAAAAAGTATTGGATGCCGACCACTTTGGTCTGGAAAAAGTCAAAGAGCGTATCATTGAATACTTAGCCGTTCTAAAATTAAAAAATAGCCTTAAAGCGCCCATTTTGTGTCTCTATGGCCCTCCGGGGGTGGGGAAAACATCGTTAGGGAAATCAGTGGCCAAAGCTTTGGGACGAAAATACATCCGGATGGCGTTAGGAGGGTTGCACGATGAAGCGGAAATTCGCGGACACCGTAAAACCTACATCGGTGCCATGCCGGGCAAAATCATCCAAAATATCAAAAAATCGGGTTCGTCTAATCCCGTTTTTATCTTGGATGAAATTGACAAAGTAGGCTCCGATTTCCGTGGCGACCCGGCGTCGGCCCTGCTTGAAGTGCTTGACCCGGAACAAAACAATGCCTTCACCGACAACTATTTAGAGGTTGAATACGACCTTTCTAAGGTATTGTTTGTAGCAACTGCCAACTCTTTAGAAACCATTCACCCTGCCTTGCGCGACCGAATGGAAATCATTGAACTGACGGGCTATACCGTAGAAGAGAAATTGCAGATTGCAAAAAAATACCTCGTCCCAAAACAACGCAAAGACCACGGTTTAGACACCAAAGCTTTTGCCGTGGATGACAAAGCTCTTTTGAAAATTGTTGAGCATTATACCAGAGAATCAGGCGTCCGGAACTTGGAACAAAAAATTGGAACCCTCGTTCGTAAAGTAGCAAAATCCATTGCACTTGAAGAAGATTATCCTAAAGTAATCAAGGCTGACCACGTGGAGAAACTGCTGGGAGCTGAGATTTTTGACAAAGATTTATACCAAGACAACGACAACGCAGGAGTGGTAACTGGTTTGGCGTGGACGTCAGTGGGCGGCGAAATTCTCTTTATTGAATCCAGCCTTAGCCGAGGTAAAGGAGGACTGACTTTATCAGGACAATTGGGTGATGTCATGAAAGAATCAGCTATGACAGCTCTTTCCTACCTGAAAGCCCATTCCGACGAACTGGAAATTGATTACCGAGTTTTTAACCATTACGATTTACACATTCACATTCCAGCCGGGGCAGTACCAAAAGACGGCCCTTCAGCGGGTATTACCATGTTGACTTCGATGGCCTCCATCTACACTCAACGCCGGGTCAAAACCCACCTTGCGATGACGGGCGAAATCACCTTACGCGGAAAAGTATTACCCGTAGGCGGTATCAAAGAGAAAATTTTAGCGGCCGGGCGTGCGGGTATTACCGAAATTGTTATGTGTTCTAAAAACCGCAAAGACGTAGAAGAAATCAATGGAAGTTACATCAAAAATCTGAAATTCCACTACGTGGATACCGTGCAGGATGTCTTAGCGATTGCTCTGCTTTCTGAAAAGGTTCAGAAACCGACCAACTTTATATTGCCCGAAGAAAAGAAAGAAAATATTCCAGTTTTGTCAAACTAACTGCTTATTTATCTACCCGGGAAGGCTCATAAAAGGTGTTGATAGTATGTCTATCAACACCTTTTCTTTAACTTTGCCCCTCGATTAATACATTTCCACCAATGAAACACAAAGAAATCAAATTTACCATTGAACAGGATGAGGAGAAAATCCCAGAAAAAATATACTGGGAAGCTACGGATAATCCTAACGAAGGGTTGGAAGAAACCAAAGCGATTGCAGTAGGCGTATGGGACCATTTCCACCGCGGTACCCTATTTATTCCACTCTGGTCTAAAGACATGGCAGTATTGGACATGAAGCGCTTCTGTATTGAAATGATCGGTTGCGTAGCCGATACACTCCGCAACGCAACTGGCGATGAAATCATGGCTGCCCAAATAGATGAAGTAGGAATGGCACTCACTCAACGCCTGCAAAGAGAAATAAAAGCGGCGAAATAAAATACATTACACTGTCCATAGTTCCCCCATTGGGGGTTAGGGGGCTTTATTTAATCACTCAATGATAAAAATAGGCATTGTCGGAGCAGCCGGATATACAGGAGGAGAGTTGCTCCGGATTTTAGTCAATCATCCCAACGCAGAAATCGCTTGGGCACATTCAAAAAGTCAGGCAGGTAAGCCGGTGTACGCTACTCATACCGATTTGTTGGGCGACACAGATTTAACATTCTCAGGAGATGACATTGCTTCTTTACTCGCATTGGACGGATTAAATGTTATTTTTCTTTGTTCCGGTCACAATGAATCAAAGAAGTTTTTAGTTGAAAACACAATCCCTGATTCACTTAAAATCATTGACTTAAGCACCGATTTTCGGGACCAGACCAATGATTTCGTATATGGGTTACCGGAATTGCAACGGGAAAAAATCAAAACTGCGTCCAAAATTGCTAACCCGGGCTGTTTTGCGACCAGTATTGAATTAGCCTTATTGCCATTAGCCGCGGCAGGTTTACTGACGGACGATATTCACGTAAGTGCGATTACGGGCTCAACGGGTGCGGGTCAAGCTTTGAGTGCAACTACGCATTTTACGTGGCGCAACAACAACGTTTCGATTTACAAAGCATTCACTCATCAGCACCTCAAAGAAATCAAGATGAGTCTCACTGCCTTGCAATCAGGCTTTACGAAAGAGGTGAATTTCATTCCCTACCGCGGTGATTTTGCCCGTGGAATCATGGCGAATGTATACACCAAGTTTTCGGGAACAATTGAAGAGGCACTCGCACTTTATCAAAATTACTATGCTTCGCACCCGTTCACCCACGTAAGCACGCAGGACATTGATTTAAAGCAGGTAGTGAACACCAATAAATGCCTTATCCAACTCCAAAAGCACGAGGGGAATCTGCTCATTACTAGCGAGATTGATAACCTAACCAAAGGAGCATCCGGACAGGCAGTACAAAATATGAATTTGCTTTTCGGACTTCCTGAAACAGCAGGATTACGCCTGAAAGCTGCCGCCTTTTAGGAAGCAATACTTTAGGCCGCTGCATTTTCCACCAACAATAGAGCAACATGAGCAAATTAGCTTTTTCAACCGGCAGTTTTTGTCTCATTTTGCTTTTTTGGGCTTGCAGCATCAGTGACTACCCCTCCACAACTCGTACCTCTTGGATAACAGAGTATTGCGACACCACACAACGACTTGAAAAGCTTGAAGTCATTGATTTGGTGTTGCCTTTTTTGCAAGCTGATACCCTCAAAGAGTTGTTGACCGAGGTTCCCACCGTTTTTATGGCAATCGTAGAAAATAGCAAACTTCAACAGTCAGGTGCGGTTTCAGCCGCTTCTTTCAAAGACAGACCTTTCGCTTTATCATTGAGTGATTCATTGTCACAGACTGACACTTTAAATTGGCTCGACCAAACCTACCTGTGGACACTCGCCGACCGTCCCGATTATCCTTATGACCGTTATGAGCCTCTTTTGAGAGAAACAAGAACTCGATTTTTGGTAAAACGGGATTCAATGATGCAAGCCTATCTTCGTCAATATCCAAAATACAAGCTTCGTGTTCAATCCGATTTGCGGGGAAGTGGCAATCAACGTCGCCACTTAGCAATGGGAAAAAGTGTATCTCCCTTATCACAACACAATTTTGGCTTGGCTTCCGACATCGCGATTGTCTATAAGGGACGGCAGTTACAACACATTAATTATTATAAAAACTTTATTGGAGATATAGGCGGGCAATATGGTCTGACGTGGGGCGGTACCTTTTTGGGTTTCATCGACCCGAATCACGTTCAGCATTTCAAAAAATCGTCTGAAATGTTACAGCAATTACCCGCGTTAAGGTTTGAATATGAGCCTTATGGACGATATTTTAAAAACCGTGTTCAGCGCATGACCGCTGCCGGAAAAGCTGAAAAAGTAGAAGATACCAAAGCCTTATTAGAGGTTTTACATGAACTGCATCAAGGAAAATCCTGCGTTTGTGATACCCTCGCTGAACGCCCTACTCCTGCTCTGCTACGCACCATTCAGGAAAGATTTCAGAAAAATAGCTACCAACCTTACCGCGACATTTTACTCATTGGTGATATTGACAGTCAGACGGTTACCCTTTTTCATCCCGCCGGTGTTCAGAAAACACTGAGATTGGGAAAATGGAAATAAATACCTCGATTGGTTGAGATTTTCGTTAATGTATGTTAAGAATGAAGCCAACGTCTGTTTTTAGCTAATTTTGTAGCACAGATCCTCTATCTGCAAAAGAGATACCCAATGATTTTCAAAAAAAATAACGATTCCCATTGCAACCCCAACGCAGTTTTTTGCGTAATGGAGTTTAAATGGCTTATTTCTTTTATGAGTTTGCTGACTTTTACAACTATCTACGCCCAGCGCCCTGCTTCCGGCCCGCCACTTACGGCAGGCGAGGAGAAGGTTTTTCTGCTCGGTGCTGATAGTATTACCATCAACAAACTCCCCGATGGCACTGAAATACGACGCGTGGTCAATAAGGTAATCTTTCGTCACAAAGGCGCGTTGATGTACTGTGATTTAGCCATTCACAACGTAGCTTCCAATGCCCTCGAAGCGTATGGTCACGTTAAAATCGTGCAGGGAGATACCGTAACTGTTACGGGTGATACTCTTTTTTACTATGGTAACAGTCGTTTGGCAAAAGTCTCGGGCAAAGTAGTTACCCTCAAAGACCGTAAACGCACTGTGACTTCCAATCGCATTGAATACGATATGGCAAGCGGGGTTGCGTTTTATCCTGACCGTGGCAAAACCGTAGATGCCGAAAATACCCTTACCAGCAAGCAGGGTTATTACGATACGCGCACCAAGATTTCAACGTACTACCACGACGTTAAATTAGTTAACAAGAAATACACGCTGACAACCGATACATTGGTCTATAATTCGCTTACTAAAATGGCGGATTTCAGAAGTCCTACCAAAGTCGTAAGCAAAGACGGAACCGTCATTGCTAAAAATGGTTCATACAATACTGAAACGGGTGAATCTGTGTTTCGTACACGAACTACCATTGATAACCCTGATTATACGCTAACGGGTGATTCCCTTAGTTTTGATAACCTCAATAAAAAAGGATTTGCCAAAGGAAATGTCGAATTGGTTTCTAAAAATGACGAGACGATTCTGAACGGGGACTTTGGGCAGTACAATGGAAAATTAGGGCGCTCGAAAGTATGGGGACATGCGCTTACCCGTACGGTAATTTCTAAAGATACGCTCTTTATGACCGCCGATACGCTGTATTCCATTGAAATTCAAGGGGCAAAAGCTCTACCAACAAAGAAAGCATCAAAAAACGTTATAGATTCAGATACAAGTGATGCTCAAAAACCCCGACAATTGATTGGGTATAAAAACGTACTGTTGTATAAAAAAGACTTGCAGAGCAAATGTGATTCCTTGATTTACAATTCGTTGGACTCTACAATAACCTTTTTAAAGAAGCCAATCATCTGGTCAGGCAAATACCAGATGGAAGCCGATTCCATTGTTGCTCAATTAATCAATCAAAAACTGAGAACCATGTATCTGAAGGCAAAATCATTTGTCATCGCTCAGGATACACTGTTCAATTTTAACCAAGTCAAAGGACGACGAATTACGGCCTTCTTTGATGACAGCACGCGTTTAGAACGAGTTTTTGTAGAAGGTAATGGAGAGAGTGTTTATTTTGCCGCCAACGAAGCCAACAAACCTATGGGGATGAACCGGGTTGAATGCGCTAAGATGACGCTTAATTTTAAAAGAAATCAGGTAAATCGAATACAGTTTGTGGGACAACCGGACGGTCGTTTTATTCCGCCGCAGGGAGTGAAAGCGGAAGGCAAACAATTGGACGGATTTAATTGGCGAATTAAAGAAAAACCAACAAAAACGGATGTATTGGCCAAAACTAATTTTAAACCAAAGCCTCCCAAAATTGTCAAACCAATTGAAAAACCACAGGATAAAACGAATCAAACTGTAAAAAAAGAAGTCTTAAAAACGAAAGTAAAACCAAAGTTGAAGAAACTTTAGTGTATAAGAAACTTTTTACGTTCGTTGCCCGTATATTATTGTACACCGTTTAATAAATTTTAACAACATTTTAAGGCATGATTTTTGATTATTCAGGAATAAGCCTATATTTTTGCTAAAAATACAATTGCAGTATGCACTTACAAGAACCATCCAGCTATGAAAAAAAATATACTTATATACGCTTTATTCACTTGCTTCAGTTTCCTGGCGCTAAGTGACGCAGCGGCGCAGTCGGAAGCCAGCCGCAACAAAAGCCGCTTAAACATTGGTAAAAAACTTACTGAAAGTACTGCGTATACATTTACAAAAATACCAAGCACGCTTGATCGTAGTATAAAATTGCGCCCAAGTGCGGCAATTAACGCCTATTATCGTTCTATTTTACTTAATCCAACTACGGGAAACAGCACCAGCGTTGCTAACAAAAATCGTACCATTAAAGAAACTACGGCCGTTGCTGCTACTGAAGCACGCCCTAATTTGGAAGATGCTGCTAAATCTGAAGATTTATTATTTGTAAGTGATAAGCTGCGTGTTTTGAATGCCTACCCCAATCCGGCAAATGAGTATACTGAGATTGACTATCAAATGTCGGTAGGTGTTGGAAATGCTAAAATTGCCTTATTTAACGTCATTGGCAATAACGTAGCTGAATATGACTTGGATAAAAATGATCACCAGCTTCGCATCCCTACTCGTGAGATGCCAACAGGAGTTTATTTTTATCGGTTACTTTTGGAAGGTAAGGCAATTGCAACTAAAAAATTGTTGGTTCGTCACTAATAGTTCAACTTCTCATCTCTTTCCCGTATATACTTTTTTTGCTTCTGTTTCGTTATGAAATATGAAGCAACTTTCGTATTTTTGCGCCCGCTATGCGTAACACCCTATTTGGATATATCCTGCTGATTTTGACTACCCTTGTTCTGGGTTCGTGCAGCAAATTTGCAAAACTGCAAAAAGAAGGTACCCTCGAGCAGAAGTATGAGGCAGCTCTTCAGTATTATAAAAAAGCCGATTACTACCACGCCGGTTTACTCTTTGAAGAAATCACTCCTCTTCTGAATGGTAAAGACGCACGTCAGGCCGAATTAGCTCAGTTTTATAACGCCTACTGTAACTTCAAACAGGCGAACTATAACATGTCTCAGTTCCTGTTTAAGAACTTTTACGAGACATTTCAACGAAGCGAATACGCGCAGGAAGCGTTGTATATGCACGCCTATTCATTGTACAAAGACTCGCCCAATTTCAATTTAGATCAAGCCAGTACTTTAACAGCCATCAGTGCTCTACAGGATTTCATCAATACCTACCCTGAAAGTGCTTTTAGAGAAGAAAGTACTTCGCTGATTTTAGAATTGCGGGAAAAGTTGGAGAAAAAAGCCTACGAAAAGGCAAAGCTCTACTACCAAACCAGCGAAGCTAACATTGCAAACTTTCGCTCTGCAGTGGTTGCTATCACCAATTATCAGAAAGATTTTCCCAGTTCTAAATACAATGAAGAATTGGCTTACTTAAGGGTTGATGCGCAGTACAACTTAGCGAAACTTAGTTTTGCCGAAAAACAAAAAGAGCGTTACCAAGATGTAAGCAAGTATTATTTGGCGTTTATAGATAAATACCCAACGAGCAAGTACATTCGTCAGGCAGAGAAGTATTATGATAGTTCTCAAAAGCAGTTGACGGCGATATTGGAAGCTGAAAAAACAGCGAAAGAAACACCACCCTCTAATACAGGAAAGCTTTCAACCCCCTCCTCATCAGGGCAAAATTGACCATTCAACATTTATCATAAATAAATATTCATTATTTCTTAAAGATATGGCAGCATCTCCTTCAATTATAACGCGTGATACTGATAAGTTGGCCGCAAAAACGGGTAACCTATACGAATCAGTAGCAATTATCTCTCGTCGTTCACGTCAGATAGCTTCTAAGACCAAAGAAGAACTCAACAATAAATTAGCTGAGTTTGCTTCAGGTATTGACAACTTAGAAGAAGTTTTTGAAAACCGTGAGCAAATTGAGATTTCGAAATTTTATGAGCGTCAGCCTAAACCTACGGGCATCGCCATTGAAGAATTTATGGAAGATAAATTGTTCTGGCGTTTCAGCGAAGACGAAGACACTAAATAGTCAAAGCAATATTCCAATTGTAAAGCCGCACAAATCTCCAGTTTGTTGCGGCTTTGTTTGTTTTCATTAAAGTTTATGTCTTTACTTCAACAAAAAAAAATTTTACTCGGTGTGACAGGAAGCATAGCTGCCTATAAATCTGCTTTGCTTACCCGTTTGTTAGTAAAAGCAGGAGCCGAAGTTCAGGTAGTAATGACCGAAGCTGCCAAAGAATTCATTACCCCTTTGACATTGGCTACTTTGTCAAAACGTCCTGCCCTATCCAATTTTGTTAAAAATGAAGTAGGCGATTGGAATAATCATGTGGAACTGGGCCTTTGGGCAGATGCCATCGTTATCGCTCCTGCTACAGCACATACTTTATCCAAATGTGCCAATGGGATATGTGATGACCTGCTTACGGCAGTTTATTTATCTGCTCGTTGCCCTGTCTTCTTCGCACCTGCCATGGATTTAGACATGTATCAACATGGCTCAACCGTTGAGAACTTACAGAAACTGACTCAGTACGGAAATCATATTCTTGATGCCGAACATGGTGAATTAGCCAGCGGGCTTACAGGAACAGGGCGCATGGCGGAGCCCGAACATATTCTGGCTGCTTTGGAAAAGCACTTTTCTCAAAGCCCGACCTTAAAAAATAAACACATTTTAATTACCGCAGGGCCTACCCAAGAATCAATTGACCCTGTTCGTTACATCAGCAACCATTCCACCGGAAAAATGGGGTATGCTATTGCTCAAGCTTTTGCCTACGCAGGCGCGAAGGTGACACTTGTGAGCGGTCCTACGGCGCAACCTGTTCCTGACTCAGCGATTCAATTGATTAAAGTACGCTCTGCTCAGGAAATGTATGAAGCTACTCAGGAAGCATTTCCAAGTGCCGATGTAATTATACTTTCAGCCGCAGTGGCCGATTACACCCCTACCCATCCTGCCGACCGAAAAATAAAAAAGGAAGAAGCGCATTTTAACATTGAGCTTACCAAAACCGTTGACATCGCCGCTACGCTTGGACAACAAAAAAAGGAGGGGCAAATCATGGTTGGTTTTGCTCTTGAAACCGATAACGAGTTTGATAATGCGCTGGGAAAACTTAAATCTAAAAATTTAGACTTAATTGTATTAAATTCGCTCAACGACAAAGGCGCAGGTTTTGCATACGATACCAACAAAATTACCGTTATTGAAGCGGGTGGCTCAGTCCATCACTTTGATTTA
The DNA here is from genome assembly GCF_027484545.1 of Runella sp. GTDB lineage: Bacteria > Bacteroidota > Bacteroidia > Cytophagales > Spirosomataceae > Runella. The sequence continues at coordinate 48,720 of NZ_JAIXST010000078.1, read as the reverse complement.
AAATCAAAAACGGAGGTAGCTCATGACATTTTAAAACTTGTGTCATCGAAATTGTAATTGATAACCTCTAGCAAAACAACCGTTAATCTTAGATAATCGTTGGTAATGAAACTAATAACAAGCTATTGCAGGGTTCTTTTATTCACCCAATTACTAATTTTCTCCTTCTCTCATTTTGCCCAGGCGCAAGAGTTGAATTGTACGGTGATGCTGAACTACAATCAGCTGTTTTCGCAACAAAACACGGACAATGCCAACCTGAATCAGTTGAAAAGTGTGATTACTGATTTTATAAATGCCCGCCGTTGGACCAATGACAACTTCAATCCAGAAGAGCGCATCAATTGCAAACTCAATATTAACCTTATCCGTTCTCCGGCACAGGGCGTCTACGAAGGTACGGCTCAGTTAGTAGTGACTCGCCCGGTTTTTGGCAGTAATTATGAAACAGTTCTTCTCAGTTATGTAGACCGTTTTTTCAACTTCAATTACCTGCCAAGCAATCCGATGTACTTTAATGAAAACACGTACAGCGACGAACTAACACAGATGTTAGCTTTTTATGCTTACATTGTTTTGGCAGTAGATTACGATTCATTTAGTAAACAAGGCGGTAATCCTTACGTTCAAAAGGCTTTTCAATTGATGAATATTGCCCAAAACAGTTCCGGGGCAGGTTCAGCCTGGCGCTCAAGCGGTGATGTTCGCAGCCGTTTTTGGTTAGTCGATAACCTGATGAATCAGCAAATACTCCCCTTTCGGGAAGGGATCTATACTTATCACCGACTGGGTCTGGATACCTTTACTGAAAACCCCATCGCAGCGCGTCGGCAAATCATGAATGTACTTACGACCGTTCAACAGGTAAGTAAGTTGATGCCTACTTCGGTTTATATCAATTCTTTTTTTGATGCCAAAGGAGAAGAAATTTACAAAATCATGGCTGAGGCAAGCAAAGACGAAAGGCAAAAAGCCTTTACAATACTCTCCCAACTTGACCCTGCCAAAACGGAAATGTATCGCAAACTCTTAAGATAAATGGGAAAACGATTGATTCGCGTTTTTCAACCCGACTTGGAAAATCGTAGTGCTGAACTTCTCGACCGAGACATCAATGTTGTTTTGAAAAGTAATCAAACTTTTTTTGGGCATTGTTGGAAAATTGAAAATCAACTAATTTTTCTTAAAGACCTCCGCAAACACGAACATAACTTGGCTTTTTCGCAAATTGAATCAGTAATTTATGATCAATCGGCGATATTTTGACTACTTCCAAACCCAAAGCCATTCTATTTTGTTGAATAGTTGACTAACTTCGCGGTGGTTCAACCGATTGCTTTATGCTTGCACATCTGCTGATTAAAAATTACGCATTAATCGAACAGTTGGAATTGACTCCCGACCCTCAGCTCAATATCATTACGGGCGAAACAGGGGCGGGAAAGTCTATCATGTTGGGTGCCATTGGGCTTCTGCTGGGAAGTCGTGCCGATACCAAGGTACTTTATAATCCCGCTGAAAAGTGCATCATCGAAGGCACCTTCGATTTGTCTGGGTATTTTATAGAACATCTGTTTGAGGAAGAAGAATTGGATTTTTCTTCCACATGCCTCATTCGGCGCGAAATAAGCCCCACCGGTAAGTCACGGGCATTCATTAACGATACACCCGTCAATTTGGAAATATTGCGCCGTATTTCAGGCCAACTCATGGATATTCACTCACAGCACGATACGCTGTTGCTGGGTTCCAATGAGTTTCAGTTACAGATTGTAGATACGTACGCCCAAAATGAGGCTGTTTTACGTCAGTATCATGCTGACTATCAGGGCTATCGTAAAGCCCATCAAATTCTTGAACGCTTAAAAACGGAGGCGGCTCAACTGCGTAAAGAATCTGATTACAACCAGTTTTTGTACGATGAGCTCGAGAAAGCCCGCCTTCGGGCAGAAGAACAGGAGCAATTGGAGCAGGAACTTAATATTCTGGAAAATGCCACGGATGTCCGCGAACGGTTGCAGTTGGCAAGTGAATATTTGGACAATCCAGAACAATCGGTGATTTCTTTTCTGAAGAACGCAGTTGGCAGTTTGAATGCAATTGGAAAAATTGCTCCCCAGTATGAACTTCTGCGCGAACGGGCTCAAAGTGCGTACATTGAACTAAAAGATTTAGCTTCCGAAATCAGTTACGAGCAAGACAATGTAGAGATTGACGATGCCCGGGCCGAAGAAATAAGAGAGCGCCTTAATTTATTTTATCATTTACAACAAAAGCATCAGGTAAAAACGCTGGCGGAACTGATTGCCATTCAGAAGGAATTGGAGAAAAAAGTGAGTCGAGTACTGAATCTGGATGAAGATATTGCTAAGGCCCAAATCATTTCAGAAAAAGTCCATGTAAAACTCATCAAGAGTGCTGAAAAACTTTCCAACACTCGGAAAGCAGTGATGGATCCTTTAGAAAAACAGGTTAAAACCTATCTTTTAGAGCTTGGAATGCCCAATGCTGCACTCAATATCAAACATATAATTATTGAGCCAACCGATTACGGTATTGATGACGTAGATTTTCTATTCAGTGCCAATAAAGGAATCAAACCGCAACAGTTGAAAAATGTAGCTTCGGGTGGAGAATTTTCGCGTTTGATGATGGTTATTAAGTATATTTTAGCAAGTAAAAGAAAGTTGCCTACCATCGTTTTTGACGAAATTGATACAGGAGTTTCGGGGGAGATAGCCATTAAAATGGGTCAAATGATGCGTGAAATTGCTCGCAGTCACCAAGTAATTTCGATTACGCACCTGCACCAAATTGCCGTTCACGGCACAGCTCACTACTTTGTCTTTAAAGACAATTCAGCCGAAAAAACGGTCAGCAAAATCCGTAAACTGACCTTTGAAGAGCGTGTTCAGGAAATTGCCCAAATGATTGGCGGACGCAAACCCAGCGAAGCGATTGTCCAAAACGCCCGTGAAATGCTTCAGGAACAAGTGGTTCAAGGCCAAAAAGGACAGATTGGCTTGTTTTAAAACGAATATTACCTATAAGTTTATAAGAGAAAAGATGAGAAAATTAATCGTTAGTGCCATCACAATGGCTATTTTGGGTTCCTGCGGACAAGACAAAGCTGCTGTAGAACAAGCTGAAAAAGAAGTATTTGTCATCCACGATGAAGTAATGCCAAAAATAGGCCAACTGATGGAGTACAAAGAAGCGTTGTCCAAAGAGATTACTTCATTGGATAGTTTATTGAAAATTAAGTCCATAGACAGTTTGCAAAAACGCAAAGAAGAAGCATTAGCGCTAAGCAGTTCGCTTCAGGATGCCGATAAAGGAATGATGGATTGGATGCACGATTATAACGGAGATTCGCTCAAAACGCTTTCGGGGGATGAAGCACTTAAAGCCATGAATGCTGAAAAAGCAAAAATTGGAGCAGTCCGTGATAAAATGCTTGAAAGCATGGGTAAAACCGCGCAATTATTAAAGAAATAATTCAGGTTTTAAGGGGCTGGACGTCTTTTATTTAGTATCTGTATTCCACTATTCGCTTTCCATCAATCAAAAATGAAGTACTTACTTTTTATCGTTTTTGCGCTTTCCATTTGGAGTTGCAGCAAAAATACGGACCGATTACCTATTTTGGGAGAACGCGATACTGCTATTCGTACCGTAAATGGCAAGGAAGTCGTGGATACAATCTATCATACGATTCCTGATTTCAAATTTGTAAATCAGGAAGGGGATACGGTTACTGCTCAAAACTTCAAGGACAAAATCTACGTGGCTGACTTTTTCTTTACTACCTGCCCAACGATTTGCCCGGTTATGAAAAAACAGTTGCGAAAAGTCTATGAAAAGATTCAGGGGCAAAACGACATTGCTATACTCTCGCACACCATTGATCCCGAACACGATACTCCTGCGGTATTGAAAGAATACGCCCATGATTTAGGCGTAAAAGGCACTCAGTGGATGTTTGTAACGGGCCCACGTGAAAAGATTTACGAAATTGGTGAGAAACAGTATTTGGTAGTTGCTGGAGCCGATTCTACCGCGCCAGGAGGCTATATTCACAGCGGAGCATTTGTGCTGGTAGACAAAGAGAAACGAGTACGCGGTATGTATAACGGCACCGACGACGAAGCTACCAAACGGCTCATGGATGATATAGAACGCCTAAAGGAAGAGTATAAAAATAAGTAGTGAGTAGCTAATAAAAAAGATAATGGGTATAAAAAAAGTGTTTTTGAGTGTTTTTTTGATTCTTAGGATTTGTTTTTTATTCCTTTGCTTCTTCTCCATTTTTTTACTCAATTCCTGCCAAAGTGAGGGGAATGTTAAACGAGACCAATATATTGCCGAAGGATTTACGTTGTACCAAACCCACTGCGCCAATTGCCACCAACGCGACGGGAAAGGACTCGAAAATCTCTACCCTGCTCTATCGTCGGAGTATTTGATGGACAAATCGAACGTAATTTGTTGGATAAAAAACGGAATTAATCAGCCCATGACGGTTAATGGAAAAATTTATAACCGTGCCATGCCCGCTAATCCTGCTCTAAAAGACTTGGAAACTGCTGAAATTGTGACCTATGTCTATGCGACTTGGGGAAAACAAAAAGAAATCACCCCCATAGAAACGGTGCAGGAAGCGCTGGAGGAATGTGTTTCTAAATAAAAGAAGTCTTATTTTATCCATTCCCAATGAAGTAAATCATCACTCCAAGCTAATCCAATAGAAGCATTTTTATCAAAATCCCCTTCTTCTTCGGTTTTAGGGCCTGAACCATGGAAGAACATTAAATAACGTTTGATTCGGGTGTCGTTTTTCAAATTTAACACGTAGCCCGCTGTAATTCTCCCCTTGGCCCAAGTCCAGTCTTTTTGGCCGAGTACCAAAGCGGTTTCTACGTCATGCCAATTCGTTAAATCCTTTGATTTTTTGATACCAATCCCGTTTTTGGGAGAATGGAACATTACATATTCATCATTTTCGACCAATACACAGACGTTTTCGCCCGCAGGAATATGTCCGCCGTAGGTCCAATGTTCTAAATCATAGGAATAAGACCGGCTGGCACCGTTTTGTTTGTAAAAAGCCCACCATTTCCCTTTTTCTGATTTATCTTCCACCAAATAAGGGTCAATCATTCGTCCCATATTTTCTACGGCAATCTCTTTGCCTTTTACTTTCAAAAGTATGGGAACAGACCAATTTTCCAAATCTTCACTGCTCATCATAAAAAGCCGTGAATCAGCAGTACCGTACCGAGGCATTTGATTAACTGTGTAATCAGGACGCGGATACGTTTGAAGACACATTATCCATTTTCCTTTGTATCGAATGACATTGCCCGGACTCGAAAAATCAAGATTTTGGTCTTTCGGGGTCAGTTTTTTTATGGGTGACCATTTTACTAAATCTTTACTTTTACTCAAGGCTGTGTACATGTAAATTTTACCGTCATGTTCTATTTCGGTCAGAGTGAAATAAAGGTAAAAAGTACTGTTGTGCCACACCGTCATGGGATCGCGATAGGCCGTAACAGAATCGCCTTTGAACAAAATGGGAGATTTAAGTTTCCGAAAATCTACCTTTTGCCCAAAGGCGCTCACCGAAATCATCAAGAATAAAAAAAATGCACTTTTTTTCAACTGCTTTACCCTTAGATTTTAATACCCCACACATCATTCATAGAACGTCCCAATAACGCATTGGCTTCGTCATCTTTTTTGAACGATTCCTTCTTCGGATTCCATTGCAATGAACGATTGAGGCGGTAGGCAATGTTTCCGATGTTACAAACCGAAGCCGTACGGTGACCGATTTCTACATCACAAATAGGCTTACTGCGCTTCCGCATCGCGTCCAAAAAGTCTTTGTAGTGATTTTCGCTTTTATAGACGTGCTTTTCGTTTTCTCCAATCACCTTTGTAGCTAACGAAGCTGGCGTAGTTTCTATTTTTTTGCGCTGAACCCGAAGCTCGCCTTCCGTTCCGGTAAAAAGAATGGCGTTGTTCCAATCCCACTTCTCGTGGGTCATTGTGATGCCACTTTCGTAGCGATACGTCAAGAAAGGATGCTCTTTGCCGTCGGGAGCAAATACTTCTACCGGACCGCTGTCGTCCATATTTAATGCCCATTGGACAATGTCAAACATGTGAGCGCCCCAGTCGGTCACCATGCCGCCGCCAAACTCGCGGTAATTCCGCCAATTGGGAAATACATCTTTTGAGATCGGGGGCGCCAATTCGGAATTGAACGCAACGGGTGCATTGGGTCCTAACCAGGTATTCCAATCCAACCCTTCAGGAATCGGTTCAGCAGGTAAATCGTAAGGCTTTGGCGGCGGACCCACGTTTACTTTAATGCTTTTTACTTCCCCAATGTAGCCATTGCGAATCAATTCAGCCGCCTGACGAAACTCCAGCCAGGAACGCTGCATACTTCCCGTCTGAAACACACGGTTGTATTTGCGGGCGGCATTTACCATCGCCCGGCCTTCTTTGACCGTCAACGCCAGCGGTTTTTCGCAATAAATATCCTTCCCTGCTTCGGCGGCGCGAACGGCCATTGCGGCGTGCCAATGGTCGGGTGTAGCAATGACCACTGCATCCACATCTTTGCGAGCCAACAATTCCCTGAAATCAGTATAAACAGGAACCTCAGAATAGGTGCCAAGTTGTGGATTCTTTTCGTAATTCGATTTGATACGTTCCTGTGCCAACTGAGCTTTGGCTTTATACACTTCACTGATGGCGACAATGCGGGATTCGTTAGTTCCCAAAAAGGAGTTAATCAGCCCTTTGCCCTGCTTTCCGGTTCCGATAAAGCCCAACGAAATAATATCACTGGGAGCAATGTACCTTGAGCCATCCGGGCGCGTACCGCCCAGCACGTAGCGCGGCAAAATGGTAATACCTGCCAAGGCAGTAGCTGCTTTTCCTACGAAGTCCCGGCGATTCATTGAATTTTCTTCTTTCATGTTAACGTAAAATTTGAGGGTGTAGCAGTGAAGGAGTATCTTATCGTTATTTTAAGGTAATCTTGGTTTTACTTTGCTTGATTTCCGTCAATAATTGCGTCAATTCCTTCACTTTATCAGGATTTTGTTCGTACACATTGTTGGTTTCTGAAATGTCAGTGGCCAAATTATAAAGCTGACCCGGGGCTTCTCCTACTTTAGGTTTCAGTTCTCTTGGCTCGGTAAAACCTCCTGAACCAAGCCCTTCAATCAATTTCCAATCGCCTTTGCGAATGGCAAAATACCCAATGGATGAACTATGCACCACTGCCGGCTGATTTTCTACTTTTTTTGTTTTCCCCAACAGCACCGACAAAATACTATAGCTGTCTTCTGTGATGTATTTAGCGTCTTTCATTCCAACAATTTCGGCACAGGTTGACAGCAGATTAGCCAAGGTGGTAGTGGCGTTGCTGACAGTATTGGGTTTTACTTTATGGGGCCAACGAACGATAAATGGAATGCGGTGACCACCTTCAAAGGCATCGCCTTTCATGCCCCTGAACTCCCCGGCTGCGGCATGGTCAAATTGCTTTACAAAATTTTGACGCCAATAGGGACCGTTGTCACTGGCAAAAATGACGATGGTATTTTCGGCAAGACCAGATGCTTCCAATGTCTTCAATACTTCGCCCACGGCTGCATCTACCTGTTGCACAAAATCGCCGTACTCCCCTGCTTTTGATTTTTCCGAATATTCCTTTTTAGGTACCCAAGGCGTATGTGGCGCCGCCAAAGGCAGATACAGAAAGAAAGGTTTAGCAGCGGTTTGTTTTTTCAAAAATGCGTTGGCTTTCCCAACAAATTCGGGCAAGACACCATAAAAATCAAAGGATGGCGACATTTTGCCTTCGCGCCAAAAAGGACCGGTATACCCCGATTCCAACTTATTTCCATTTGTATAAGCCGTCGGCTGTTCGGTCAGTTGTTGGTTTTCTAAATAACAATAGGGCGGCATATCTAACGACGCCGGCAAAACGTACGAATAGTCAAACCCGGCAGTTAGAGGTCCTCCCGTTGGCTTTTTGGCAAAGTCAATCTCTTCAGGTTTCATCTCGGTTTTGATGCCGTAACTTTCCGTTTTCAGCAATTCTTCTTTGCCTTGTGCCATTTCCCAATCCAATCCCAAATGCCATTTACCAATGACGCCCGTTTGATAACCTTGACTTTTGAGCAAGGAAGCAACCGTAGGACGATTTTCTTCTATCAATGTACGACTGTACCCGCGTAAGACTCCCACGGGCAGGCGGCTCCGCCACGGATAACGACCGGTGAGTAAGGCATATCGCGTAGGCGTACATACCGACGAAGGCGAGTGAGCATCCGTGAATCTCATTCCCTGCGCGGCTAACTTATCAATATTGGGCGTTGCAATTTTACCTTTGGGATTGTAAATCGAAACGTCGCCATAGCCCAAGTCGTCGGCTAAAATGTAGACGATGTTGGGGGCTTTGTTTTTCTGAGAGGCCGGTTTTAGTGATAGGCAAAACAGCACCAATAAGAAGCAACAAATCGTGTAAATCAACTGTTTTATCGTACGTTTCATGTGAGGGTTTGGAATTAATTTAAAACTAAAAAGCTACGGGTTATCTCTGTTTTCTACGGCACAATGACTTTTGTTAATGCTTTGTCAGCGCAGAGTTTATTGAAATCCGCGATGTCCTTGTTCAACAAATCATTCATTTCGTTTTTAAGGACTTGCCACTGTGCATCGAGTGCGGCCAATTGCTGTTTCTGACCATTGGTAACCACGGGCACATTGGAGTCCAATTCCCCGCGAACGAAAATATAATCGGCGCTCAGCATGTTTTTAAAATTGATTACGTCATCGTTTGATTCCGATTTGTTCTGAACCAATTTTGCCTCCCATGCCTTAATTTTCTTAACAATGGCATTGCCGGCATCTACCACCGATTTCAGGTCGGTCTTTTCGGCCAATAAAGAACTCACTTCGCTTATTTGCTTCGACACTTTTCGCATTTTAGCGATAGATTCATGAATGTCATTGGTGCTGTTTTCGAGCGCTTTGAGCGTATTTTCCTGATTTTGGTAATCAGCAGTCGAAGCATTAATGCGCGGATCGGGTAGAATTTTTACAGGAACAGTTTGGGCTTGTTTGCCATAAGTAAATTTGGCGGAGTAACTGCCCGGCGACATCTTACGCCCCACGTAACTACCTTCAATAAACACTTTTGGGATACCTTTGATGCTTTCGGCGCGCATGTTCCACACAAATCGATTCATACCGCCTTTGGTCAATAGCGTTGGATCGGGAGTTGGACCTCCTGGATATACCTCAAAATCCTTGTCTTTTTTGCTGCTGTAAGTTCTCACCACGTCTCCTTTTTCGTTGCTTATTTCCAACGTCAAAGACATGGATGTATCTGCTTTGACAGGCAGATTATAATAAAAAACAACGCCTGTCGAAGGATTGGTACCAAATGAAGCCGTATTATCATCATCGTCTTCACTTATCTGATCCAATAGACTGCGGCCCGATACCCGATAGGCATCTTCGGGCGTAAAAACGACCAAACTATCTTTGGACAAATTGCCTTTCCACTGGCGCAACGGCCCTAAGTCGTCCAATATCCAAAACGACCGCCCTTGAGTAGCCGCAATCAGGTCATTTTGGTGTACTTTCAAGTCAGTAATGGGTGTTACAGGCAGGTTCAACTGCATCGCTGACCAATTTTTACCGCCGTTGTAGGAAACATACAGTCCCGTTTCAGTCCCTGCAAAAAGCAGGTCTTTGCGCTGCGAATCTTCTCTCACCACCCGCACACAGGCTCCATACGGAATCCCTTCGGTGATTTTCGTCCACGTTTTACCATAATCGGTTGTTTTATAAACAGAAGGAGTAAAATCGTTTTGTTTGTAACGATGCGTCGCAACATAAGCCACCGCGTTATCGTGCGGCGAAATCTCAATCGCATTGATCAAACATTCTTCGAGTCCGACGGGCGTTACGTTCGTCCACGTTTTGCCATTGTCTTTCGTCACGTGTACCAATCCATCATCACTACCTGACCAGAAAACACCTGCTTCGTTGGGCGATTCGATCAGGTACGAAATCGTTGCGTAGTTTTCCCCCCCGGCACCCTCATTGGTGTAGGGCGCTCCGCCCAATCCCAGTTTTGTGGTATCTTTCCGCGTCAGATCAGGAGAATTCTCCACCCACGTTTTCCCTAAATCCGTCGTTTTCAGCACAACGTTTCCGGCATGGTAAAAGGCTTTTTCACGTTTGGAATAAATGATGGGGGCATTCCAGTTGAAACGGTATTTCATTTCTTTGGCCTTCAACGCCTGGTACTGAATCGGGGCGGCCATAACGCCTTTTCCTTCTTTATTTTGCAAATCAAGCAATTCCATGGTTCCCTGATAACTTCCCCCCATCAGGTAGCGCGGCGCATCAGGATCAAAGGCAATGAACGCACTTTCTCCACCGGCCGACGGCTCCCAATCCCGTTCGTTGATGCCGCTGCTGTGAGTGGTACGGCTCGGAATCATGACTGAGCTATTGTCCTGCTGTCCGCCATAAATGCGGTACGGAAACAGGTTATCGGCGTTGATACGGTACATTTGAGCCGTAGGCATTTGATTTTGAGGAGAGAACGTCTCTCCGCCGTTGAATGAAACCGCCGCTCCGCCGTCGTTGGCCAGCACTACATTTTTGCCGTTAGTTGGATTTATCCATAAATCATGGTGGTCCCCGTGGGTTCCGCCAAAAACCCGACTGAAGGTTTTACCGCCGTCAATGGATTTGAGAGCAGGTGAATTCAGCACATAGACAACGTTTTCGTTGGTAGGGTCGGCAAAAATCTCAATGTAATACCAGGCCCGCTGCACGGTTCGGTGGTCTTTGCTGACCCGAGTCCAAGACTTTCCAGCATCGTCCGAGCGAAAAACTCCGCCCTGCTCTTTTTCGGTATCTGATTCTATGACCGCAAATACCCGACTTGGATTGGCTCTTGACACTACAATACCCATTTTACCCAATTCTTTGGGTAGGCCTTTTTCCATTTTCGTCCAGGTTTCGCCACTGTCTACCGATTTGTACAAACCGCTTCCTTTGCCACCGCTGACCATTTGCCAAGGCAAACGACGGTGATCCCACATGGCCGCGTACAAAATCCGTGGATTGGTAACATCCATGCTCAAATCCGAACAACCCGTATTAGTGTCAACAAAAAGCGTTTTTTTCCACGTTTTGCCACCATCCACCGATTTATAAATGCCTCTTTCTTCCGATGCTCCGTGCAACGCTCCTTGAGCGGCTACGTACACGATGTCCGGATTTTGGGGGTGAATGCTGATGCGGGAAATATGACGCGTAAGGTCAAGACCGAGCTTCGTCCATGTTTTGCCGGCATCGGTCGATTTATAGACACCGTCACCGTAAGAAGTCATAACACCACGAGGTGCGTGTTCGCCCATGCCCACATACACTACATTGGGATCTGACTCGGCCACCGAAACGGCTCCTACCGAGCCTGTTTTGAAGTATCTATCTGAGCAATTGGACCACGTAAGACCGGCGTCGGTTGTTTTCCAGAGGCCGCCCCCGGTTGTACCCATGTAATACACGAGGGGATTGCCAACTACCCCAGAGGTCGCTACGGAGCGTCCGCCACGAAAGGGGCCTATATTGCGCCATTTAACCGCCTTAAATACGCTGTCGTAGTCAATTTTGACAGGCTTAGGCGTTTCTACCACGGTCACAGCGGCCGATGTTTTTGTTTTCTTTTTGTTTTGGGTAAATCCTCCTAAAAGAGTGATTGTGATTAAAAGCAGCGTAAAAATAGATCTCATAGTTTGTTTAGGAATGTGGTTTTGAGCGAAGGTAAGGGGAAAAGAAGGTATTTCAAATTCGGTGATTCATTCACTTCATTTTTGGCGGTCGCCGTTGCCTGTATCTCCCTTTCTCCAACATAAATCAGTGGAATTCCCAAATCTATCGTGGCGACAAAAGGTCTTTAATAAAAACAGACCTTTTATCAGTTTCCCCGCGCCTCTAAATATCCTCCAACAACATTTACCCTGCTTTTGCCATCTGCGTCTTTGGTGTAGGTTTCCATTTAAACTACGTACATGGGCGCGTTTCCATAATTTAAGCAATGGCTACAGGTTCCTTTATCATGGGAACGATTGAAACCCACTCCATGTGATAGCCTGTGGGTAAATGAAAAGCAAAACGACTTTGTTCGGAGGTAAGAACGGCGGGAGTGACGGATTTAAGAGTATCTAAAATTGAAATCGAGATAACCTCCTTTGAGGTGACTAAGTCTAGCTGAAGCTTGTATGCAAAAAAACAGCCAAGAAAGCAATTAGGCCATAAATCAAATTTCAGATAAGTTTTTTAGGAAATGGCAAATTAAGATTGAAATCGTTAGTCCTGATTTAAAACCCAAAACAGCCTGTCAAATTTACTAAATAGTAGAATCCTGAAAAAAACACATTTATTTTCAGGATTCTACTATTCTTTTTGTCTCTTACTGTAAAAAGCTGAGTATCATCTAACTTTAGCTTGAAATATTTCAATTGCTAAATGCGATTTATAAGGAGTGAATATATTAATGAGTATTAAACTCTAACCTCACAAATGAACGAAGATTTATCAGTGATGGAGACAATAACTTGGCAATCCTTCCAAAAAGGTGATCGTAAGGCTTTTGAAAAAATATTGAATCTATACTATCCGACCTTGCTTAATTACGGTCAACGTTTGGTTAGGGATAATGATTTTGCTCAGGATTGCCTTCAGGATTTTTTTATTGAATTGTGGAATTGCCGAGATAAGCTTGACATCCCCCAATCAATCAAGGCATACCTTATTTCGTCTTATCGGAGAGCATTGCTTAAGGAGAAAACTCGCAATTTCTGGCATCAGCGAGTAACTGACCTTGATGACCATTATGAAGTTGAGGTTCAGTTTAATATAGAAACCTACTTGATTAAAAACGAAATCGAACACGAAACGCTCGTAAAACTAAAATACCACCTTTCTACATTAAGCAAGAGGCAAAGAGAGGCGTTGTATTTGCGGTTCAATCAAGAATTAGAATATGAAGAAATCTCCCAAATAATGGCAATTAATCATCATTCCGCTATCAATTTGGTGTATGAAGCACTGAAACTATTAAGAAAAAACTGGGTAATGTCATTACTATTTTCCATAACCACTATAATTACTTAATCATCTTTATGAACAAATTGGAGAAATATCAAATAGAGGATTTTGTACAAGACCTCTATTTCAGAAAATGGGTATTAAAGAAGCTTTCGAGTAAAGATTGTTTTTGGGAAAATTGGTTGGAGCAGCATCCCAACAAAAAAATGTTACTCGAAGAAGCCAAATCCTTAGTGATTGCTTCTCAAATTGAAGAAAAAACAATTCCAACTCAGCAGATTCAACAAGGAATACAGGCCATATTGAATAGAACAGAGTCAAAGCAGCAAAGACTCTTCGAGCAAACTTGGTTTAAAATTGCCGCATCAATCGTCTTGATAATGGCTTTTACCTTTCTATACCAAAAATCGTTCTTTTCAGTGCCAAATGGAGAATATCTAGTTCTTTCAAAGACTACTGAAACCGAAAACAATAGTTTACAGCCACTTAGTACGAAATTAAGCGATGGCTCTGTCGTAACCCTCAAAAAAGGGAGTAAGCTACAGGTCTCTACAGATTTTGGAGTCCAAACCAGAACGGTTTTTTTGACAGGAGAAGCATTTTTTGAAGTTCAAAAAGACCCTCAGCGCCCATTTATAGTGTATGCCGGGGGCATTGTTACCAAGGTTTTAGGGACAAGTTTTACTATCAGAGCTTATAAAGACGAAACCAAAACTTTGGTCGCTGTGCGTACAGGAAGGGTGACCGTTTATCAACAAGCTGGTACTAATGATATAGAACACTTAGGGCAAATGTTATTGGTTCCTAATCAACAAGTGGTTTTTGAGAAAACAGAAGAGAAATTAGTAAAAACCTTGGTCGAAAAACCGATACTTCTTTTTCCGAATTCCGAAAATAGCCAATTTGAGTACGACGAAACGCCTATTTCAAAAGTGCTAACGCAAATTGAGGAAGCCTACGGTGTAAAAATTACGTTTGATGCCGATTTGTTGGCTCATTGCAATCTCACTGCTGTATTCCAGAATCAAGAAACGCTTTATGAAAAAATAGAGGTCATCTGTGAGACCATCCAAGCCCGTTATGAAGTAGTAGATGGCCAAATCGTAATTTATGCCAAAGGCTGTAAATAAAGTATAGTACTATTCTCAATAAGACAATAAATCTTATAAAAACACCAACCCAAAGTTGCAAAAATCGGTAGTGCTTGCACCACTACCGACCCCAATCCCCTCCCGAAAATATCAGTCTCATGCATCGTTGTCGGGAGTGTTCTTGTCAAACCGTTTCCAAATCTTACAAAAACAACCAAATGTAATGAAAGTAAATTTACTCAGGAATAAAACATTCCTTAAAATCATGCGAATATCAATTACTCAAATGGCAATAACCTTTCTTTTTATAGGAATGGCCTATGCAAAAAAGAGTTATGCCCAAGAACTTCTTGAAAAACGTATCTCTTTAATCATCAAGGAAAAGTCAATTAAAAACATTTTGTCACAGATTGAGGCTGAAGCAAAACTAAAATTTGTATATAGTTCATCAGCCATTGATGCCCAAAGAAAAAGCTCAATCAACGTTCAGAATAAGACTGTCAAAGAGGTATTGGATGCTTTTTTAACACCACTTGGCATCAAATATAGGCCCTCTGGAAACAATATTATTTTGAGCAATATGCCATCTGCCGATGATATAAATGAAATAAAGCCGTCAGCTCAGCAATCCTCAAATTCCGAAACAAGTGACAATCCTATAAAAGGGAGTATCAAAGACGCAGCAAGTGGTGAACCTCTGCCTGGTGTAAGTGTAGTAGTGAAAGGAACAAGCAAAGGGACCACGACCAATGCAAAGGGTGAATACACTTTAGATTTAGCCAATGCCAAAACAGCAGTATTGGTCTTTAGTTTTGTGGGTTATCAGAGCGAAGAAATCGTTGTTGGGAATAGCAATTCTATTGATGTCTCGCTTAAGGTTGATAACAAATCTTTGGAAGAAGTCATAGTAGTTGGCTATGGTACACAAAAAAAATCAAGTCTGACGGGTGCTGTTTCCAAATACAAAAATGAAAAATTAGACGAAGCACCAGTTTCCAGACTCGACCAAGCCTTGCAAGGTAAAATAGCTGGTGTACAAATTCAGAATATTTCTTCAGAAGCGGGTGCTACTCCAAAAATCACTATCAGAGGTATCACCTCTGTAAATGCAGGTTCGAGTCCATTAGTTGTAGTTGATGGACAACCTGTACCAGACGGACTTGCCTTTGTCAACATGGCTGATGTTGAATCGGTTGAAGTACTAAAAGATGCGGCTTCGGCGGCTATTTATGGATCTCGTGGTGCAAGTGGGGTAATACTAATCACCACAAAAAGTGGAAAGTCAGAGAAAACAACATACTCTTTCAAATACTCAGTAGGGCAAAAAACACCTTACAAAAGGTATGATATCATGTCGGCAACAGACTATGTAAAGTTGCTTTTTGACGAAGCGGCCTTGCGAGCACAAGACCCAAGTGCACCAGCTCGAACAATCGCAAATACAGCTGGTGATAACGACCGCTCGGCTTATATCATTGAACAAACTATGCTGGATGGTCAAGGAAGTGATTATCAAAGCGAGTCTTTGAGGTCGGGAAAGTTTCAAAATATTCTGTTGAGTGCGTCTGGCGGGAAAAAGGACGTTCGTTACTTCATTTCTGGTGGCTATCAGTCAGACGAAGGAATGATGTTTAAAAGTAATTATGAGAAATACAATATACGTGCAAAAGTAGATGTGGATTTAAGCAAAAGAGTAAAACTTTCGCTCAACCTAAATCCTTCATATTCTACAAGAGAAACACCATCTGAGAATTTCACCAATTTTATGCGATTTCCCAGCTCACTGCCCGTGTATCACAATGAAAAAACGGCGGCTTGGGTCAGACAAGTCCCTCAATGGGCTGATATAAAAGCGGGTGATTTTGCCCATCCAAGACATTTTAGTAATCAAGTTTACTCTGGTTTGATGCCAGATGGATCAACTTGGACATCTACAGGGCCAACAGGGCCACAAACGGGTTCATCACAAAACAACCCTAAATCTGCAGTGTTAAGTCAAGATGTAAACTCGAACGAGTATCGTTTACAAAGTTCGGGCAACCTGACCATCAATCTCCTCAAAGGTTTAGATTTCAAAACGATGGCGAGTGTTTATGTCAACAATTCTTCTGGTTTGAACTGGGCTAATCGAAATGCAACGGGCGATGGTATCGTAAGCAAGGGTGTTTACAATACTACTTCTTACATTGATTTACTTTCTGAAAACACCTTGAATTATACAAAAACCATAGGCAGTCATACTATCAATGCCTTGCTTGGTTATACTGCCCAAACTACCAAAGTAAGCAGAAGCCAAGTAACTGGATTGGACTACCCAAGCGATGATATCAGAACCATCAACAATGCATCACAAATTGACAAAGCTGGAACAACAAGTTCCATCAATCAAATTGGGTTGTTATCTTATTTGGGCAGGGTCAATTATGAGTACAAAGATAAATACCTGCTCTCTGCAAGTTTTCGTACTGATGGTAGTTCTTATTTTGGCCCTGGCAAGAAATGGGGTTCTTTTCCATCTATTTCAGTAGGCTGGGTAGCCACCGAAGAAGAGTTTTTGAAACACATAAGCTGGTTGAATAAATTAAAATTAAGAGCAAGCTATGGTGTGTCTGGTAACAACCGCATTCTTGATTTTGGCTTTTTGGATTTAATGTATTCGGCCAACTATCCTTTGGGTACAGGAAATGGCAACTTAGTGGCGGGTCAATCTACCTCACCTACCATAATTGCCAACAAAGACATTACTTGGGAAAGTACTTTTCAAACCAACTTGGGTTTAGACTTGGCTATTCTCAAAAACAGAATAGAGCTTTCGGTTGATGTTTACCAATCCAAAACAGATAGGTTATTGCTGCAACAATCATCAATGGCTTTTACGGGTGTTCCTCTTTTTTGGAATAATATCGGTAGTTTAGAAAACAAGGGTATTGAATTAGAATTAACAACCCGAAATATATCTACCAAAAACTTCAAATGGAATACTTCTGCTAATTTCTCTCATACCAAAAACAAAATATTAGAATTAGGCAAAGAAGCCTACCTATTGAATCAAGGCGAACGGACAGAAGTCTATCAAAACAAAGTTGGCGACCCATTGATTCAGTTTTTCGGTTTTAAAACAGATGGTGTGTGGCTATCACAAGCTGACGTGGACAAAGCCAAAGCGGATGGTGTAAAAAGTAGCCTAACAAACTATTTTGTTCCAGGGGGATTAAAATTGGTTGATATAAATGGGGATAAAATTATCGACAACAACGACCGAACAGTCATTGGAAATCCATATCCAGATTTTACTTGGGGTATTACTAACAATCTCAATTACAAGTCATTTGACCTTAGCTTTTCGTTGCAAGGTGTGCAAGGAGGCTCGCTTGTCAATGGAGATCCCAACTATAACGAAGCCAAACAGAAAAACAGGGCCTATAACGCTAACCGCTGGTTGAGCCCCATGTTTCCAGGTGATGGCAAAACACCTTACAATACAAATGGCTTTAACTGGTTACTTACAGATTATGTAGTCGAAGACGCCTCTTACTTTTCGCTCAGAGAAATAAACTTAGGCTACAAATTGCCTACTAAAATTTCAAAATCCGTAGGAATGAGTTCAATGAGAGTGTATGCTTCGGGGCAAAACCTTTATTTTCATACTGCCAAAGGATACAGAGGCTTAAATCCAGAAGGACGTTTTACGAATGGTGCGTATGGCTCGTCGTTGGTAGATGGCTATCAAAGAGGAAGTTTCCCTATTCCTAAAACCATCATTTTTGGAATTGACATTAATTTTTAATCGCTAAAAACTCTTGAATAATGAAAGCAATCAAATATATAATCCTTCTCTCGTTTGTAAGTTTGAGTAGTTGTAACAATATCATAGACTTATACCCACAATCAAACCTAAATGCCAGTACATTTTACTCAAATCAGTCGGAGGTGAGCAGTGCCTTGACGGGCTGCTATAGTGGTATGCAAAAAACCTTGGTTGAAGAATGGACACTTACCGAACTTCGTAGTGACAATTCTGTCATGGGAGCTACGGGTAGTAGTTCACAGGTAAACCGTGATTTGAGTGAATTGGACATGCTATATCCAAGTACTTCACATGCTGGTAATTATAATTACTGGCTGTCAGTTTACTATAATATCCGTAATACCAACCTTGTACTTGATGCATTAGGGGCCAATTATAGCCCAGGTTCAGGAGCATTGACTTTTGGTGAAATTAATATTCCGATTGATGAGGCCAACCGTAAAAAACTCTCTGCCGAAGCCTCATTTATCAGAGCTTACCATTATTTCAATTTAGTACGATTATACGGCGGTGTGTTTCTGGCACACGAGCCAGTAACACCTCAGGAGGCAAAAGATATCAATCGGGTTTCGAAAGAAGAGATTTACAAACTGATTGTGGCTGATTTACAGAACGCAGCAGCCAACGGTAGCACTGTGAAATTTGCGTCCATCTCAGCTGTTGATTTGGGGCGTGCAAACGCTTGGTCTGCAAAGGCATTATTGGCTAAGGTTTATCTCACTCTCAACAAAAAAACGGAGGCGGCTACCTTGTTGCAAGATATTATTGCCAATAGTGGGTATAGTTTACTTGCTTCTTATGCAAATATCTTCTCTACTGCAACGGAAATGAGTTCTGAAATTCTTTTCTCTGTTCGTTACAAAGCAGGTGGTTTAGGATTGGGTTCTCAGTTTTCAAACCTTTTCGCACCTCTAAATAGCGGTGCTGCCGTAGCCAATGGCGATGGTAGTGGTTATAATTACCCAACTTCCGAAGTTAATAACCTATATACAACAACTGATGTAAGAAAAGCAGTAAATATTGGAGTATATGGAACAGGGACTGCCGCAAAACTTTATCCCAAAAAACATATTTCTGTGATGGTTGTAGCCAAAGATTCTGAAAGTGATTGGCCAGTAATTCGTTATGCTGATGTATTGCTGATGCTGGCCGAAGCACAAGGAAATACGCCCGCAAGTTTGGCACTCATTAATCAAGTTCGTAAACGTGCTGCATTGACAGATTTAACGGCCACGCAAGTTAATACAGTAGCATTATTTGAGAAGGCATTATCTGACGAAAGAAGACTTGAATTTGCTTTTGAAAACCAACGACTGTTCGATTTGTTACGATTTAATACAACATTAACAACTATCACGGCGGAAAAAACATTGCAAGACCACTTTGCGTTGATGTATCCAAGTCATTATAGCACCTATTCAGCACCGAGGCTGTCTGTGACAGATTTGCAAACAAATACCAATCCCAATCGTTTATTATTGCCTATTCCACAAAGGGAAATTGATAATAATACTCAAATTGTAATCCCTCAAAACGCTGGTTACTAATCAATTACAATGAAAAAAGTATCTTTACTTAGCTTGTTCCTAATTTTATTAGGAACAAGTATTTTTGCCCAGCAAAAGAGCAAGCCCAACGTCCTGTTTATTGCAGTTGATGATTTAAAACCAATATTGAGCTGTTACGGAAACACACAAATAAAGACACCTAATATTGACCGTTTGGCAAAAATGGGGACTGTTTTTATGAATAATTATTGCCAACAAGCGGTTTGTGGACCTACCCGTGCAAGCTTAATGACAGGTAAACGACCCGATTACACCAAGATTTGGGACTTAAAAACCCAAATGCGGGACATGAACCCCGATATTATTACACTTCCTCAATATCTAATTACACAAAGTTACGCTACTTCGGGGGTCGGAAAAATTTTCCACCCCTCAAGTGCCATTAAAAGAGTAGATCCTGTTTCATGGAGTGTGCCTTATTTGTTAGAATCACCCAGCGACTATGCCAATGGGTTGGGTAAACCTGCTAACGGTCAATACCAAAAGCCTGAAATGAAGGTTTTATTCGATAAAAAAGTTCAAAAACCAAAAAATGATGATGGCGACGATGAAAATCCAACCAGTAGAAAAGGTCCATCATTTGAAAACATTGATGTACCTGACAACGCTTATGATGATGGCGTAGATGCTCTGTTGGCAAAACAACAATTGATAAAGTTTTCAAAAAACACCCAACCTTACTTTATGGCGGTTGGGTTTCATAAGCCTCATTTACCTTTTGTTGCCCCCAAAAAATATTGGGATTTGTATAAGGATGCTGACATGCCATTGGCAACTTTTCAAGAGCATTCAAAAAATGGCGTTGAAATCGCTTATCACCGCTCGGGAGAATTACGAAATTATACAGATATTCCAGCCTTTGCTACTTACAATGAAGAGGGCGGTCTTCATGTAAATCTTAAAGAAGAAAAGCAACGAGAATTGATTCATGGATACTATGCTGCGGTTTCTTACATGGATGCCCAAGTGGGAATCCTCTTGAATACTCTTGATTCATTAGGGACATTAAACAATACTGTTATCGTACTTTGGGGCGACCACGGTTGGCATTTAGGCGACCATGATTTATGGGAAAAACATACCAATTTTGAACAAGCAACCAGAGCACCACTCATTATTGCCGCACCAGGAATAAAATCAGGAAAAACAAGTTCTCAGACTGAACATTTAGACATTTTTCCAACGATATGTGATTTGGCAGGTACGCCCATTCCTACTTTTTTAGATGGCAAAAGTTTAAAGCCTATTATGGTCAATAACAAAGCGAAGGTAAAAGACTTTTCTGTAAGTCAATATCCTCGAAAATTGAAAAAAGAAGA
This sequence comes from Runella sp., assembly GCF_027484545.1. GTDB lineage: Bacteria > Bacteroidota > Bacteroidia > Cytophagales > Spirosomataceae > Runella. Next base: position 27,770 of record NZ_JAIXST010000078.1, on the reverse strand, counting down.
ACAGAAAAGTTTGGGCTACGCCACCAATAAATTGATGGGATACGCTATGCGAACCGAAAAATATCGGTATGTGCTTTGGATGAGTGACTTTACCAGCAATGACCCCTATTCTGCTAAAAAAGTTTATGCCAGCGAATTGTATGACTACGAAAAAGACCCTTTAGAAAAGGTTAACGTGGTGAAAGACAAAAAGTATGCAACAATTGCAAAAGATATGAATGCTAAAATGTTAGCTTTCTTCAAATCGAATCAAAAATGACTAAAAAACTTTTAATAATCACTTTATTATTTGTTTGTATGCAAGCACATGCTACTGATTTTTTGGTAGCTAATTTAAACGAATTTGAAACTGCTTTGTCAAAGTCAAAAGCGGGTGATGTTATTGTTTGGAAAGATGGTAAATACGAGGACATTAAAATTAATTTTAAAGAAAATGGTAATGCTGAAAAACCAATTATTTTGAAGGCTCAAACGGCGGGAAGAGTTTCATTTTCGGGTAGTTCTCAAATACTTTTGAGTGGCAATTATTTACAAGTTGAAGGTTTTTTGTTTGAAGGAAAATGCACATTAGAAGATAAAGAGCACGTCATTAGCTTTGCCATCGGAAGTAAAGAAGCACATCATTCAAAAATCAGTAATTGTGCTATTATAAACTATACCCATGCTGAGTCAACAGGAAAAACCAATTATTATGTCAATTTGGTCGGGACATACAATGAAGTTGAGCATTGCTATTTTTTAGGCAAAACCAACAAAGGGCCGACGCTTGTGGTAGAATATAAACAAGAAAAAGAATATGTTCCAGGCTCGGATGTAGCCCCTTCAGCACATCATCATATTCATCATAATTATTTTGGTTATCGTACTTTTTCAGAAAATGGCGGCGAACAAATCAGAGTGGGCACAAGTACGACTTCTTTCTCACACGGTTTTAATATCATTGAATACAATTATTTTGAAGACGAACGCATCGAAACAGAAGTAGTGAGTAATAAAAGCTGGGATAATATTTATCGTTTTAATACATTCATCGGAAATGATGGCGGTATGGTAATCAGGCACGGACAAAAGTGTTTTGTGTATGGTAATTACATCAACGGTAAGGCGGGCAGAAAAGAAAGTGCAGGATTGAGAGTCATCAATCCCAATAATACTTTTTTTAATAATTACGTAGAGAATCTGGAAGGTAGTGATAAAGACATGAAATCACCAATAACAGTCATGTCTGGTTTAGAAAACTCGGCTTTAAATGAGTATTATCCTGCCGACAATGCCATTGTGGCCTATAATACAATCGTTAATTCGGTTGGTGCAGCCATAAAAATTGGTGTAGGAAATACAAACAAAGGCAAACCATTGGTTGCCCCGAAAAATGTTTTGTTGGTGGGCAACACCGTCGTAAATACAGTAGGAAAACACATTGAACCTATTGTAATTGAAGACCCAACATCGACTTATACTTTAACTGATAACTTTTATACCAATGGAGCAACATCAGAAAAAGGTTTTTCACAAATTAAAACAAAAGATTTGGTTTTAAAAGATGGTTTTTACTTTGGAAAACAATTTACCAACAAATCTGTAATCGATGCTATCAACCAACGCCTTGTCATTCATCAAATCAAACTTTCAGACAAAGAAATCATGGTATTTGATGTTTCAAAAATTGTAAGCAAAAAAGATGTTGGCGTTAGTTGGATGAAAAAATAAAGAAGATGAAAAACTTAAAATGGGTTTTATTAACAATTGCGATAACAAGTATTGCGGCTTTTTCTTTTTATAAATATAATGAAAAGAAGAAAGCGGAGGCCATGACTTGTTGTACTTCAAAAATACCAAGTCGATTTGCAGCCCAAAATAAAGGCACAGATTCTACAACTACCAATATTGCCACAAATCGAGAGGGTATGGTTTGGATAGAAGGAGGAACCTTTGAAATGGGAGCTGACAATGAGCAAGGTAGAAGAGATGAATTGCCTAAACACCAAGTAAAACTCGATGGCTTCTTTATGGATATAACCGAAGTAACAAATGAACAATTTGCTGCTTTTGTAAAAGCCACAGGCTACATAACCACCGCCGAAAAAGATGTAAACTGGGATGAAATCAAAGCCACTTTACCACCAGATACACCAAAGCCAAAACCCGAAATGCTTAAAGCGGCATCATTGGTTTTTGTGCCTACTCAAAGTGCGGTAAATCTGCAAGATTATAGCCAATGGTGGCAATGGACTCACGGTGCAGACTGGAAACACCCAAAAGGACCAAACAGTAATGTTAAAGGCAACGATAAATTTCCAGTTGTACATATTAGTTGGGACGATGCCAATGCCTATTGCCAATGGGCTGGTAAACGCTTACCCACCGAAGCCGAATGGGAATTTGCCGCCAGAGGAAATCTCAAAAACAATGTCTATGCTTGGGGAAATGAAAACGTAGAACAAGGCAAAAACAAATGTAATTATTGGCAAGGTAGTTTTCCTTATAAAAATGACACAAAAGATGGCTTTTACGGTGCTTCACCAGTAAAATCCTTTGCTGCAAATGGCTACGGTTTATACGATATGGGAGGTAATGTCTGGGAATGGTGTGCCGATTTATATCACCACGATTATTATGAGCAGATGGCTAATGTCAAGGTGATTGAAAACCCCAAAGGCCCGAAAAGTAGCTACGACCCCGACGAACCAACTGTACCTAAAAGAACCATGCGAGGTGGCTCATTTCTCTGTAATGAATCCTATTGTAGCGGTTATAGAGTTGCAGCCCGAATGAAAAGTTCTCCCGATTCGGGTATGGAACACTTGGGTTTTAGATGTGTAGCTGATAAATGATTTTAATTTCTTTTTTATGAATATTTCCCAAAAAACTACTAATAAATTCTTCTTTTTCTTGGTTCTAACATGCCTTTTGTTTGAATATTCAACAATAAATGCTCAAACCAAGAAGCCAAATGTGATAGTCATTCTTACAGACGACATGGGCTATTCTGACATTGGTTGTTTTGGCTCAGAAATAAAAACGCCTAATATTGACCGATTAGCAGCAAATGGATTACGTTTCACGAGCTTTTATAACACGGCACGTTGCAGTCCCACACGGGCGTCTTTACTCACGGGTTTGTATCCGCATCAAGCAGGCATGGGGCATCTTTCTACGGAGAACTATACCGAAGAAGGCTATAAGGGCGATTTGAGTAAAAATGCGGTTACGATGGCTGAGGTTTTTAAAAAAGCAGGCTATGCAACCTACATGACAGGTAAATGGCACATAGCCAAAGACATGAAACCGAGCGGTGATAAAAGTAATTGGCCTTTGCAACGTGGTTTTCAGCGTTATTTCGGTACACTCAACGGCTCAGGCAGTTATTATGACCCTGGCACTTTGATTAGCAATAACACGTTCGTTGCTCCTTACAGAGACTTTTATTATACCCGTGCTATCAGCGACACCACTGTAAAATTCATTCAAGAACATCCAAAACAGCAACCTTTTTTCTTTTATGTGGCTTATACGGCTGCTCATTGGCCACTTCATGCCCCAGAAAACGATGTAAAAAAATACAAAGGTGTTTATGATAAAGGTTGGGATGTGATGCGAGAGCAACGATTCAACAAACTTAAAAAATTAGGAATCATCAGCGATAAATGTGTGCTAACCGACCGTGGTGTTGACGTACCTGCTTGGAAAGATGAACCAATAAAAGATTGGCAAGTAAAACGAATGGAAGTGTATGCCGCAATGGTGGACATCATGGACGAAGGAATTGGCAAAATAATTACCGCACTCGAAAAGAAAGGTGAATTAGAAAATACTGTCATCTTTTACATGCACGACAACGGCGGCTGTGCCGAACCAGTCGAGACTGATAAACCTGCAAAGCCGCTCACCGAGGCACAAAAAGTATTAAAGCCAATGCCACAAGATGCCATTTTTTTAGATAAAAAACCTGAATACACTCGTGATGGAAGATTCGTTCAAAGTGGCAGAGGTGTAATGCCAGGAGATGCTAATTCTTGGTCAACCTACGGTGAAGAATGGGCAAATGTGAGCAATACACCTTTTAGAAGCTACAAGCAATACACCCACGAAGGCGGAATTGCCTCGCCTTTGATAGTTCACTGGCCCAAAGGTATTGCCGCAAAAGGACAACTAAGAAAACAACCTTCTCATTTGATTGACATCATGGCTACTTGCTTGGCAATTACGGGTTTAGAGTATCCAAAACAATTTAATGGGAATGAGATGCAAGCATTAGAAGGAAAAAGTCTTGTGCCTGCATTTATCAATAAGCCCGTAGCCCGAGATTTTATTTTTTGGGAACATTCTGCTAATCGTGCCATCAGAATAGGTGACTGGAAATTGGTTTCAAAAACTGGAAAACAAAAGACCTTTGGTGACGCTGATGAAAACAAATGGGAACTGTATGATTTGAAAAATGACCCAAGCGAACGAATCAATTTGGTAACAACGTACCCAGAAAAAGCCAAAGAAATGGCACAGAAATGGGAAACCGAAGCCATCAGAACCAAAACAAAACCTTGGCCTTGGAAACCTTCCAAATAAAACATGTAGTCAAAAAAATCAAGAATTATGAACAAAAAAATAATCTTATCGCTGAGTTCAATAGCCATTATTCTGTTGTTGGCATCTTATATTCAGTCTTCAAAAAAATCAACAGACGATTTACAGAAAAAGCCTGACATCCTGTTTTTCATAGCCGATGATATGACTTCTGTTGATTGCGAACCTTACGGAAGCCCAGATGTAAAAACGCCCAATTTGGCAAAATTAGCCCAGCAAGGTTTATGTTTTGATAATATGAACAACGCAACTGCTATGTGTGGCCCTACACGCCAAAGTTTATATACTGGTGTTTTTCCAGTAAAAAATGGCAGTTATCCCAACCACGCCAAAGTTTATGATGGTGTAATAAGTGTTTTTACCCACTTCAAAAAAATGGGGTATCGAGTAGCATTGATTGGCAAACGGCATACGGCTCCACTTTCATCTTTCCCATTTGAGTACCTTGGTGGCAGGGACAGCGATAACGGCGAAGGGCAAGACATAAATTTAGCCGATGCCGAAGCATGGATAAACAAAGATAAAACCAAACCCTATTTATTGGTAGTTGCCACCAACCAACCCCATGGCCCTTGGACTCGTGGAAATCCCGCCCAATATGACGCCAAAAAACTTAAAATTGCTCCGTACATGGTAGATACCAAAGAGACCAGAAAAGAGTTGGTAAAATACTATGCCGAAATCACTTATGCCGATAGCCTCGTAGGCAATTGTATGAAAATTGTTGATAATCAACCCAAAAAAGACAACACCATTTTTATGTTTGCCAGCGAACACGGCACTTCATTACCTTTTGGAAAATGGACTTGCTATAATATGGGTTTGAAAGCGGCATTTATCGCCCGTTGGCCAAAAGCAATTAAACCCTCAACTCGTACCAGCATTCTTTCACAATACATCGATGTCCTACCCACGCTTTACGAAGCAGCAGGAGGTGACCCGCTTACATTAAGAGCCAATAAAGAAGGTTCTATGACCCTTGATGGCAAAAGTTTTTATGCCACTTTGTTAGGAAAAAATACTGAAATCAGAAAATATGTTTATGGCGTTCATACCACACGTGGTATCAACAACGGCTCTGAAAACTACCCTGTTCGGTCAGTACAAGACCATGATTATAAACTGATTTGGAATCTCAATTATAATGAGCCTTTTTACTGCTCTGCATCCAAGCTTGGCAACAAATTGTACGAAGGCTGGTTGGACGAAACTAAAAACAATAAGAAAGAAAACGCCCACGCCAGTTTATACAGAAACCGCCCTGAATTAGAACTGTACAACATCAAAAATGATAAATATGAATTGAATAATTTGGCTAACGACCCCAAGTTAAAAGGTATCCAAGAAAATTTAGTTGCTGAATTAAAATCTTGGATGAATCAGCAAGGCGATTTGGGTATTCCAACCGAAATGAAAGCTCTTACTCGATTTAAAGGCGACACTTTACATTGGAAAAAGGCGAAAGATTAAATTTTAAAAAAATATTTTTAAGAAACTGTAAAATGATTCGATACTTAATTCTGCTGATTTCAATTTTTCTTGGTCAAAACATTTCAGCACAAACCAAGAAAAATAATACAAATACCAGTAAACCAAATATCATTTTTATCCTTGCCGATGATTTAGGTACTGGTGAAGTAGGCTGTTATGGTTCTGACAATAACAAAACACCCAATATTGATAAGCTCGCTAAAAATGGTTTAAAATTTAACCATGCATATACAGCACCGTTATGCGGACCATCGAGGGCTTTGATTCTGACAGGTCGTTATGCTTTTAGAACTGGTGCAGTAAATCAAGACAATGTGGCAAAAATAAAACCCTCAGAAGAAACCCTTATTCCCTCTATCTTAAAAACGGAGGGTTATAAAAGTGCCATGATTGGCAAATGGAGTCAGTTTGGTTTGACACCAGCCGATTTTGGTTTTGACGATTATATTACGTTTAAAGGCAGTGGAGGATATTGGGCAAAAGATAAAAAAGATTACCTGGTTAATGGAGAAACCAAAACATTGGGTAAGCAAGAATATATGCCTGATTTGATGCATACGCAATTGGTAAACTTCATCAAACAAAATAAAAACCAGCCATTTTATGTTCATTATGCCATGTCACATGTGCATAATTTGATACAAGAAACACCTGATAGCAAACCCGATAGCAAAGATTTTTATGCCGACAATGTGGCTTATATGGATAAGTTAGTAGGTAAATTAATAACGACATTAGAAGAACTTAAACTTCGAGAAAATACCCTAATCGTTTTCATGGGCGACAACGGTACCGCTAGCGAACAATATCCAAAAGCAACCATTGGTGGCAAACTTCTTTCAGGTAAAAAAGGCTCAATGCTGGAAGGGGGCAGTTTAGTACCCATGATTGCCAATTGGCCAGGCGTAATTTCTCCTAATAAAGTCACCAATGATTTGATAGACGCCTCCGATATTTTACCAACCTTGGCAAATATAGCAGGAGCAAAATTGCCCAAAAGCAAGGTTTTGGACGGCAGAAGTTTTGTTCCACAACTCAAAGGTCAAAAAGGAAATCCGAGAGAATGGATTTTCATGGAATTGGGCAGTCAATGGTATGTCAGAGACCAAAAATTCAAATTGAACAGAGAAGGTAAATTGTTTGATATGAGCAAAGCCCCCTTTGAAGAGAATCTGGTAGCCAATGTTTCTGAAAATAAAGAAGTAAGTGAGGCAAAAATACGTTTGTCGGCAGTTTTAGAGCAACTCAATCCAGCAGGGGGAATTATGGATGAAGGTGACGGAAGTGGTCGTCACGCAAATAAAGCAGAGAAAAATGCCAAAAAGGCCGAAAAATTGAAGGAAAAAGAAAAAAGTAAAAACGACTAAGATGAAAAAATTAGGCTTCATTTTGATGGCATTCAGTTGGGTATATTCAAAGCCAGTAATCGCACAAAATCAAAAAGCAATCATCACTGTTTCAAACCCCACTTCGTCAGAACGAAAGGAAGAAGTTGTGGCTATTGCTTGGAAAGATATTTTACTAAAATACCCAAGCATAGATACATCCAATTTTAAGATAATTAATAACCTCGCCAAAAAAGATGTGCCTTTTCAATTTGAATTTCGGGGCGAAAAAACCATTCAAAATCTCTTAGTCCAAGTAGATTTAGCGGCGAATGCTTCAACTAAACTTTTGATTCAGAAAGGAAAATCAGGTACTTCTGTCACAAAAACCTATGGGCGTTATGTACCCGAGCGTAAAGATGATTTTGCTTGGGAAAATGATAAAATTGCTTTCAGAATGTACGGAAAAGCACTCGAACAAACCCCCAAAGAAATGGCTTATGGCGTAGATGTCTGGGTGAAAAGTACCAGTAGAATGGTTATTAATGAGCGTTATAAAAGAGGAAAATACCATGACAATCTGGGCGATGGCATGGATTATTATCACGTTGGTTACACCTGCGGTGCAGGAAACGCCTACCCTTACGTCAATGACTCAATCTATTATTCCAAAAATTATGTTCGTTGGAAAGTATTAGACAATGGCCCGCTCAGAACAACTTTTGCATTAGAATACGATGACTGGGACGTGGCGGGGATGAAAGTCAACGCCACCAAAACCATTTCATTAGATGCTGGTTCTCAGCTCAATCGGATTGAGGCTCAATACAAATATGTAGATAAACCAAGTATGGATTTGGTAGTCGGTATCATCAAAAGAAAAGACCAAGGCACTATGTTATTGGACGAACAACAAGGCATCATGGGCTATTGGGAACCACAAATGGGCGAAGATGGCATAACGGGTGTAGGAACCATTCTTTCTACCCCAATTATTAAAATGAAAGTTAGCAATACGCAATTATTAACCCAAGCTACCTCGCAAAAAGACGTTCCATTTGTGTACTACACAGGGGCAGCTTGGAACAAAGCAAATGTAATCACCTCAGCCACAGCATGGTTTGGCTATTTGCAATCCTACAAAAACCGCATTGAAAACCCACTTAAAGTTACAGTTGAATAAAAATTTTGTAAACAATCAAAAAACATGAAAAAGTATATTTTAGTCCTAAGCATTTGTTTTGCAATTGCCTCACAAAATGCAGAAGCTCAGAATAAAGAAAAGAAGGAAAACAAAGAAGGAAAAGTCTCAGCCATTGACCACGCCAAAGCTCAGTTTGATTATGCTTTTGAAGAGTTCGCAAAAGTAAAAGCCAGTGGTGCAAAAGGCGTAAGTCCAAGAACAACCAAAGGCGACACCTTGGTTTTAGTGGCTTCAAAAGACTGGACAAGCGGCTTCTTTTCTGGCAATTTATGGTATATGTACGAACTTACCAAAGACAAAAAATGGCTCGAAAAAGCCAAAGAATTTTCTGCACCCATCGAGCAAGAAAAAACAAATGGCGTTACGCACGACATGGGCTTTAAAATCTATTGCAGTTTTGGCAATGGGTATCGTCTCACAAAAGACCCAAAATATCGTGACATCATGATTCAATCGGCTCGCACGTTGATTACTCGTTTCAATCCAACTGTTGGCTGTATTCGCTCATGGGACCACCACGCCGAAGTATGGGATTTTCCGGTAATTATTGACAATATGATGAATCTTGAACTACTATTTTGGGCATTTAAAGAAACCAAAGATTCTACTTTTTATAAAGTAGCTGTTAGCCATGCCAATACAACCATGAAAAATCATTTTAGACCCGATTTTAGTTCGTACCATGTTATTGGTTACGACCCAAAAACAGGTCAGGTTACAAAAAGAAATACCCATCAAGGATTTAGCGATGAATCTTCTTGGGCAAGAGGCCAAGCTTGGGGGCTTTATTCCTACACCATGTGTTATCGTGAAACAGGCGACAAAAAGTATTTACAGCAAGCCGAAAAAATCGGGAATTACATCCTCAATCACCCCAGTATGCCAAAAGATTTAGTGCCTTATTGGGACTATAATGCCCCAAAAATACCCAACGAACCAAGAGACGTTTCGGCTGCTACAATCACCGCTTCGGCTCTTTACGAACTCAGTACAATGGTTCCTGAGAAAGCAGTTTTATATAAAGAAACGGCCGACAAAATCATGAAAAGTCTCAACAAAACTTACAAGGCCGAACCACTAACAAACAAAGGTTTTTTATTGATTCATAGCACGGGTAATCTTCCAGCAAAATCAGAAATTGATGTCCCTATCGTATATGCTGACTACTATTATTTGGAAGCTTTGTTGAGAAAAAGAAAATTGAATAAGTAAAACTTGAAAGATATGATTCGTTACATTTTCACGCCATTATTTACGCTGTTTTTCTTTGCACAAAACATGCAAGGACAAAACACACAACGTTTTAAAAATGAAGTATTTGCTTCCATAGATTCTCTAAAAAATATTCAATATGGCGAAGCTAAAAACATCAAGGGTGAATCCGAAAAATTACTGCTCGATATTTATTCACCAACTTCTGACACTTTAAAAAAACGCCCTCTCATTGTATTCATTCATGGCGGTGGTTTTGTCAATGGCGATAAAGCAAAAGGTTTTCAAATGCTATTTAGTCGAAGTTTTACAAAACGTGGTTATGTAACAAGCTCTATCAATTATAGATTAGGAATAGAAAAACCAAAATCTGACACCTCGTATTTTGAAGCAATGATTCGAGCCGTTCAAGATGCCAAGGCTGCCATTCGTTTTTTTAGAAAAAACGCTGAAAAATACGGCGTAGATACTACCAAAATCTATGTTATGGGCGGCTCGGCTGGCTCTATGACTGCCCTGCAACTGGCGTATTTGGACCAACAGGAAGTACCCAAATACATCAATATTCAAAAACATGGTACGTTAGAAGGAACAAGTGGTAATGCGGGTTACTCTTCAAAGGTACATGCTGTAGTGGACTGTTGGGGGGCAATGGTTGACTATCATTGGATTCAACAAGGTGATATTCCCATGTTTAATATTCATGGAACTGCCGACGTCACTGTGCCTTTTGATTCTTCATACGCTTATCATGGTTTTAAATACGGCAGCAAAATTTTGTATGAAAGAGCCTTAGCCATAGGCATTCCGACAGGCATACGACTGTATGTGAACGCAGGGCATAACATCGGAAATGAAAATCAATTAGATGCGTTAAAGGAAGTAAATCAATGGCTTTTTGCACAACTAAATAGAAACGAAGATTCAAAGGGAATATTAAGATTTGAAAAAGAAATTCAAGAATTTGAAAAATTAGATAAAACGGAATCCTATTCATCAAATGCCATTTTAGTTACTGGAAGTTCCTACATCCGTTTATGGAAAACCATCAAGCAAGATTTAGCCCCACACGAAATCATTCATCGTGGTTTTGGAGGGTCTAATATTGGAGAAATGGCTTATTACATTGACCGAATTATGGCTAATCACGCTTTCAAAGCCATCGTTTTTTATTCTGGAAGTAACGATATTACGGCAGGAAAACAAGATAAAACTCCGACCCAAGTTTTGGAAGCCTTTAAATCTGTCGTACAAAAGGTGCGTCAAAAACACCCAACTACGCCAATTTACTATATTGCTATTTCACCAAATGAACGCCGTTGGGCAGTTCAAAACAAAATAGTAGAAGCAAATGAGTTGTTTAAAAGCTACTGTCAAAATACACCAAACCTGCATTTTATTGAAACCATGCAACAGCTTTTGGGTAAAGATGGAAAATACCAGCCCGAAATGTACATCAATGACAAACTACATTTTAACGAAAAAGGCTATAAGGTTTGGACAGAAATAATAAAAGGTGTGTTAGACAACGATTTTGCAACAAACAGTTCTTCGACACTTCTATTAAATGAAGGGATTTTGGCGAAAAACCTTAAAGCCATTACCAATAATACTGACCCTTCTAAAAAACAAGCACTAAAAAATCTTTTGAAAAGTGCTGATAAGATTGTTAAAGAAGGAAAATTGTACTCGGTAATGCACAAAAAGCAAACCCCACCCAGTGGCGACAAACACGACTACATGAGTATAGGGCCGTATTGGTGGCCTGACCCTTCAAAGCCAAACGGATTGCCGTATATCCGACGTGATGGCGAACGAAATCCAGAATATTATGAAATAACAGACTCGGATGAAATGGATAAAGTCGAAGACGATGCTGAAACTTTGGCTTTGGCTTATTTTTTCACAAAAGACGAACACTATGCCGAATTTGCTTCCAAAATCATCAAAACATGGTTTTTGGACAAAGAAACCCGCCAAAATCCAAATCTAAACTTTGGACAGGGAATTCCAGGAATCAATACAGGGCGAGGCATTGGACTCATCGAAACCCGTGCCTTAAACCGAGTAATTGACGCTGCTATTTTATTGCAAAACTCTAAAAACTGGTCAAAAAAAGACCATGAGGATTTAAAAAAATGGTTCATGGATTTCTTGACATGGACTTTGGAAAGCCCACTGGGCATTGACGAAGCCGACGAGCATAATAATCATGGAACGTATTATGATGTTCAGATTATATCCTATGCACTTTTTACAGGTCAGAATGATTTAGCAAAAAAACAGATAGCAGTTACAAAAAAACGCATTGAAAGTCAGCTTAAACCCGATGGCAGTCAACCACACGAATTAGAACGCACCACCTCTTGGGGGTACGTGAACATGAATTTAATGGGCTTTTTTCATAATGCACATTTAGCTGAACATCTAAATATTGATTTGTGGAACTACCAGACTGCCGATGGCAAAAGCCTTCAAAAATGTGTGAATTGGATAATACCTTATCTAAAAAAAGAAAAAACTTGGAATTATAAGCAAATCAAGAAAATGGAATACGGCGAAACCGTCAATATACTTAAAACAGCAGCAAAAGCTTATTCCAATCCTGCTTATGATAAATTGGCAAAGGAAGTCGATGAAACGATTTACAATTCATTTTTAGGGCAATTAACCTTTTAAAATAGGACACAATGATAAAGGCTATTCAAGTTTTTGTACTTATAACTTTTTTTTTAACACCAGTTTATTCGCAAGAATTATCTAAAAAAACACCCAATGTACTTTTCATTGTAGTTGATGATTTGAACACTTCGCTTGGTTGCTATGGAAACAAAGAAGTTTTTTCACCAAACATTGACCGTTTAGCTGCAAAAGGGGTGCGTTTTGACCGTGCCTATTGCCAATATCCGTTGTGCAATCCAAGCAGGGCATCATTTCTAAGTGGTAAAAGACCCGAGACTACGGGTATTTATGTCTTAAATGTTTCAGCCAGAACAGCCCTGCCCAATGCCGTGATGTTGCCTCAATATTTTCGCCAGAAAGGGTATTTCACAGCAGGGGCTGGTAAGGTTTTCCACAATGCTAAAATGAGTGATGTTGCTTCTTGGGATTTTTACGAAGATAATCCAAGCCAAGATCCAGAAGAAAAAAGTGCCGTGGATACTCGCCAAGGTGGAGGAGACGGCAAACCAAGTTCTTTGGCACTGTCATCAGACGGTTCAAGAACTCGTGACGCACACAATACCCAAACTATTTTGAGATTTTTGAGGGAAAAAGTAAATGAAAAAAAGCCCTTTTTTTTAGCAGCAGGTTTTCACAAACCGCATTTGCCATGGACTGCCCCAAAACGTTTTTTTGATTTATATCCAAAAGACAAAATTTCTATTCCAGCCGAACCAAAAATGTCTAATGTCCCACCAATTGCTTTACAAACTGAGCTATCAGGTTTTTCTCAACCCAACAGAAAAGAAGCGATTCAAGGATATTATGCCTGTATTTCATTTACAGATTCACAAATTGGGCTTTTATTAGATGAAATGGATAAACTTTCTTTATGGGAAAACACCGTCGTGGTTTTGGTGGGCGACAATGGATTTCACCTTGGCGACCATGATGGTCTTTGGGCAAAGTTAAGTCAATTTGATGCTTCTACCCATGTGCCGATGATTATGGCTGGGGCTGGAATTCCAAAAGGAAAAGTTGTCAATTCGCCAGTAGAACTTTTAGACATTTATCCAACTTTAGTGGCATTAAGTGGCGGGTCAACTTTACCAGTTTTAGAAGGAAAAAATTTAGTCCCCTTTTTTAGTGGAAAAAACAGAATCATTCCACCTGCAAAAAGCATGGTTTTTCATTATGACAGTACCCAAAATGTAGATGTTTTAGGCAGAACTGTCATTAATAATCAATGGCGATATACGGAATGGGATGGCGGCAAAAGAGGCACAGAACTCTATATTCATAAAAATGACCCGAAAGAATATATCAATCAGGTGAACGACCAAAAAACTCAAAAATTTGCAATAAAAGGTAAAGCGGTTATTGCAAATTCACAAGTACCTAAAACCGCAGAGGCCAATCGCCCCAGGGCATTGTTAAAACCGGGAATGAAGACAAATTGAGTAAACTATTTATTTAAAATGAAAAATTACAAATCTATCAAACTCAGTTTTTTATACTTTCTAATGTATCTTTCATTAGAAAGTATTGGGCAAACAAATAACGAAATCTCTGTATTTTCAATTGAAAATAAAATAGAGTTGAGAGCTACCTTTTCTACTGATATTAAGAAAGTTTATGTAAAAATAAAGTCAGACAGAAATAACAGAATAACAAAAATAACTGACATTTCACCAAAAAATCCAGACCCAAGTACAGTTGTTCCAAGTCCACGACCAAATAAAGAAATATGGTATCCTGTTGTAGATTTAAGATTGCAAAATGGTGTAAAACCCGTTGTCCAATTGAATGAAAAGCCAACATTGTGGGCATGGAACCAACATTTCCACAAAACTATTTATCCAAATGAACAAATACTCTATTTGGCACCACATCTTTTAGAAGATTGGGAAAACTCATTGTATGTAGAGCCTGCCACAGTTAAAGTACAGGATTTTTATTTTTTACAAGAAGTTCCGCTCATCAACGGACAATTTAGATATAATATCGAACCACTATCTGAAACTTGGTCGGGTACCGTCGAAGTTAGCTATCTTCAAAATAGTAAAACTGAAACACGCACACAAAAGATTGATTTTACAAAAAAATTAAGCGTTTTCACAAAACCGAAGACAGATGATTTATCGTCTAAAAACGTTAAGTTATCCCTTAAAAATGCCTTAGAATACATTATTCGTTCTCAAAATCACAATCCAGCAAGCCCAACTTATGGCAGTTTGAATCTTTTTTATGACATTGAAGCCCAAACTTACCGTTCCTCTCATTGGATTTGGGGCGCAGGGCCAGCCATAAAAGCTTTATTGGAAGCGACCAAAATTCAAGATTTAAATCTATCGAAAAACACAACAGAGTTAATCAACATTGCCGATGCAATAGGTCAAAATGGCTTATCCCTCCGCATTATGGATACCAAACACCCTGTTTACGGCGTGCCTATTTCACGCTGGCGCAGAGACATTATTTTGCCCGATTTTGGTTATCAACATTGTGTTGCTACTTCCGATGCTAATTTTTTGTCAGGATGGGGTTGGCTACCGCTTTATAATTTTACAGGTAAAAAAGAGTATTTGGACGCTGCCAAATTATTAGCCGCCACGACAGATACTTTGATGAAAAAATATGGGCTTATTCCACAAGATTTTTATATAGATGAAAATAAGTTTTCGGTACACACCATTGATGAATCGGGCTTTGGAACAGAGGGGTTAGCCGAATTGTTCGCCGTGACAAAAGACCCGTATTATCAAAAAATGACAGACCGATACATGAAAGAACACATTAAAAAACTAAGCCGTGCTGATGGGCTTTGGGAACGGGGTTGGCACAAAAAAACGGGTGTTCAAACGTCTATAAAAATGACCCGTGGCTTAGGTTGGGCAATGGAAGGCCTGTTGGCAACGCACCGAGCTGTTCCCACAGGCGAATATTTGACATTAGCCAAAAAAATGGCAGACCAAATGCTTTTATGGCAAAAAAAAGAAGGCTGTTGGGCTTTCATCGCCGATGAAACCATAGAAAAAGCGGGGGCGAGTGAAAAAGGAACAGCCCTTTGGAGTTATCTTTTGTATCAAACCTACAAAGCCTCTTCGGATAAAAAATACCTAAATGCTGCCCGAAAAGCCTTGACTTGGTGCATCAACAATCAATACGATGGACCCGACTTGCAAGCCAAAGGCGGTTTAGTTGGCGTAAATTTACACTCGGCAGTGGGCGCAGCTTTCAGACCGTGGTATCCTGTGACATGTGCTTATTCAGCTGCATTTTTCTCTTTAGCTTTGATGGAGGAGTTGAAATTGGGGAAATGATTTACTTTTTTACCCCCTCTGTATTTCACCTTTTTTACAGAACTAAATAACAACGTGATGAAAAATCAAACAGCAAGAAGAAATTTTATAAAATCAATGGTATTTGCACCTGCGTTGACATCTTTTGATTTATATCGTACAAAAAAAGTGCCAAAAACCCTAAAAAGAGATTTTTAAAAACCAGTTTAAATGCCTTTTCTTTCAACGACCCGTTGATGGCAAAAACCATGAACCCCATAAAAGAATATTCATGGGATACGATTGCGACATGGATGGTCAAAGACATCAAAGAATGTGTCGAATACGGTCAAAAACA
The DNA here is from genome assembly GCF_027484545.1 of Runella sp. Taxonomy (GTDB): domain Bacteria; phylum Bacteroidota; class Bacteroidia; order Cytophagales; family Spirosomataceae; genus Runella. The sequence goes on along the minus strand of NZ_JAIXST010000078.1, from coordinate 11,654 downwards.
CGGTGTTATTGACGCCATTCAAAACCACAATGATTTTATTCAAACAGCAGTTATCGAAGCTATATTCCACTTGAAACACTTGGCAAAGGCGACCCAAAAGTGAAAGTGGCTAAGTTTATTGAAGAAGTGAGAGATGCGATAAAATGAGCATTTTATACCTTAAAAATACCTTTTTTATGGAGGGGAAACTTCACGACCAATTAAATTATGAAAATAACAACTACAATACTCTGTTTTCTCATAACAAACATCCTTTGTTCGGCACAAAAACAAACGGCCGTTCAACTAAACGTCCATTGGCAATCCTATTTGGCGCAACACGATTTAGTGTGGGATAAAATGCCCGCCGACTATTTTGAAGGGGCTTTTGTCGGCAATGGTTTATTGGGAACGATACTTTTTAAAGACGATATAGACACCAATGCGCTGCGTTTTGAAATTGGCAGAACGGACGTGTTTGACCACCGTACAAAAGAACCGAGTGCCTATGAAACTTCGCGTTTGCCCATTGGGCAATTGCTTTTAAAGCCTGTCGGCAAAATCATAAAAACATCAATCTGCACTGATTTATGGAACGCTGAAATCAGAGGCGAATTGACTACGACCGAAGGCACACTGTCTTTTCGCTGTTTTACCCCTTCGGAAGAAGAATTGATTGTGGTCAATATGACAACAACGGGCAATGAAAAAACGGTAAAATTTCAATTCCGACCACAATTAGCACAAAGCGCACGCTACATTGCAAAACGGGCAATGGGTTTAGAATTGAATGTAAAATATGAACAAAACCCACCTTTTCGCACAGAAATAATGGACGCTATAGAAGTCGTCACGCAGCCTTTGTTGATGGGCGATGATTATGCAACGGCGTGGAGCGAAAAAACTAATGCCGATAATTCACGAACCGTTTTGGTGACAGTTGCCAATCGTTGGGGCAAATACCGCAAAGCCGCTTCGGGTTCGGCGATGGATGCGGTAGCTACGATAAAAGCGGGGCTACAGAAAAAAGTCAGCGATATGGAAAAAGCCCACCGAAATTGGTGGCACAACTACTATTCTGCAAGTTTTATATCTATTCCAGATGCCCGTTTGGAAAGTTTTTATTGGATTCAATTGTACAAATTAGGCAGTGCGACCCACCCCAATCGGCCTGTGATTGACCTTTTGGGGCCTTGGTTCAAGCCGACTTCTTGGCCCCTCGTGTGGATGAATTTGAATGTGCAACTCACGTATTTTGTGTTTGGCACTGCCAATCACGCGGATTTGGAAGATAATTTATACCAACTGATTGACCGTCATAAAGACCAACTCATCGCCAATGTTCCCGCAGCTTTTCAAGCCGATTGTGCAGGTGTTAGAAATCCTGTTAACTACGACGATATGTACAATCCACTGTTTTTATCGGACGACAAAAATAATGATAAAGAATTGAATATCATCGTTTTACCATGGCTGATGCAGATGTATTATGTACACAACAGCCGCATTGGGGACGATGTACGTTTGAGAAATGCGATTTATCCCTTGATGCGGCGGGCGTTCAATGTTTATTTACGCATTTTGTATAAAGGCGACGATGGTTTGTACCATATTCCCTACACCTATTCCGATGAATACGGTAATGCAAAAGAAACCAGTCTCAATATTGCCTTAGCTCGGTGGGGTTTTAAAACATTGATTTCGATAGCTGAACGCTTGAAAATTGACGACCCTTTATTGCCCCGTTGGAAAGAAACGCTTGCTAAAATGCAGGACTACAATACAGATGAAAACGGCATAATGATAGGCAAAGACGTGCCTTTTGCGAAACCCCATCGGCATTATAGCCACCTTTTTGCAATTTTTCCATTGTATGACATGACGATTGAAAACGAACCCAATCGTATTCCGATGATGCAAAAATCTGTTCAACATTTTACCGATTTAGATGGCGACAATTGTATTTATAAATTTTCAGGCGCATCGTCTTTGTGGTCAGCTTTGGGCGAGGGCGATAAGGCGTTGAAATGGCTCAATCGTTCCTTAGAGTTATTACCCCGATTTGCAGAACCGCCTGCCCCGAAACGCACGCCAACGGCTACACCCAATACTTTTTACAGTGAAAGAGAAAACCCCACATTTGAGTCGCCTATTTCAGCGGCACGCAGTATTTTAGATATGTTGATACAAAGTTGGGGTGGAGTCATTCGAGTTTTCCCTGCGATACCTTCAACTTGGCAAAATACCGAGTTTTTTAACCTACGTACTGAGGGGGGCTTTTTAGTCAGTGCTGTTAGTAAAAATAGTAAAACTGAGTTTATAAAAATCCAAAGTCTTGCAGGAGACCCCTGTTTGATTAAAGCAGATTTTATGGGTGAAATAAAACTGATTGCGTCAAAAACTGTCAAAATGAAACAGCACGATGGCGTGGTTGAACTGAATTTAAAAAAAGGAGAAGAAGCGATACTTTACACAGGTGAAAAACCAAAGGATTTCATAATTTCATCTTTGCCAATGAAAGTAGAAGATATGAATAATTGGGGTGTGAGAACTAAAAAACCTTAGATTTTAGCAGACATACGGAGGGGGGTATTTTACAAAGCGTTAAAAATCAATTTTTTATGAAAATATTTAAACAAACCAAATCCGCTCTACTCTTGCTCACAGCGTTGAGTGGTATCGTTTTGTGCAGTTTCTTATCGCTGAAAAAAACAGAAACGGCAAATCCTCGCCCCAATATCATTATCATCATGGCAGATGATATGGGCTTTTCGGATATTGGTTGCTACGGCAGCGAAATCAGCACACCCAATATTGATAAATTAGCGGTGAATGGGATTAAATTGAGAAGCTTTTACAATGCAGGTCGTTGCTGTCCGACACGCGCATCTTTACTGACGGGCAATTATTCTCATGCGGTCGGCATGGGCGGCATGGTGTCTTTTGAAGATGAAAAAGTAGAGAAAGGCAGCTATCAAGGTTATCTCGACCCGAGTGTGCCGACAATTGCCGAGCGACTACATGCGGCAGGATACAATACCTATATGACGGGCAAATGGCACGTCGGTGAAAGCCCAGAACATTGGCCTCTTAAACGGGGTTTTGATAAATATTTCGGCTTGATTTCGGGTGCTTCGAGCTATTTTGAGGTTTTAAAAGAGAAAAGAAAACGTTTTATGGTCTTGAATGACCAAGAATATGTGCTTCCTACTGAGGGGTATTACGCCACTGACGCTTTTACCGACAAGGCGATTGAATTTATTAATCAGGCAGGCAAAAAGGCCAATCCGTTCTTTTTATATCTCGCTTATACTGCGCCGCATTTTCCGCTTCATGCCTACGAAGAAGACATTGCCAAATATGAAAAATTCTACCTACAAGGTTGGGATGTGACCCGTGAAAACCGTTTCAAAAAAATGCAGAAATTGGGTTTATTGGACAAACGTTATGCGCTTACGACTCGCCCAAATAATATTCCAGCTTGGAATTCAGTGCAAGACAAAGCCACTTGGGCAAGGAAAATGGCTGTTTATGCAGCGATGATTGACAGGATGGACAGAAATATTGGCAAATTGATAAAGAATTTAGAAGACACGAAGCAGTTAGACAACACATTCATCGTCTTTTTATCGGATAATGGCGGCTGCGATGAAAATGTGGACGATAGAAAACTCGGCTTACCCACTAAAAGGATCGGGGAGCGGGGTTCCTACGGCACGTATGATTATCAATGGGCAAATGTCTCGAATACGCCTTTCAAATTGTATAAAAAATTCACCCACGAAGGCGGTATTATCAGCCCTTGTATCATGCACTGGCCCGCTAAAATCAAACCGAAAAAAGGGTATATGGATGCCCCAAGTCACGTCATTGACCTTTTGCCGACAAGCCTTGATTTGGCACAAGCCCCTGCCGCTACAAATATTCATGGTCAAAGCCTAAGCTATCTTTGGACGGGTAAAAAAGCGAATCCAAGAACACTTTATTGGGAACATCAAGGCAATGAAGCGATTAGAACAGGCAATTTTAAATTAGTAAAAGAAGCAGATGAGGCCGATTGGGCATTGTACGACCTCGAAACAGACCCAAGCGAAAATAAGAATATCGCTCAACAATCTGAAAAAAAAGTCGCTGAAATGAGCATTGATTTTGATGTTTGGGCTAAAAAAGTAGGTGTGAAACAAAGTAAGAAAAAGGTAAAAAAATGAAAAAAAAAGATAAAACACCCGTAACTCGTCGTGCATTTGTAAAACAAACGGCTTCAATCGCTTTGGGCTCTTCCGTACTTTCGGGGATACCCCTCCGTATTTTTGATGAAAATAAAATCATTTATCAAGCCATGGGTACGCGGGTCGGTGAAGTCACGGATACTTCTGCCATTATTTGGACGCGCTTAACTTCAGTGCCTGTTCGCAATAACAAAGGTGTACTTATTCCTGGACGTATGAACGATTATCCCCAAGGCCAATTACCAGTTGTCACCGTTCCTGTTGAGCAACTCGAAGGTGCTTGTCCTGGTGTTTCAGGCTTTGTGCGGGTTCGTTATGGGGTAGATGAAAATTTAAAAACAGCTCAAACGACTGAATGGGTTGAAGTATCAGAAAGCACCGATTTCATTCATCATTTTACTTTGGAAGGTTTAAAATCCGATACAACTTACTATTACGAAAGCGAAGCGACCACCAACAAACGCAAAAAAGGACGCGAAACATTTAAAGGCAAATTTGGAACCGCACCTGCCGCTGACACACCCAGCAATTTTCGTTTTTGCTTGATGACCTGTCAAGGCTATCCCGACCGTGGGCATCCAGATGGGCACAATATTTATCCAGCGATGCTGGCACTTAAACCCAAATTCACTTGTCTGACAGGCGATTTGGTCTATTATGACAACGATATGCCAAGGGCTTTTACAGAGCGATTGGCGCGTTACCATTGGGAACGCATGTTTAGTTTGCCTCGTTTGATGGAATTTAACCGCAATGTCGGTACATATTGGCTAAAAGACGACCACGACACCCTTGATAATGACTCTGAACCAGGTGCAAAAATGGGTGATTTTACATTCGCACAAGGGCAGAATATTTTCTATCAACAAGCCCCCATGTATGGAAATTCTCCAAGTTACCGCACTTTCCGTTGGGGACAAGATCTACAAATTTGGCTGACGGATGGACGGGATTTTCGTTCTCCCAATGAAATGCCCGATGGTCCCGAAAAAACGATTTGGGGCAAAGAACAAAAAGAATGGTTTCAAAAAACGGTCAAAGAAAGCACTACTACATGGAAAGTGCTTGTCAGTCCAACACCTTTAGTGGGGCCTGACCGTCCGCAGAAGGATGATAATCATACCAATAAAGGTTTCAAACACGAAGGCGATGAATTGCGAAATTGGCTTCAAGCGAATGTCCCAGATAATTTTTTCGTGATTTGTGGCGACCGTCATTGGCAATACCATTCGGTGCATCCCGAAACGGGTCTTAATGAATTCAGCATCGGTGCAGCAAGCGATGAGCACGCAGGTGGTACGCCAGGTGAAAACAAAGCCTATCACCGTTTTCATTTGGTAAAAGGCGGTTTTTTATCGGTTGATTTAAAACGAATAGACAATAAAAGTAGCATTACTTTTCAACACCATGACATTCATGGGGCAGTTGTTTATGAATGGAAAAAGGAAAGGACTGTTTAATTTTTCAATCATTTTTGGCTTGCTACTGATTTTTTAGAAATAGTTTAAACTGCAAATCTTTTTTATGAAAAAAACCACTACCCTTTGGACTTTGGCTTTATGCTTACTTGTTTTAGGCCATGACCTTTTTGCACAAAAAACAGAAAAACCCAATATTCTTTTCATCGCTGTAGATGATTTAAAACCATTGTTGAGTTGTTATGGTGAAAGCCAAATGATTACGCCCAATATTGACCGATTGGCCAAAATGGGGACAGTTTTTATGAATAATTACTGCCAGCAGGCTGTTTGTGCCCCTACCCGAGCCAGTCTTTTAACTGGCCAACGACCTGATTATACCAGAATTTGGGATTTGAAAACCCAGCTCAGAGACATGGTTCCCAATGTAGTTACCCTCCCTCAATACTTTAAAGAAAATGGCTATACTACAGCGACGATTGGTAAAATGTTTGACCAACGTTCGGTTGATAAAGGAATGGATGTACCTTCTTGGAGTATTCCAGCAGTATCCTATGGAAAATTTCCGAGCAATTATGCCGCAGGCTTTGAAAAACCTGTAAACGGCTATCAGTTGCCTGAAACGAAAGCAAAAGTTGCCAAAATTGAAGCTGATGCCAAAAGTCGAGGGCTTACAGGCACAGAATTAACTGAATATTTGGCAAACAATAAAGGTCCAGCTGTAGAGTCGGCAGATGTGCCAGATGATGCCTACATGGATGGCGTTGTCGCTAAAAATGCCATTGAAATGCTCGGGAAGTTTGCCAAAGACCAAAAGCCATTTTTCTATGCTGTGGGTTTTGTTAAACCACATTTACCTTTTATTTCGCCTAAAAAATATTGGGATTTATATGACCGTTCAAAAATCAAGATTTCTGGTGTTCAACGTATGCCCGTAGGAGCTCCCGATTATGCAGCTCAAAATTCAGGGGAATTATACAATGCTTATATGCAAAGCAATTTTGAACATTTTGATGCCAAAGCCACGCCACAATCAGAGGCTATTCAACGAGAGTTAATTCATGGCTATTATGCGGCAGTAAGCTACATGGATGCACAGGTAGGAAAATTGTTGGATGAATTAAAAAAACAAGGCTTAGATAAAAACACCATCGTTGTTCTGTGGGGCGACCATGGTTGGCATTTGGGCGACCACGGACTTTGGTGCAAACACGATAATTATGAACAAGCCACCAAAGCCCCACTTATCATTGCATCGCCAGCATTTAAAGGAAATCAAAAAGCCCAAGGATTAAGTGAGTTTGTAGATATTTTCCCAACTTTAACCGAAATGGCAGGTTTAAAAACACCCGCAGATCTAGCTGGTAAAAGTTTAGTTCCAGTTTTGAAAAATCCTGAGATTGAACTAAAATCATTTACCCAAAGTCAATATCCAAGAAAAGGCGACAAAATGATGGGTTATACGATTCGGACAAAACGCTATCGTTATGTGGCTTGGTACGAACAAAATTACAGAAATACAATCATTCTATCGACTGCAAAACCTGTCGCAGTGGAATTGTATAACTATCAAAAAGATGCTTTGGAAACTGAAAACTTAGCATCAAAAACAGAATATAAGGCTGTGCTGAAAGACCACGAGAAATTGATGTCAGAATTTTTAACAAATCAAAAGCAGTCGAGATAAAATTCTTAATCAAAGGACTCAATAACAAATACCAGATGAAAATTTTTGCCAAAATATTGATTATTTCCGTACTATTTCCAATTGTTGGAATTGGACAAAGTTCGTTATTTAAGACTATAAGCCCAATTCTTAGAAGCCAAGTGTTAGGAAACGCTAAAATTGCGATGACCGAGAAGCCAATCACGGTTACTGCTCAACAATGCGAACGTTCGGCAGGTGGGCTACATGATTTTTATTCGGAAGGTGATTATTGGTGGCAAAACCCAAACGACCCAAATGGGCCTTACATCCAAAGAGATGGGCAGTCAAACCCCAATAACTTCGTGGCACATCGTAAGGCAATGATTCGGTTCAGTCAGATAATTGGTACTTTGGCCTCGGCGTACATGCTAACCAAAGACGAAAAATACGTCAAGAAAGCGTTTGAACATCTAAATGCTTGGTTCATTGACGAAAAAACCTACATGAACCCCTCATTGCTTTATGCCCAAGCCATCAAAGGAAAAGTAACAGGACGTGGTACAGGCTTGATTGACATGATACAAATGATGGAAGTGGCACAAGGTGTACTCGTGATGCAAAATGCCAAAGTTGTCAATAAACAAGACTTAGGGAAGGTAAAAGATTGGTTTTCTAAGTATTTAGTCTGGGTAAATTCACATCCTTACGGCATAGAAGAACGTGATGCAAAAAATAACCACGGAACGTGTTGGGTAATGCAAGTAGCCTCATTTGCAAAGCTTACTGGCAACCAAGAAATGCTTGATTATTGTAAAAACAGATTCAAAACGGTCTTAATGCCCAATCAAATAGAAAAGGACGGCAGCTTTCCGCTCGAACTTAAAAGGACTAAACCTTATGGCTATTCGCTCTTCAATTTAGATGCCATGACCACCGTTTGCCATGTACTTTCTGATGAAAAAGAGAGCCTGTGGGATTTTGCGTTAGAAGATAGCCGAACCCTCAAAAAAGGGGTAGAATTTCTCTATCCTTTTGTAGAAAATAAAGCCACTTGGAAAAGTTCACAGGATGTAATGTACTGGAATGAATGGCCTGTGGCACAGCCTTTTTTGATTTTTGGGTATCAAAAATATAAAGAAAAGGCTTGGTTGGATACTTGGAAAAAACTCGAACATTTCCCTAAAAACGATGAAGTAATTCGGAATTTACCAATACGTAATCCGTTGATTTGGGTATTTTAACGAATATTAGAAGTAGAGAATATCGGTACTCAACTAACAACTATCTATTTCAAGTTTATAATTTTTTACGTTCAGTACAGTGTTTTAAAAGTTATTTTTTCTCTCTCGCAGATTTACGCAAATCTAAAATCCGCTGATACTCGCTGATTTCCGCGAAAACGTGCGACCGTCCGAGGCTGTGGGTTATTCAGCCAAATCAGCGTATATCTGCGAGACATAGAATTAATAATAAAACAGTGTATTTAGCTATTACCGAATAAATAAATGTTTCAAATCAATCAAATTTAGCAACGATGTTTTTAAAAATAATCAAGCTCTCCATTTTGATGATGAGTGTTTTGTTTATCTTATCTTCTTGTAAAAAAAGTGATACAATTGATAATAGTACGCCTGCAACCGAAAACCTTTCGCCTAATATTCTCCTAATAATAGGCGATGACATTGGGATAGATCCATTTAATGGATTTTCAAATTTTGGCACACAGAAGGCAAAAACGCCAACATTAGACAAATTGGCGAAAGATGGCTTAATTTTTACGCAAGTATATGCCAATCCTTTATGCTCTCCAACAAGGGCTACCATTTTATCGGGTCAATACGGATTTCGGACTGGTGTTGTTCGATTGCCTACACCTAATGCGGGGGGTATTAAGCTGACAACTACATCAATACAACAATTTATTGAACAAAATACTTCAAACAAGTACGCCGATGCTGTAATAGGCAAGTGGCATTTGTCCGACAATACCAATGGAGGACCATCTAACCCCAACAAAATGGGTATTGATTATTTTGCAGGATTTATGGGTGGTGAAGTGACCGATTATTATAAATGGCAAAAAGTTACGAACGGACAAACTACAAGTTCAACAAATTATACAACAACAGAATTTACGAACGAGTCAATTAACTGGATAAAGAATCAAACCAAACCATGGTTTTTATGGTTGGCACATAATGCCGCTCATTTTCCTTATCAAGAGCCACCAAATAACCTAATAACCAGCACGCCTACGAATACAAATTTGTCAAAATATCTCGCTTCAATTGAGGCGATGGATACAGAAATTAATCGCTTATTACAGAACATTCCGAAGGCTCAGTTGGACAATACAATCATTATTTTTTTAGGTGATAATGGAACACCAGAAGTACTTGCTCAAAGTCCTTTCACAAAAGACACCTCAAAAGGGTCTCTTTTTGAAGGTGGTGTACGAGTTCCAATGATTATTTATGGCAAAGGCGTAAACAGAAAAGGAATAGATGCTTCCTTAATTAATACAACCGATTTATTTGCAACAATTGCCGACATTGCAGGAACAAACATAACTACTTATCAAGACTCAAAGAGCTTCAAGTCATTATTAACAACACCCAATAGTTTTGCCCGTGATTTTACTTATGAAGAGATTGATCATGTTATGAACCCCGATACTAAAAACGGAACTACGTTTCGAGATAAACAATACAAATACATTAAAACAAAATCTGGTGCAGAGTATCTTTTCGATTTAACAAAAGATGAATCCGAGCAAAAAAACTTAGCACAAGATGCTAATTTTAAGACAATTAAAGATAATCTTGCCTTAAAATTAGCATTAGTCCAAAAATGATAATTAATGTACTGAGTTACACATCTGATAACAACGATTCAGTAAACAAATTACCCTTAAAAATTAAACATAAACCTTTGAGCAGCCATTGAATTGACCATTTTGTCGCCATCGTGGGCCACATTGGGTACTACTTCAATTTGATGAATTTTCTTTTTGGTTGAAAAAAGCTGAATGTATTCATAAAAAAACTGTCCGCGTTCCAGACGAAAACGCCCTTGAAGGTTGCCACCACAAGATTTGTCTAAACTACTATCGTTCATATTGACATCATTTCCGCCAAGTATAAACACAACGTCTCGGTTCAAAAATTGATTTTTGATGGTTCCGATTCCTGCCTTAGAAGCATAGGGATTTAGTTTTTCAGTGCCTCGTGGATAGTCATTGAAACTACTACAACCTGTTGTATCAGGTCTGGCAAAAGTCAACCCTGAATTTGTTTTCATCGGCCTTCTATCGTCTAAGTATAAATAGCTGGAGGGATTCATCACAATGAAGCGAAATTTGTATTTCTTCTGTATAGTAGGCATTGGTGTCATACCTACATAACGTGAAACAAATTGCCCACCAGCCGAATGGCCTACGATAAGGATATTTTTAAGTTTTGGAAAAAGCTTTTTGTTGCAAACTCGGGCAATCATAGAATCTATTAAGCTAAAACTGCTAAAGGTATCGTCCATTTTACGCTTTTTACTCGACACCGACTCGTCGCCTACTCGCCAATTGTTATTTGTCCAAAACAAATGGTTAGCATCGTGTTTGTGGTCTTCCAAATCTTTTTCAGAAGTAAACTGAGGGGATATAAACAGGGTTTCATTCGTTTTATTGGCTGCAATGACCGCTTTTTCACCCCATTCGTAGTAGTCCAATCCGTTTCTTCTGGCCCCATGAATGTAGATAACCAATTGAGTAATGTTTTTATTTGATTCGGCAATGGCGTGATTACTGGCGTATCTTAACGAATAGGTTTTTGTATTTTTAGTCACACTAAATGTGTTTGGGCAAGCCCTTTCTATGGCCTGTGGTTTCTCATCTTGTGCAATTCCTTCTTTTGACAAAAGCAAAATGAAGAATAAAATGGGTAAAAGTGCTTTCATAGTTTTTACGATTTTTAGAAAAAGACCTTCAAATTTTAAAACTTAAAGGGCCTAAATTATCAATTTAGTACTGACAATCAATCAAAGAAACACCCCTTATTTATAAACTTCTCAGTGCGGTCAGAAAATACCAAACCGAATGTCCTTGATTACCCGACAGCACACAAATTATTTTGGACCGTTACGGTTGGCCACAGCCAATTACGGCCAACAGGGACGATAAAGCCAATATTGTAGCATTTGCCGTGTTGCAAAAACTCCATGTATTTTGAGTTCGCAGTCTCCCTTCGGAAGACAACAAACAACGAGGGCTTCGCCCAAAACGAATGCTTAGTTATTACCAGTTGGCGTTCTGTCCACCGTGCCTGTAAACCATTGTCGTTATTGACTTTCTCTGTCATTTTTTATTGGCTGTGTATTGCGTTTTTT
>NZ_JAIXST010000270.1 GCF_027484545.1 Runella sp. | reverse complement strand
CTATTACAACAGCAAAATGACAAGCATAGTATCAAAGAAAGGCGTAAAAAAGCAGGTTGGAATGACCAGTACTTGCTCAATATTATTAAAAACAACACCATTTAGGTGCGTTTAACCTGCACTTCCTTTTAGAATTGATCTTTTACCAACGAGTTTTCCAAAACCAAATGAGTTGACACTAAACATAGAGAAAATCAGGAGCGAAACTTGATGATTTGCGTTTATCACAAGCCCCAAAGCAAAACGTTTAAAGCGCTCAATACCAAAGCATTTATGCTATTTTTCTATGAAAATCAAAATAACCAACGGCATCATCCTTACCCCCTTCCGCGCCATCAAAAACGGAACGGTTGTCATTGAAAACGGAAAGATTTTAGGCGTCCATGAAGGAAATGCAGAAGTGCCCGATGCTACCGAAATGGATGCAAAAGGCCAATACATAGCGCCGGGCTTCATTGACATCCATGTCCACGGCGGCGGCGGTTTTGATTTCATGGACGGAACAGAAGAAGCCTTTTTAAAAATAGCAGAACTCCACGCCCAATACGGCACCACTTCTTTAGTTCCAACCACGCTGACGGCGGAAAAGGAAGATTTACTGCAAACGTTAGACGTCTACGAAAACGCCAATCGTCAAAATACCAAAGGTGCAGCTTTTCTCGGAATCCATTTAGAAGGTCCTTATTTCGCCCTAAGCCAACGGGGAGCGCAGGACCCGCGCTACATTCGCAATCCTGACCCGGCCGAGTACGAAGAAATTCTCAGTCATTCGTCGTCCATTGTACGGTGGAGTGCCGCGCCCGAATTGGAAGGCGCGATTGCGTTCGGACAACGGTTGCGCCAAAAAGGTATTTTGGCAGCCATCGCCCATACCGATGCGTTTTATGACGATGTGTTGGCGGCGTACGAAAACGGCTATTCGCTCGTAACCCACTTATATTCAGCCATGTCGGGTGTAACGCGCAAAAATGCGTTTCGGTACGCGGGGGTGATTGAAAGTGCTTTTTTGTTGGATTTAGACGTTGAAATCATCGGCGATGGTATTCATTTGCCCGCACCGTTGCTCAAACTCATTTATAAAATCAAAGGGGCCGACCGCACCGCCCTCATCACCGACGCCATGCGCGGTGCTGGAATGCCCGAAGGCGAAAGCACGTTGGGTTCGCTGAAAAACGGGCTGAAAGTCATCATCGAAGACGGCGTAGCCAAAATGCCCGATCGTACTTCCTTTGCCGGCAGTGTAGCCACCTTCGACCGATTGGTACGAAACATGGTTTATATGGCTGACGTATCGCTCTTGGAAGCTGTGCGCATGGCAAGCACCACGCCTGCCCGCATCATGGGACTGGACAACCGCAAAGGCTCCCTTGCCAAAGGAAAAGACGCTGATATTGTGATTTTTGATGAAAATATCAATGTTAGTAGGACGATGGTTGGGGGAAAAGTGATTTACTCTAAATAAAGCTTATCCGCTATAGACGCCATAATTGCGCCCATTGCGTAAAACCATCGCGTCCATTGCGATTAAAATACATTTCATAAAACATTGACAAACTTCATTGACCAAGGCATTCAAAAGAAGCGTCATTTGCAAGTAAATAATACCCAATGAGTGCTTATTTGACCAAAAACCTACCCGCAAATACGCATTTATGAAAGCACGCGTTTTAGGCTGTTTGTTAGCCATCAGCAGTTTAACCCTCCCCGTCATGGGCCAAGAAAAAAATAAATCAGTCAGTTTGATTGTATTGGAGCCTGGGCATTTCCACGCGGCCTTGGTGCAAAATACCCCTTACGACAACGTCAACCCCGTCGTACACGTGTATGCGTCCAAAGGTCCAGATGTGGAATCGTATCTGGATAAAATCAAAAAATACAACTCCCGCCCCGAAGACCCGACCCAATGGGATGAAAAAGTTTACACGGGACCCGATTTTTTCCAAAAGATGCTTTCCAAAAAAGCGGGAAATCTGGTCATTTTGGCGGGAAATAACCAAAAGAAGACCGATTACATCAAAAAATCGGTGGATGCGGGTCTGAACGTATTGGCCGATAAGCCCATGGCTATAGACGCTGCCGGGTTTTCATTATTGAAAGAGGCGTTTGCGCAGGCGAAAAAAAATAACGTGTTGCTCTACGACATCATGACCGAGCGCTACGAAATCACCAACGCACTCCAACGCGAGTTGGCTTTATTGCCTGACTTGTTCGGTACCTTACAAAAAGGCACTCCTCAAGACCCCGCCGTGACCAAAGAAAGTGTTCACCATTTTTTCAAATACGTATCGGGCGAACCGCTTATCAGACCAAGTTGGTTTTTTGACGTAAATCAACAGGGCGAAGGTATAGTAGACGTGACTACGCACTTAGTCGATTTGATCCAGTGGAGTTGCTTCCCCAATCAGACCATTGATTATCAAAAAGATATAAAGTTTTTGTCGGCCACGCACAACGCCACAACATTGACCCCCGAACAGTTTAAGTTGGTCACAAAAAGCGATAGCTATCCCGATTATTTGAAAAAGGATATGAAAGGCAACAACCTGGAAGTATATGCCAACGGGCAGATTGATTACACGTTGAAAGGCGTTCACGCACGGGCATCGGTGATCTGGAATTTTCAGGCACCGCAAGGAACGGGCGACACGCATTATTCGATCATGAAAGGCAGCAAAGCTAATCTAATTATCCGTCAGGGTAAAGAACAAAACTTTAAACCGGTGCTGTACATTGAGCCTTTGAATGCGACTCCTGCCTACGAAAAAGCGGTAGCCGAAGCCTTCAAGAAAGCACAGGCAGCCTATCCGGGCATTGAATTGAAGAAAAATGACAAAGGCTGGGAAGTGACAGTACCGAAGAAATACGACACGGGCCACGAGTCACATTTTGCGCAGGTGGCTAAGAAATACATGGAATTTTTGAAAGAAGGTAAACTTCCGGCTTGGGAAGTTCCTAATATGATTTCTAAATACTATACAACGACCGAAGCGTTGAAATTGGCGAAAGCGAAGAAGTAAAGACGAAGCTTCAGACTTGGAAAGTTTCAAACACTTTCCAAGTCTTTTTTTATTTACACCAATTCTCCGTACAAATCAAACTCCTCGGCATTGGTAATCTTTACGTTGGCAAAATCACCCTGACGCACAAACTGACTTGCCGGCAATAATACTTCATTATCTACCTCCGGGGAATCAAATTGTGTTCTTCCCACAAAAAAGCCGCCTTCTTTTCGGTCAAAAAGCACTTTATAGGTGTTTCCGATTTTGGCTTGGTTCAACGACCATGAAATATCTTGCTGCACGGCCATAATGTCGTCGGCGCGTTGTTGTTTTACTTCCGCAGGAATGTCATCGGGCATGGTATGCGAAAAAGTTTGCTCTTCGTGCGAGTACGTAAATACGCCCAAACGGTCGAAACGCGTGCGCTCCACAAATTCCAATGTTTCTTCAAAGATTTCTTCTGTTTCGCCCGGGTGCCCCGCAATCAGCGTGGTACGCAGCGCAATACCGGGCACTTTGTCGCGGATGGTTTTGATCAAATCCTCTGTTTTTTCCCGCGTAATCCCACGACGCATCGATTTCAACAACTCCGTACTGCCACTTTGAAGCGGCATATCCAGGTATTTACAAATATTGGAACGCTCACGCATTACATCCAACACATCCATCGGAAAACCCGACGGATAAGCGTATTGCAAACGAATCCACTCAATGCCTTCCACATCAGAAAGGTGGTTCAATAACTCCGACAAATTGCGTTTTTTATAAATATCCAACCCGTAATAGGTCAAATCTTGGGCAATCAAAATCAGTTCTTTCGTCCCACGACGCGCCAATGATTTTGCCTCAATCACCAAATCGTCAATCGTACGCGAAACGTGTCCGCCGCGCATGAGCGGAATGGCACAAAAACTACAGGGACGGTCGCAGCCTTCGGCAATTTTTAAGTAGGCATAATGAGCGGGAGTAGTTAACAGACGTTCGCCTACCAGTTCCTGTTTGTAATCTGCTTTGAGGGTTTTGAGCAAACGGGGCAGTTCGTTGGTGCCAAACCACGCATCTACGGTTGGTATTTCAAGCGCCAATTCATCTTTGTAGCGATGTGACAAACAGCCGGTTACGTACACTTTATCTACCAAACCGGCATCTTTGGCATCGGCATAGCGCAAAATGGTGTCGATGGATTCCTGCTTGGCGTTGTCGATAAATCCGCAGGTATTCACGATCACAATGCTGGCGTCATCTTTTTTAGATTCGTGCGAAACGTTGTAGCCGTTGCCTTTGAGTTGAGTGAAGATATTCTCGCTGTCGACCAGGTTTTTACTGCAACCCAGCGTCACGATATTGACTTTATTTTTCTTGGTTCCTTTGGTTTTCATTTGTTATTTGTACGGCTCACCTGCTTTGGGTAAAGCTTCTTTTATTATCCGCAAAAATGGATAAATGTGCTTATAAAAGTATATCAGAATGGATTTAGAGAGAGGCAAAACTTACTTGAAGGATGGAGGGACGACAAACTTGATACCATGCTCTTTTGCGGCTTGTTCTACGCCTTTTTCATGGATATTTTTTTTATCCTCAGAAATACGCAAAGCAATTTCTTTCAGCCGCTGATATTTTCCTTGCTCGCTCATAGCGATTTATTTTTCACAAAATTAATAAAACCCTTCTGAAGAACACCAAGTTTGGAAAACAAAGTTCGGAAATGGAAAATTTAAAGCCCAGTATTACGCATGTTTTGATAAATGACCTCCTTTTTTATAATATCTCTAAAAAAGCATTGAAATTGTACTTTATTGCTGCTCAATTGTATGTTGCGACTTTAATGAAAACACCTCGAAATGAATACAAAACCAAT
This sequence comes from Runella sp., assembly GCF_027484545.1. Classification (GTDB taxonomy): domain Bacteria; phylum Bacteroidota; class Bacteroidia; order Cytophagales; family Spirosomataceae; genus Runella. The sequence continues at coordinate 19,473 of NZ_JAIXST010000270.1, read as the reverse complement.
TCAAAAAATACTCTTTGGCAGTCCTGGCACTGGTAAAAGCCATAGAATCAAAAGCACATACGCTCAAGAGTTAGGCATCGAAATTAACAGTGTAAACTATATACCTTCCGTATTTCATCCTGAATATACTTATGGTGACTTCATGGGAAAACTGATGCCTTTGACAAATGATAGCGGTAAAGTTGAGTATAAATTTTATTCTGGTCATTTCTTAAAAGCACTTGCTCAAGCTTATAAAAACATAATTGCTACCTATCTGGAACAAGAAGAAGAACGTGAAAAAGCAGAAGAAGAGTTTAAAAAAGAAATTGGAAAAACAGCGAAAAAGGCATTTTCAACTGACGAAGCTAATCAACTTGATAATCGTTTAGAGGCTATCACACGAAAAAAAACCAAAAACGTACTATTAGTTATTGATGAAATCAATAGAGGTAATTCAGGTGCTATTTTCGGTACAGTCTTTCAACTCTTGGATCGAGACAGTAATGGTTGGTCAAGCTATCCGATAGTAATTTCAGAATTAGAATTTAGGGGTGGGCTTATTAAAGAGATGTCTTTTCAAAATAAGACTTTTGTAGATACAAGTAACTCTAAACTGTCAAAAGATGAATATCTATATTCTGGTAAGCAAATCACTTCAGAAAAATTCAATGACTACCAGTCTTTTATTTTCCAAGAAATTGACTCTGAGTCTTTTATACAAGAACACAAAATTAAAATCCCTTCTAATTTACATGTAATTGCCACCATGAACACCTCCGATAATTCCATTTATTTCATGGATAATGCTTTCAAAAGGCGATGGGATTGGGAATTTGTAGATATTGATGATGATGACCAGAAAAAATCAGTTGAGAAACGAACAGTAGTTCTATACAAAGCTGAAACGGCAAAATGTAAATGGGTTGACTTTGTTGATAAGCTGAACGAGTACATACGCAGTAAGCACAAAGACATACGCAAGATTGAGGACAAGCAAATCGGGTATCGTTTTATTAATGAAGAGGTTATCACTGAAGAACATTTGAAAAATAAGCTGATGTTTTTCCTGTGGGATAGTGTGTTTAGTAACAACAAAAAGCCTTTGGCTGATTTATTGGGTGTAGCTGAGAGCGAAATAGTAACTTTTGGGCAATTTACTCGCAAAGAACAAGTTGAAAACTTTGTTGATAAAATTCTGAACCGTTAGATGTTTGACCTCTCAAAAATAGATTTTAAAAGAACCGACGAAGAACACGGTCGGAGGCATTATTCCTTTGTTGGAATTCAACGTAGCCAATCCAGCTCTGACCGTTTAGAGTTTTGGCTTCCGTTGGGGTTTGATGATTTTAACCCCAACCATGACTACGAAACAACCAAGGCTTTCTTTTTTAAGATGTACCGTACGTTTAAAGTTTATCTATCTCGGAAGGTGGAAGGCTTGAATGAAGAAGAACGAAAAACCGACCGAGACGGAATCTATGAGTTTGAGAACGGATTTAGTTTTGTGAACCAAAATCAAGAACAGACTGTATTTTACGGCAAACTTAATGCCATCGACAAGATTTTGGAAGGCTACGACGAACTCAAAATATCATCATTGGAGAAAAAGCAAGTTCGTACCACCGATATAGACTATTCTAAAATTCACCGCTATTTGCATCAAGCCACTTACTTAGAAAACGATGTTATTTATTTAGATGAAATGACCATCGCCAAGAATGTATTAGTACAAAGTAGCCCACCTATTCTTCAACTGTTTAGCTTTATCTACACCGAACTCAAGAAAGAGTTGGGAGAGTTAGATACAGTTCCCGACAAAGCATTTGAGTTATCTGAAACCTTTAAAGAACATCATTTACAACCGGATAGTAGCCTTTTCGATGAGATTACGTTTGCTGAAACCTTGCGTGTATTACGAATACAATTAGAAGATATCGAAAGCGAAACAGTTTACAAGGACGAAGATTTCTGGCATTTCTACGATGCCGTAGAATCGTTTTTATATGGCGAGAAAACAGATGATACTGACGGTATTTTTTGGGGCATCAGCAATTTTTATGATGTTTGGGAGGATATGTGTCAAACATATATGTTGCAAAGTCATTTAAATCTCCAAATCTTGTTTGCAGATATTAATGGCAAATTATGGTTACGTGATGGTATCAGAAACAGTCCCTTTATCTTGAAAATCAATGATACAAGCCGCAATCCCCCAAGAGAATTAAGGCCTGATTTAGTTTACTTGGAATTAGTTGATTTTAGAGGTGAAATTCTATTAGAAAAACTTTACACAAAAGAATCTCTTACTAACACACAAGGGCGTGAATGGGGATATAAAATACTATTCAATCAATTACCCAAAAGGGTTTTTGACAGATGCAAACAAATTTTAGACTACCATTTACAAAAAGGACCAATATATGGTACTAATTACGAGTCTCTAAAAAGAGGATTATTACAATATGTATATAACGAGCTGAACTATGCAGATGCAATTGAAACAAATTTGGCAAAAATTGTTCTTAAAATCATTGACTACAAATACATGAAAGAATCTGACTATCAAAATTATAGATCATTTGTAGTTGATGAAAAAGGAGAGAATAAAATTAAAGATGACATCCAGAAACAGTTGATTTATGAGTGGACGATTCAACAAAATATCGAAGAAACGCAAACTGAAAGTGAATTTTGGATTCCTCATTATTCCGAAATCCTTGATTTTGACGCATCAAAAAAGGTGTTAGATACGCCAAGCGAAGAATTCAGAAAATCACAGATTAAGGTTTGTAAAATCAATTTCAATATCTTACAGCAACACTACGTCAGCCTTTATGCCGTATGATAAAGTATAACGCTTCCAATAATGTCATCAGCCCTTTTAACCCTATATTGGCCCTTCACCCCCAAATGCGGAAGGAGGTAAATGAGCATTTTATTCAGCCTATCTTAGAAGTATTCTTCAAAGACAAAAAGGGAGCGAGTGGCGAGTTGGGCATTGAGAACTTCGAGGCTTTGGATGCCGATAGACTCAAAACAGAGATGGAGTTTCAGAAAGAAGACAATTATGTTCAAAACTACGTCTATGCTGAGTTAATCAAAGAAATAAGGAAAGATAATGAAGGAAAAATCATCTTTAAGCCCAGATACTCTATTTCTTTTGATTGGGATTTGACGACGTACTATAATAGAATGGATAGGGTTAAAAAGAACCTCAAAAACTATCCATATAAACAGATTTTTAAAGACCTAGGAAAAGAAGAGAAACAAATAAGGTATGGCACATTACGTCTCGGGGAAGTCCCGATTCTATATGTTATATTCATTGATTTTCAAGAAGTTTTAAGGTTTATCAAGAAAAGAGAGATAAATCTCAAAAATGATATTGAGTTTGTAAAAGTTGAAGAATCACCCAAAGAAAAAAAAGAGCGTCTTTTTGATTCTGTCATTCAGCAAACTCAAAGAAAACTACGTGAAACCACTGATAGTTTAACCGAAGAAACGCTAAAACAACAACTAAATCGGTTAACCTTTTTGCGTGACGAGCCACTACAAGGCACAGCAGGAAAACTGCGAGTTAATTTAGCTTGGAACACAACCGATGATTTAGACTTACACATAGAAACTCCCAATGGTAAAATTTTCTATGGAAATAAAGTAGTTGAATATCAGGGTGTAATCGGTGAATTAGATGTAGACAAAAATGCAGGTGGTGAACCGGTAAGTAATCCACAAGAAAATATCAATTGGGATAGTATGCCTGTGGGAAGACATATTATTAAAGTACATTTCTTCAAAAGTAGAGAACAAACCAAAGTACCATTTACTATCACAGTTTTGAATGAAAACGGAGATGGTCGTATCTATAACAGCTATGTCGAAGCAGGAACTCTACCTAATAAAAAGATCGCTTCTTTTATTTTTGAAAATGATACGTTAATTTTTGAAGATTTGGTTTAGCTGCCCCTTTATTTCCTCAAATTCAACAAATAAGCTCCCATCAGTCCGTTGTGAGCCCATGTGCCGCGCATCCGTCCGGGTGTGAGGCCCAATGGGTGGCTTCCCAACGCAAAATCTATATCTCCATCTCCGTCAATATCGCCGGTATCCAACGTAAGCCAACGGCCCATACGACCAATCGGGATAGACCACGGCTTGAATTTTCCTTTTTGATTTTCAAAATACAGCACGTTGGTTTGAGGGTTGGTGTCAATATCATCGTAAAACGCAATGCTGACCAAATCCAAATCTCCATCGGCATCCACATCAGCGGGAGCTACTTTATAAGCACCGTCGATGGGGTAAAAGAATTGTTGCCGAAACTGCTCCTTTCCTTGATTTTCAAAGATATACAGTCCATGATATGGCTTAAAAAGAATTGAATAGTCCGCATTGTCACCGCAGGTATACAGGATGTCCAATCGGCCGTCCTTGTTAATATCAACCACATCAAAATAGCTGGATCCAAAAACGGGTGGAAAACGAAGCAGTATTTTTTCCTCAAAATTCAGATTGCCCTTATTGAGATACAACACGATTCGTTCATCTCCTTGAGCAAAGAGGGTCATTAAATCGGGCAAACCATCTTTGTTCCAATCCACCACCACCGTATGCATTGCTCCGGGCGTAGCACTCAACACTGTAGCTTCGTAGTTTCCTCCCGCATTTTTCTTCCATACGGAAAACCTGCCTTCCAATACGCCGAATTCGCAGGTAATGAGTTCAGGTTGACCGTCTTTATCCAAATCCTGTTGAAGCGTTTGTGTAGGACGGAGAAGTTTAGTCAGCAGCAACGAAGCGTTATTGGCGCTTTTTTGACCCATATTGACCGTTTGCGCGTAACCGTTGGCATTGTAAGTTACCTTGACGGTTTCACCAATGTAAGTGACTAACAGATTTTTATGAGAAGCATCCAAAAACTGCAAATCACTCACGGCAGGTTGCCCCCCAAAGCGTTTAACGGGCTGACCTGCGGCATCCATCAGCCAAACGGTATTATTGACTTCATCCGCTACATAAACGCCTTTGTTGACCTCGTCGATTCGGACGCAGGTCACGTTGGCCATTTCCTGTTCAATGGGCGAAAACAAAGGGCGAATTTCAAACTGTTTTTCAATCAATGCTGCCTTCTGAAAAGGAGCAAGCGGCGTAAGCCGTTTGGGAGCCAATCCCAAATAATATTCTTTTATTTTTTGCCAGTCTTCTTTTGAAATCAGGGGTTTCTGCGCTTTTACCTTGAGGTCATTCGCGTTCAGTTTTCGGATTTTCTTTACATCGTCATCCAAACCTAACCGCAAAGCCATGTAAGGAAGTACATCTTTTTCCCAGACGTTATTAGGCAATAAATTAGGATCGGGAAACAAATGACAGCCACCACAATGCTGCCGTGCCAACGCTTCATGTTGGGCAGGGTCTTTTTTACAACCTACCAAAAAACTAACAATGGAGAGAAATAAAAGAAAAAACGCAGAGCGAAGCATCATAGGTTTGGGAAATAAAAGCCAAACTTACGGGCAATGAATGGAATTGCAAAGTTTACACCTAATCCCCCAACACCGCACAACTGTAAGGAGCCAACGAAAGTTGATCTATTTTTACAAACCGAGTCAATTCATTTGTCCTGAAAAGAAGTTCATTGGGCATGTAAAGGGCCGTATAAGTCAACGTTTCACTTGAAAGATTATGAATGACCCATACTTCCCGGTCGGATACTTTCCTGCTGAAAGCCACGATTCGGTTGTCAGTATTGGGTAAAATTTCAATAGCCCCGTGTACATTCGCCAAAACGGGATTTGATTTTCGGAAATGAATAAGGCGTTTGTAATGATTAAACAGAGAATCAGCGTCATTGACCTGACCTACCAACGGTACCACCGTTTTGCTTTTACTGTACTTAGGTTTCATCCACCGAGCGCGTTGCCGATCATTTTGGCGATAATCCCATAAAAAAGGCTCCCGAATAAATTCATCCGGCTTTTTTCCTAACATCCCGATTTCTTCGCCGTAGTACATGTAAGGTTGCCCTGGCAAAGTCAGCAACAGATTGGCAGCCACTTTAAGGCGATTGATATTCCCCTTCAACATACTTCCAATGCGTATTTGGTCGTGGTTGGTAAGCATAATGGCGTCAATGAATCGCGGATTGGTTTGGGCAAAAACAGCTCGATTCTTGGCCAGTAGAGCCGCTATTTTTACGGTATCCCGTTCTTTCGAAACAATTTTTTGAATGGCCAAACTCAGGTCAAAATCAAAATTGGCCGTCAGGCCTTTGAAATAAGGGGCTATTTTTTCGGCAGTATTCCAAACTTCTCCCACCAAATAGACCTTTGGGTTGGCTTTTTGCATTTCAGTACGAAACTCTTCCCAAAAGTCGTAATTCTTATGCTCTTCCCATTCCGAATAGATGTGGCCTGCGGCATCCAAACGAAATCCATCTACGCCCATTTCAAGCCAAAAACGACCGATTTCATAAATTGCCTGCCGAACGGGCGGATGGTCGCAATTAAGGTCGGGCATCCCTTTCCAAAACAATCCATAGTATTTTTCTGAATTACCGGGCCATTGATGCCACGGATTACGGTCCCAGGTATCGGGCGTCACTTCACGCGTAGCAATCCCCAACGCTTCGATTTCTTCGGGGCTTTTCCAAGTGTAAAAGGGACGGTATGAATTGTCTTTGCCCTTTCTTGATTCCTGAAACCAAGGGTGATTGGCGCTTGTATGATTAATGACCAAGTCCATAATGACCGAAATGCCACGCACATGAGCCTCAGAAATCAGCCTTTTAAAATCATCAAAGGTGCCGTATTCAGGGTCAATGCCGTAATAATCAACCACATCATATTTGTGATAACTGGGGGATGGCTGAATAGGCGTCAGCCAAATGGCTTCAATGCCCAAATCCTGCAAATAATCCAGTTTGGAGGTAATACCGTTAAGGTCACCAATGTTGTCCCCATTGGAATCGCAGAAAGAGCGAACAAAGATTTCGTAACAGATGCGAGGGTGATTAGGCAAAATTATAGCCGATTAGGATTAGAGATTTTTAGCCCTTTGATTGCTTTAAAATCCCGTTCATTGTCAGTAAGTAGTGTCAATTTATGTATTAAAGCCGTTGCAGCGATAATAGCATCAGGCGTTTTTAATTTGTACTTGCGCCTAAGTTCAATCGTTCTCGAAGCTATCTCATCAGAAAGCGGGTAAATTATTGAATCTTCAGCAAAAATTTCAATTTACCGATAAAGGCTTTTTTCTTCGGTCACCCAACTCAATAACTCAATTTTTGTAATAATCGAAATGTTGCTTTCTACCTCAAAAACTGAATCCATAAAATCAAATCCTTTTTCAGAGAGAAATCCATCTAAATATTTACTTGCAATAGAGGTATCTATTAAATAACGGGTTACCATTCTTCTCTTATTTCTTTAACATGCGCCTCCAATCGTTCAGCCTCTTTTCCTGAAATACTTTTTCTAAGACCACGAATACGATTTTTTTTGGTAAGCGTACCGTTCTCTTCATCAATTGGAAGAATAATAATCTGTACTCTTTTAGCATCAAAATCAGGCGGAAGTGAATACGTAATCGTATGCTCTTTCACGTCTATAAAATCACTGATAGCATTCATAAATCGCAATTGTTTTATCAAATATAGCTTTTTATCTGCTGTGATTTTTCAATATTTGGCCAAAATCTTCTGCATATACTTCCCCAAAATATCAAACTCCAGATTGATAACGTCTCCGACTTTCAATTGATGAAAATTCGTATGCTCGTACGTGTAGGGAATAATCGTCACCCGAAAACCATCATCTTCCGAGTTGAAAACGGTCAAACTTACGCCATTTACACAAATTGAGCCTTTTTCTACCGTGATATTGCCGACCGAAGCATCGTACTTAAAATCAAACAACCAACTGCCGCCCACTTCTTCAATGGATGTGCAAATACCCGTTTGATCAACGTGGCCTTGCACAATGTGTCCATCAAAGCGACCGTGCGCCAGCATACAGCGCTCGACATTTACTTTAGTACCCAAGTTCCATTGCCCAAGATTCGTCTTTTTTAGGGTTTCATCCACGGCCGTTACGGTATAAGAGTCTTGGTCTAAGCTCGTCACAGTCAGGCAAACGCCGTTGTGACTCACGCTTTGGTCTATTTTGAGTTCGGGGGCGAGATAAGAACGCAATCTAAAAGTAAGATTTGTACCTTCTGCTATAATTTCGACCACTTCGGCGGTGGTTTCTACGATTCCTGTAAACATGAGAGTAAATAAAATTAACATCTGATCAACAAATACTTAGGCAGGAATTGTAATGATAAATTCCGTGCCTTCATTTTCTTTGGTAGTGAGTTCAAGGGTTCCGTTATGGCCTTTGGTGACAATATCATAACTTAGAGACAGCCCCAAGCCCGTTCCCTGCCCGGTTGGTTTTGTAGTAAAAAAGGGTTGAAAAACTTTTGCCGCAATCGCTTCGGGAATACCCGTTCCGTTATCTTTGATTCGAATTTCAACAGCCCCCCCCGCTCCGCGCGGCGTACCGTCCGATGGGGGAGTTATGCGCCGTGTACTAACCATAACGGTAGGTTTATAACTCTCCCCCATTGGGGGTAAGGGGGCTGTTGCACGTTGATTCACGGCATAAAAAGCATTATTGAACAAATTGAGTACAACTCGACCAAAATCTTGGGCAACGACCTTGATTTTACCCACGTTTGGGTCATACTCTTTGAACATGGTTGCGTTAAATCGAGTCGTCGAATCGTTCTTGTCTTTGGCCCGAAAACTGTGATAACTCAACAATAAATATTCGTCAATCAGTGCATTCAAATCCGTGAGTTCTGCATTGCCAAGGCTGGTACGGGAATGCTCCAACATACTTTTGACAATACTCGAAGCCCGATTGCCATGCAGGCTGATTTTTTGAAGATTTTGCTCAATATCACCAAATAGCTCGCCTTCAATCGTTTCATCTCTTTGTTCAGGAGCTTTTTCCTGTTCCTCTTTCAGTTCCAGCAAAAGCTCTATGCTGACTTCCGAGAAGTTATTGACAAAATTGAGCGGATTCTGAATTTCGTGCGCAATTCCCGCCGTCAGTTCACCCAAAGAAGCCATTTTTTCGCGTTGCACCAGTTGGTTTTGCGTTGATTTCAATTCTTCAAGCGATTGCTCCAATTGAGCGGTACGTTCTTTTACCTGGCTTTCGAGCAATTCATTCTGAGCGGCCAAAAGCTGTTGTTTTTCTAACTCCTGCGCCAGGTTACGCTGGGTCAAGGCGTTGTTTTCCTGAAGTTTATCAATCAAATCCCGATTGGTAATGGAGAAATTAATGGCCAAATAAAGAGAAATCGACATCGGCACACACAATACAGCCGCTTGGTACGCAAAAATCCCCGCTACCTCTTCCGCATCATAATGCCCCAGTACAAGCTGCGCATAAAATATCGTAAACATAATGAGCGATATGCCCATTCCAATCATGATAAGCCGGGCACCGGGCTGTCTGCGACGCAACGCCAACGCAGTAACGCGAATCACCTCCGCAGTCATTAAAAACTCCGTGCCTAATTCTGCTAAAGTTGACCCCAACGAATAGGGCGTAAACAGTAAAAGCACCACTACAACACCAAAAGCGACAATTATCCAGTAAAGGATTCCAGTCTTTTGGTGGTAAATTTCATAAATCGCCCTCACCAGAAATATGTAGGCAATCGGGAAGGAAATGGTTTGAATCAATTCCGCTAAGAAGTAGCCGGAAAGGTAATCTATGTAACTCAGTGTAAGCGGAATGCACAAAAAGGCGATTCCTAAAAAAAAGGTGGTAATCGAAAAGTACAAATTGGCCCGTTGGGTAGGATACAAAAAGAAAAAAGCCAGGTGTAGAAACGTGAGAATAAAAGACACTCCCACTTGAAACCAACCGTAATAAATCTGATAACGAATCTTATCTCTGACGGCATTGGCATTATCAGTTTCAGTGATAATAGCCCGCATTCCATAGTTTCTAGTAAATCCTACTCGATTATAGAAGCTATGTCTTTCATAAGCCACTCGAATCGAAATTTGCACAAAAGGATAGCTAACCGAGTAGGGTAGGCCAATCACTGCTGATCGGGAAGCATTGACGGCTTTGACCGAGTCGGGTGTGGAACTTACCACTCCTATCTTTTTTGCCAATAAGCCATTGATATAAATTTCGGAAGCCAGACTTTGGCTAATATGCAGCGTAGTAAGTTTCTGCGCCACTAAGGGGGAGAACTCCAGTGTTGCTCTAAACCACCCAATTCCTTTTTGAGTAAGTTGAGGTATCTTGCTTAAGTCCTGTGAGGGGCTTATTTCCATCCATTTGCTGTCATCAAACTCTGGATTAGCCCACTCCGGATTGTCACCTGCACTCCATTTCCAGCCTTTATTGAGCAATAACCCTTCAGAAGGCAGCCTATCAACAGTAATGATGCTCTGTCCCCATGTGAAGGCAGTATTGAACAAAAAAAGAAAAAAAACAATCAGGCTGTTTCTCATTTCAAAAGCGGGTGCGTGCTACTTTAAAAGCCCCAACAAATATTTCCCGTACCCACTTTTCAACAAAGGCTGCGCGATTTCGCGGAGTTGCTCTGCATTAATGAACCCCATTCGATAGGCCACTTCTTCAATACAACCTATCTTAAGTCCCTGCCGTTCTTCAATGACGTGCACAAATTGACCGGCCTGCATCAGCGACTCGAACGTACCAGTGTCCAGCCAAGCAGTACCACGGGTAAGCACCCCTACTTTCAATCTGCCCTGTTCAAGATAAACACGATTGATGTCCGTAATTTCCAATTCGCCGCGAGGGCTGGGTTTGATGTTTTTAGCAATTTCAACTACGTCATTATCATAAAAATACAACCCGGGAACCGCATAGTTTGATTTGGGGTTTTCAGGCTTTTCTTCAATCGACAGTACATTGAAGTCTTTGTCAAATTCCACGACTCCATATCGTTCGGGATCCTGCACTTGGTAGGCGTACACTACACCGCCGTCGGGGTCATTGTTGGCTTGAAGGAGTTTGCTCAGGCCGCTGCCATAAAAGATATTGTCACCCAACACAAGGGCTACTTTATCCTCCCCGATAAAATCTGCACCAATGATAAACGCCTGCGCCAATCCATCTGGGCTGGGCTGCTCGGCATAGGTAAATTCGCATCCAATGCGTTTGCCGTCACCGAGCAATTTTTGAAAATGCGGCAAATCGTGCGGAGTAGAAATGATCAGAATTTCACGAATTCCCGCCAACATCAAAATAGAGAGCGGGTAATAAATCATGGGTTTGTCATAGACAGGCATGAGTTGCTTGCTTACGGCCAACGTAAGCGGATGTAAGCGAGTACCGGAGCCTCCGGCCAAAATGATTCCTTTCATTGCGAAACCTTTATTTGTTTTCTTTTATTTATTTTTATTCTCCCAAAAATAGGCAATTCGTTTGGAAAGGCATCACAAAAAATAAAGCCCGTCGGTGCGGCGGGCTTTATTGGAAACTGAAAGTAACCCCATCTAAAACGGTACCGCACGGGCGGCCCCGGCCGTCGCGGCTTCCCCACTTAGGTCGGACCGCCGAAGCGGAAGACTTAAAATTATATCAGTCATTCACAGAAATCGAACCTGAACTGGCTCTCATGGTAACGAGCGTTCCGCCACCGTTCAATTTTCCGTTTACGCGGTCTTTTTCCATGGTTGCGTTAAAATTATTCAATGTGCCTACATTGACCCGATTAGCGCGCAAATCCAAATCCAAGCCTTTGTTGAGCGGCATCTGTACGTGAATTCCACCCGCTGATGTAGAAAGGTCAAGGTATTTGCCTAAAGAGGTGATTTCAGCATCAATTCCTCCCGCGCTGGTTGAGGCTTTCAGTGCCGCCGCTACGCCCGTTAATCGAATAGAACCGCCTGAGGTTGAAGCTACTAACTCACCCTTAATGTTATCGCCTTTGATGCTGCTGGTACTGGCCCGTACATTTCCATCTACTTGAGTCAAATTAATGCTTCCTCCCGAAGTCACGAGTTTGATGTCACCTTTGCAGGCATCGGCTTTGATACTTCCGCCACTCGTAGCCAAATCCAATTGGTCATGGCAATTAGCCAATTGAATGCTGCCGCCCGAGGTACGGCCTTTGACCACTCCACTTAAATCATCCAGATGAAGACTGCCACCACTGGTTGAAAAGTTTTGAGTTCCCGACAGTTTCGCCAATTTGATGCTGCCGCCGCTGGTCGCTAAGTCGGTTGCGGTTTTTTCAGGAACAGTGATTTTGAACGAAATACTCAAGGCTTGTTTCCAGTCCCATTTTTCGTTTTCGTTTTTACGTTTTGATTTACAAACCAATGTTTCGCCCTCCATAGCTATCGTTAGCTCATATTCTTTGAGGCGCTCTTCGGTTTCTTCTTTGCTCAATTCCGATTTTCCGTTCCAATTGTTAGAGCGAATATAGACCTCTACTTTGGCCTCCCCGCTTTGTCCTGCCACAGTGATACCTCCACCCGAAGTACGTACGTTAAGTGCCTTAATAGCAGCTGCGCTGAATGTTTTGGTCATGTAAGGTTTTTCGTCGCTGTTTTGGGCAAAAAGTACAGATGCGGAGAAAAATAGCGTAAAAAATAGGCTGTATGTTTTCATAAACTGTAATTGTTTAATGGTTTGTAGATAAGATGAAATTAAACCAGCGAACGTTGCATAGAGGTCTATTTTTTTCTAAAAAATAAAGGCCGCTTGCAAAGAAGCGGCCTTTAGCAGAATCCATTGGATAAAAATCTCTTATTCCATTTCCTTAAAAACCTTCTCCCCGGCCTCTACCCGGACAGGCAAGGTGTTTTCTTTGGGTGGAAGGGGGCAGGAAAAAGTATGATTATAAGCACAGTAAGGATTATAGGCATTGTTGAAATCAATGGTGAGTTTTCCTGATTTTACATCGTCTGTCTTAAAGTCCAAATAACGCCCGCCGCCGTAGGTCTCTTGAGGAGCGGTAGCATCTCGAAACAGAATCGAAAGTCCTTTATCGTGTTTGTAAATCAACAAACGATACACGTTCAATTCGGCCGCTTCGCTTTCTCCGGCCAACGTAAACTCGGCAAAGCCGTATTTTTCGTAGGTTTCTGTGCTCCCATCGGTCATCGGGACAGCCACCCGTTTGTCTTGAGCTGTACTGTGGTAAGGTACTACTTTGGCAACAATTTTATAGGCAGGATTGGGTGAGAAATAGGTTAACCCTTTAAAATCAGTCTTGCCCTTAAACGGCGACTGCTCCGAGTTGCGAAAGAAATTATCTTTGTCTTTCCGTTCCTGATTGATTTGAGCTACGTAATCCTCATCCGAAACGGTGGTTTCTTCTCCAAAAAAAGTGGTACCAATCACGCCCAAAATGACCACAACAATCAAACCGAGTAAAAATTTATTTTTGAGCATCGTTTTGTAGGGAATTAGAAAACAAAACCGGGAAGCAAAGAGCAGAATCCAATCCAACTCTCTACTTCCCGGTCTTACATTTATTTAAAGAATGGCTTTCTCCAGTGTTGCTTTTACGCCGTTGGTCATCATTTCTACCAAATAGCCGGTAATGGCGTCGGCAAATCCTGCCAATTTGGTAAGGTCAATTTCCCATAGTTTGGTATCGCTCAACACCTGTTGTACCAAAGTGGACACCGTTTCGTCCGTTACGCCTTCCCATTTTTCATAGAAATAAGCCGCTTGCTCATCATTAATTACATAAAATTCTTCGCCGCGTTGTCCGAAATATTTGTCATTTTCCTGTTTCACCGCCTTCATAAAGAGCAGGTAGGCCGCAAAACCTAAAGCAAAATGCTTGGGAACCGTGCCAAATTGCTTGTAATACCGCCGAATGGTTGCTACATTCCGAGCATTCATTTTAGAGGTTTGCTGCAGCGTAATACCAATCAATTTTTGTTGAATAAATGGATTTCGGTACCGGTTCAGAATGTCTCCCGCAAACGATTTAAGTTCTTCCTTTTGGTCTTCAAACGGCAGAGTAGGGACAATTTCTTCGTAAATTACCGTTTCGTAATATTTCGACATGGCGGGATCGTTCATGCACTGAAACGTGATGTCAAAACCGCTTAAATAGCCCAAAGGGGCCGCTGCGCTGTGGCTGCCGTTCAGAATTCGCAACTTGCGCTCGCGGTAGTACGATATATCTTCGTCTACAATCACATTATCAAAAAGTTGCTCAAACGACAACACCTTTTTAACGCGTTCATCTCCCTCTATTGCCCATAAATAATACGGCTCGGCTACGGTCAACAGACTGTCTTCATAACCCAATTTAGCTTCCAAAGCTGCTTGGGTAGCGGCATCCGGTTTTCCGGGCACGATTCTATCTACCAGCGAATTACAAAACTTAACGTGGTATTTGAGCCATTTGTTAAACAATTTCCCAAGCTCGTTGAACGTCGAAAGTTTCTCTACACATTCGCGGAGTTTGAGCCCGTTATCCGTAATCAATTCAGTAGGAACTACCACGACTCCTTTGTCTTTTTTTCCACCGTACGTTCTGAAACGCTCGTATAAAAAAGCGGTCAATTTGCCTGGAAACGACTGAGGAGGACTCTGGAAAATGTTTTCTTCTACGTATTGAATTCCCACTTCGGTGGTGTTGGAAATAATGACCTCCAAATGTGGATTCCGGGCGATTTGAAGTATTCCCCGCCAATTATCCTGCGCCGACGCCACGCGACTGATGGAGCTTACTGTCGTGGCTTCATCAATGGTTTGTCCACTATTGTCTACGCCGCGCACACAAACCGTGTAGAGACCGTCCTGAGCAGCAAATTCATCGGAAGAACCTGCGGTAGATTTTACCACTACAATGCGTCCGTTGAAGATGTGTTGCTTATTGGCTTTGTCTATCAGATAGTCACACAGCCCTCTAAGCAGCACGCCCGTACCAAATTGAATTACTTTTACGGGCAAATCAAAAGTATATTGCGTTTCGCTATCAACGATTTGTTGGGATAGTTGCGGCATGGTTAATATTGGATTGAACAGTTTGGTAGCTTGAAAATGTTTGTATTGGCAAACCTAATAAATTTTACGCAAAACTTATCTTTGTGGCTGCCAAAGGCTTACAAACTCTAATAGATTTTATTGATTTTGGAGATTTTCAGGAAGGCATTTCCTCCTAAAATCCAATAATCTTTACCTTAAAATCATTTTTATGACCAATTACATTTTATATGACGACGCAGCCATTCGGCCTCATCTCCTCCCTTTTACGTTCACCCGGCCCGTGTCAGAAATCCGTTGCGGTACGTGGACACTAACCGAAAAATGGGCCCATTTTCTGAACGTCAAGCCTTCTTTTTTAACCGAACCTTACCTTCAACATAAATTCTCGCTCGTTACTGCCAACGATAATGTATTTCTGAACGGCGCGGTGTGCGCGACTCAAGCCATTGTTGACGCAACTCATCAATTAGTACAGGGAGAAGCCCTGATTTTCAATGACATTATCATTGCGTACCGCTCGCCGTTTGAAGTGGTTTCTCCCCAAAATGAATTAAAATTAATCGCTTTTAACGGTCCAGTCACCTGTATTCGACAGGTTTGGGATATTTACGGAGAAAATGGCGCCCAGATTAAGGCGGATTTTGCAGCAATCACTCAAAACCGAACGAGCCAACCTCTTACCGACCCGCATACACGCTGCTATGCGCCTGAGAACATTTTTATTGAGGAAGGAGCAAAAATACACGCGGCCATTCTCAACGCCGAAAACGGGCCGATTTACATTGGAAAAAATGCGACCATCAACGAAGGAAGTATAGTCATTGGCCCTTTTTCTTTGGGAGAAGGAGCGACCGTTAATTGGGGCGGAAAAATGCGAATGAATACCACCGTAGGGCATCATTGTAAAGTTGGCGGTGAAGTGGGCAACTCCGTTTTATTCGGATACAGCAACAAAGGTCACGATGGTTTTTTAGGAAATTCGGTGCTTGGAGAATGGTGCAACTTAGGAGCCAATTGCAACAACTCCAATCTTAAAAATGACTATACCAACGTCAAGCTTTACAGCTACGCCACGCATACGCTCGAAGATACCGGACGACTTTTTTGCGGTTTGTTCATGGGAGATTTTACCAAAGCGGGCATCAGTACAATGTTCAATACTGGCACGGTAGTAGGCGTCAATGCCAATATATTTGGGTCAGGTTTTCAGGCAAAACACATTCCATCCTTCAGTTGGGGCGGTTTGGCAGAAGGGTTTACCGAATACCGCATCGAAAAAGCACTGCAAGTAGCCTACGAAACAGTAAGCCGCCGCGATGAACCCTTTGGCGAAACGGAAAAAGAAATGTTAAAGCATGTTTTTGAGATAACTCGAAACAGTAGTCAGAAGTGAGTAGTCAGAAATTAAAGCGATAAATCGTACTCGCAAACCAATGAAAAAAAGCATAATCACAACTTTGTCATTCCGCAGGAATCTGCTTTCGGACAAGATTTATTATAAAAAGGGTAAGTTGAGTCCTCTCTTTTTCATTGGCTGTATAGCGGCAGTCCTCTCTTTTACTGCGGTTCATGCCCAAACAGACACGCTGATTGTGCGCGGCAAAGTGGCAAATCTGACGTTAAAATTATACCGCCAAGCTCCCGAAATTACGGTGGCGCGAGTCAATATTTTAGAGTCAAGCCGTGAGATTGTTCGCACAGCACAACTCCAGCCCGACGGTCGTTTTGAATTAAAAATGCCGCTGATTTATCCTCAGGAAGAATGTTATCTAACGTATGCCAACGTAGTTATGCCATTTTTAGGCACAAAAGGCGCGACGGTAGAAGTTACCATTTTTGTCGATTCTTTGGGTAAAAACGGGCTTCCCCTGCGATTTGGGGGCGTCAGGGCCACCACCAACAACCGTCATGCTCAGTTTTATACTGCTTTTAATAAGTGGCTCAAGGCCAACCCTGATAATCCTCCTACTAAGTTCGATAATTCGTATCGTTTTTGGGAAAAAACCGCTTTGGAACAGGACCGTCGAGTTGATTTTTACCGCGCTTTTTTCACAACAAAAGACCCGTTGCTCGACAAGTGGGTTATTTCGTCTTTGGAAGATGCGACCAAAGCCAAATTTTATAATCTCCTGACTCAACGTACAGAGCCTCTACCAACAGGCTTGTTGGGTGCTGCTGATTTGGACACCACGCTTTTTTTGACTTTTGCCAAAGCAGATTCTTATCAACAATTTATGAATCATGCATTTGCCACTACCCATAATTTAGCCGAAGGCGCATTGGCTGTTAACAAGTTATCGGCTTTAATTTTAAAATATGTACCCGATTTATCTACTGAAGACAGTCTAAAACTGGAAAGTTTTATTCAGGGAGGAAAGGCAAAATCGAAAGATATTAGTTTCTTAAGTAATCTGTTTAACCGACAGGAGGAAACTCTCCGCTTAATCAGTATCTATGAAGTATACTGTCGTAATTTTGGAGCAACTTATAATGAAAAGGAGTTGGAGTATCTCAAAACGGTGTTTTATGCAAGTAATATGAATAATTTTACTTCCCAAAAAATGACAATCTGGTATAACCATATCCGTCCTACACTCAAAAATCCCTACTATATCCGTTCGTTGGATGAAATTCACCACATACAAAGCATTGATTCGGCCTTAATACATTCGGCTACCTCACAGATTGATTATGCCACCACGAATGACCCCTTGGAAGTCAAGTCGGGGATATTTCTGGCTAAAAACAGTGAATTTACGAATGGCAATACCATTTGGGATAGAATCAAGAAAAAATACCAGGGGAAAACTATCTACCT
The DNA here is from genome assembly GCF_027484545.1 of Runella sp. GTDB lineage: Bacteria > Bacteroidota > Bacteroidia > Cytophagales > Spirosomataceae > Runella. The sequence goes on along the minus strand of NZ_JAIXST010000270.1, from coordinate 1,677 downwards.
GGTATTTTGGACCAACGACGAGGTAGGCCGTATTGCCTTGGCCGAAGCCCAGGCATTGCGAGGCACTATACCCGAAAACAAAGTGGCCTTTGTCTACGTATGCGAACACCAAACTACCGACGAGTTGTGGATTCAATCAGTGGTAAAAAGCAAAAGCCGAGGGTTGCATATTAAGTTAGACGAAACTCAAAACGACTTTTTTGTGAACGAATGGGGAATTAGCAATGTACCCCACAGTGTCCTTGTAGATGCCAATGGCAAATACATTCAGCGCGATGCACCTCTGCCTGCCGACCGTGCCGGTTGGGATAAAATTTGGCCTAAAGTAGTTCGCTGAAAATCAAACACTTGCAAAACGGCTGTTCAGCATAGGATAAAGGATGACGGACAATAAAATCACCAGTGTACCTGCATAAAACCCCGCTGTCATGCGCTCATCGAGGACAAAGTAAGCCAGCGCCATACCATAAACGGGCTCCAGATTAATGGTCAAATTGAGGGTAAAAGGAGACACTTTACGAAGCAAATACACACTAGCAGAATAGGCATACACGGTACAGACCGACGCCAAAATTACAATCCAAGTCCAATCCATGGGCTGAGGAATTACTTCTTTGGTTGTCAATCCGCTGATTAAACTTACGCCGATTAATCCCACCAACATTCCCAAGGTAGCGCCGTTCATTTCATAATAGGTAATCAGCAACGCGTTGTGTTTTTTCACAAAACGACTGTTGGCAATGGTAAAAAGGGCCGCCAAAAACGCCGAAGTCAACGCCAAGCCCAAGCCCAACGACTGGTCAAATTCAAACCTGAAAATCAGGTAAAGTCCTGCAATCACGACCAAACTCAGCAAAATCTCCAACGGACGCACCCGCCGGCGGGAAAACAGCGGCTCCAACAAGGCCGTAAAAAGCGACGTAGTGGACATGCCGGCCAAACACACCGAGGCACTTGATACGTGAGCCGAGCCAAAAAACGTGAGCCAATGCACGCCCATAATCACCCCAACGCCCAACATCTGCCAACGGTCCTGTGCGGGTACCCGTTTCCATTCTTTTCTCAGCCACAATACCAACGCCAGCCCGATAGCCGCTAACAGCGTCCGAAAAAAAGTGAGACTGATTCGCAACAAATCGGGATTGACTAACTTGCCCAAAATAGCCGTAAAGCCCCAAATCAGCACTAAAAAATGCAGGTGTAAATAATCAGCAAAGGAAGGTTTAGGCGGGTTGTTCATAAAAGCACGATTTTGAAAAGCAAAAATACAGCTTTCGTGGCAAAATGACACATATCCTAATTTTTGCCTTTGATATACTCTTCAAAATATACCAAAGCGAATAAATTTATTTTAAAGACTTTTCCCGCAGCCATAACAAGTCTTTGACTTGCCCTCGTGGAACATTATAGTTAGTGTCATTTCACGGAGCAATATGGTCATTTCACGGTTTTTTTGTAAAAAAAGCGGCAGTGCCACTTGACAGGTCATGGTTTTTTAGGTAAGTTGCTCTATCAACTATAAAAAATATACCATTTTGTAGAGTAATTATTTCTTACATATAGATAGGGACATAACTAATTGGAACAAATAATTGTAGAATTCCAAAAAATCGTCAATCCATTTTCTGGCAAAAGACAGGGACTTTGATGCCTTTGTGAAGGCATCCTGCAAGAGTT
>NZ_JAIXST010000068.1 GCF_027484545.1 Runella sp. | reverse complement strand
TCATGTAAAGAGGTCAAGGCCACAAATTTGGCTGGTTTGAGTCGTATTTTATCGTAATCCATAAGGAGGATAATGTCTCGCGAGTTATTATAAAATAATTTTGTCAATATTCACTATTGGCTTGTGTGGAATTAAAAAATCGAACAGTTAAAAAATCATTCCAAACCTGTGAGGTTTCAAAAACCTCACAGGTTTACTCATTCAATCACAAATGATTCCATCTGCTGCAAATAAGCCATATCCACATCAGCACCGTGTCCCGGTGAATCGGGAATGATGACCTGATAATGGTTTTGATAGTTAATTCCTCCCAAAATGGGGTCTTGGGCGTGTTCAAATGGTGAGTCTAAATCGTAAAAAACGACGTTGTGTAGTGCCGACGCAAAATGCGCATTGGCCGAAATCCCCAAACGCGATTCGGACATACAACCAATCATGCACCGAATTCCGGCTCCTTCGGCAATGGCATTGATTTTAACGGCGTTGCGTAATCCGCCGCTTTTGGAGAGTTTGATATTGAAGTAATCGACAGCTTGCTGTGACGCCAATTTAACCGCATCTTGCGGCGAGAACAACGATTCGTCAGCACACACCGGCACGCGGGCATTTTGGCGAAGACGAGCCATGTGCGCGTAGTCCCAATGTTTTACGGGTTGCTCGCAGTATTCCACGTTCCAATCGGCAATGGTATTCAGTACTTTTAATGCACTTACGTAATCCCATCCTTGGTTGGCATCGGTACGAATCGGAATAGCATCGCCAATGGCTTTGCGAATGGCCGCAATCCGTTTGATATCGTCGGGTGCATTGGTTCCCAATTTTACTTTAATCGCCTCGGCACCACGCTCTTTGATTTTGATGGCATCGGCGGCCATGGCTTCGGGACTCGAAATATAAATGGTTTCGTCGGTTACAATTGGACGGTTGGTTCCTCCCAAAAATTGGTACAACGGCATATTGGCGTACTTGGCGGCTAAGTCATACAACGCCATGTCGAACGTACTTTTTACGGTAGGATTTGCACTCAAGTATTTATCCATCGCCGCCATACAACCTTCCAAGTCCAAGGGATTTTTGCCAATCAACAACTTAGCCAAATCGTACGCCGCCGCATAAGCAGTCGCTTGAGTTTCGCCCACAATCATCCAAAACGGGGCTCCTTCCCCGGTCCCGTAAAGGCCATCGGATGTATGAATTTTTACTAAAATATTTCGGGCTTCTTCAATTGTTCCAATCGCAATCGTAACGGGAGCTTGAAGCGGAATGTTAAATTTATAAACTTCGATGCGGGTAATAATGGGCATTGTATTCGTATTTATTTTCTCAAAACAAAAGTAAAAATTGTAAACTTCAAACCGCACGGTCCCGCTCGGGCGGCCCCGGCCGTTGCGGGCCCCGTCAAAACCGAACTAATCCCAACATTCCATAATCAGCAAATCGCCGGATTGGGCCGAGATTTTTACAAACCCATCGGCGGCGGCTTCGTTGCTGTTGCCGCTGCGGTAGCCAAGTTTTAACTCATCTGCCTGTAAATTGTATTTGAGACCTTCGGTTGTGATGCCTTCTACCGTGCCAACGGGCACGAGCGAAATGGGCGTCCCTTCGGCGTACCATTTTTCAAACGTACCCACCAACGGAAAAACCTTGGAGTGATCGTCCAACAGGACAATTTTGATTTGGTCTTTGTAGCGAACGATATTCGTTAGGTTGGTAATACTGTGATCGGCGCGGCGGCCCGTGGCCCACACAATATTGACGGCAGGAAAACCGCGCTCTATCAAAAACTCAATGCCTTTTTCCAAATCGGTTTTGTCTTGGTCGGGGGCGGGGGCAATTTCAAGCGGATATTGTCGGGCCAAGATTTCGTCAAAATCCACATTCCGGTCAAAATCCCCCAGTAACACATCGACTTTGATACCCAAATCCAACACCCGATGAATGGCGTGGTCGAGTACAACTATAAAAGGTGACCATTCCAACAACTGGCCCAACAACTCAAAACTACATCCTTCACCGTTGGCAATCAGCAGCGCAGGTTCCTGTTTTTCTCTTACAATGTGATGGGAAGACATTTTTAGTAGTGAGTAGTGAGTAGTGAGTAGTGAGTAGTGAGTAGTGAGTAGTGAGTAGTGAGACAAGTCTCGTATACTCATTACTAAATACTCAATACTATTTTGGTAGTGAATGAATCAGTGACAACACAAAGAAAGCGACAAAAAGCCATTGAGTGCGCTCAAAGAGTTGTTTTTGTTCAGCAACCCATCCCAAAATGCCCAACGTAAATAAGAACGACGAAGGTGCTAAACGTCTGAAATATAAACTTTCAATAGAAGCGTCGGTAACATAAATGACAATCGTAAAAAGCAAATAAGCTACCGCCGTGAAAAAAAACGGTCCTTTTGTCAGGCCGACGGTCCGCTGCGCGGAGGTATCTAAGTCCTTCTCTTTGTACAACCTCCAAATAATCAAACCTGCAATTACAAATTGGGTAATTGCAACGCCATAAATAAACCACTTCGTCGAATCACTCAAAGTACCACTTTTCAAATCCCAATCGCGCACCGCAAAAAACACAAACTCTTCTCCCAAACCTCGTAACCCTCGCCATACGCGCACGCCCACCGGCTCGTCAGACCAAAAACCATGCCCGCCCGTGAAGGTATGAGTTTGATAAAAGTTATAGAATAAATACCCACTGATAAACACCAAATAATAAGCCGCCGCCCGAAACCTGCGCTGAATCAGTAACGGAATCAATAAAAAGACGGCCGCGTAGCGAGTTAGAAAAGCGCCTATTGCCCAAAGAGCCTCATCGCGTCGGCGAACCGCCCCCTGCCCCTTGTCGGACGCGACTCCGATCCATTTGGAGAAGGGGGGAAAGACAAACCCTAAAACAAAAAATAAAAACACCGTTTCGGACCATGTATTGGTATAAAGTTGTACCAAAGAGGAAGTCGACAATCCCAACGCTACAAACCACGCTTTGTCCTGAAAACGACGCAAAATCAGCCAAAAACAACCTGCCAACGCTAATAAATTAACGATTTTGGAAGCAGTTTCTACCGAAACTGTGGTCAGCCAAGCCATCCCGGCAATCAGCCCAGAATAACCCATCGGCCATATAGCGCAAACCGTTTCTTTGCCTTCAAACGTAATGACATAGCCTTTACCGTTTAGCAGATTTTGTGCCGCTTGAAGATAGTAATGCGAATCAGGAGTCAGAAAATAGGCAGAATCAGCGCGAAGTTTGAGGTAAACTACCGCGCAAATGAGCAGAAATTGAAAAAGTAGAAGTAAACGGTAGCGAAGAGCGTTAATACCTTCCATAAATACTGGCCCCTCCCCCGTAATACTGCTGTTTGATATGGGTATATACTAAATTGGTTTTTAGGTCAATATCATCATTTTCGTACGTTGGATAGGGCAATGCTTCAAAAAGAGTTTTGCTGACTATATTAAAAACAGCGGCTGCCGTCACCGATTTATCGGCCCATTGCTCCACTTTCAGTTTTTCTTTTTTCAATTCATCCAATAGCTCAATGGCAATTTCTTTGACTTTTTCTTTGTCAGATTTAGATAAGTTAGGCTTACGAAGAATATCAAATATCGCTTTTTGTTCATCAGTCAACCCTTCTCTCTTGGTGTCTATTTCCTCCTCCGTCAGTGAGTTGATAAATGCAATCAGTTTTTTGAACGTTTCTTCAATCGTCACTGAATCTTTCCCTCGGTTGTATTCATCAATGATTTCCTGATAACGTGTGTAATAATCAACCCGCAGCGGATTTTTATCCACCATCTGTTTCAACTTTTTCTCAACCCTCTCCTTGAGAGACTGAACAAGAGTATTTTTATTTTTTGACTCTAAAAAATGCTTTTCCAACAATTCAAAGTTCAAACCGCTTAAATCAATCACCCTACCACTGTCGTGAGTGGGTTCTGCCATTACATTGTCAATGGATTGATCGACGACATTTTGAATTTTCTTCATAATGTCGGTCACATCAGCGCTTTCTACATTGCCTTCGATGGCCGAATAAATCACATTCACGGCATTCCTTCTTGGTGCGTATTGATTCAAAACTTTGTCCGGTTGGAGGGCTTTGTACTTTTTGAATACCTCTCGCGCTAAAATCTGAAACTTCCGCTTGGTTTCGTCATTGGTATATACAGCATTCACTCCCCTTTCCAGCGCTGCTAATTTTTCCAGTCCGGTGGTTTTAATCAGTTCCTCCAAATCGAATTGTACTTCTTCCTGTAAAAAGGTTTCGGTACTTACCAATACTTCTTCCAATTGCTGAATCAATACCTCTTTGGGTTGAACGGGCGGTTCAGGTTTTTCACCGCTGCCGCCTTCATTGCTTCCATAGAGTTTCAGAGCATCCAATAAAGCCGTGTAGGTTTCAATATAGTCCACAATCAACCCGTTGTTTTTTTCTTCACTGATACGGTTGGCTCGGGCAATCGCCTGCATCAGGGTATGGGATTTTAAGGGCTTATCTAAATACAGCGTGGAAAGGGTCGGTACGTCAAATCCCGTGATCCACATGGCGCAAACTATCACCAGGCGAAAGGGGTCATTTTCTTCTTTGAACCTCTTTTCGAGGTCCTGCGTATTCATTTTTTCGCGGTGCGGCTCAATATCCAATTCCCATTTTCTGAATTTTTGGATCTCATTTTGTTCCGAACTGACCACCACACAAATCTCCGTTTCCTTTATCCATTGCAATTCTCTGCTTTTTTCAAGCACTTCCTGGTCGCCGTATTTTCCTCCCGCTACCTCTTTTTCCATCTTTTCAATGTACTGCTTCCACTGATGCGTAATCAGATCGTACATCTTTACGGCGGTCAGTTTATCCAGCGCCACATACATTGCTTTGCCTTTGTAGCCACGGTTACAAAAATGCCAAACCACATCTTTGGCGATGGCATCCAGTCTTTTCTTTGCGGTAAGAATCGGATACTCTTTGGCAAAAAGCTGTTCAATTTTACTGCGTTGGTCGCTTTCCAACTCTTCGCTCTCAGCATCAATGACCGCCCGTATGCGGTCGCTGATCGTTGGATTATTCAGTTTCAGGTATTCTCCCCGGTTTTCGTAATACAGCGGCACGGTGGCTCCGTCATCTACGCTACGTTTGAAATCATAGCGAGAAACATAGTCACCGAAAATTCGCTTTGTCAACTCGTCATCCTTAAACAGGGGCGTACCCGTAAAACCCATAAAAGAAGCTTTAGGCAACGCATTTCGCAGGTTCATGGCCAGATTTCCACCTTGGGTACGGTGGGCCTCGTCCGAAATCACAATGATGTTTTCCCGCTGCGTAATGACTTCTTCAAAATTGAATTTATGAATAAGCGTAAATAAATAGCGGTGTTCTGCCCCAAGCAATTCTTTGAGGTGCTTTCCGCTGCCTGCTTTGAGTGAATCTTTTCCTCCGGCCTTGATGGGCGGCACGGCCTCTACGCCGCTAAACGTGCCGTATATCTGAGTGTCGAGTTCGTTGCGATCTGTTACAATCAGGAAGGTATGACTCCCCGTAAATTTTCGATGAATTTTTTGGCAGAAAAACACCATCGAGTAGGACTTTCCGCTTCCCTGTGTATGCCAAAACACGCCCAGTTTTTGTTTTTCTTCTATGTCAATTTGCCCTGATTCATACAGCTCATTTTTAAGCCGTATGTTGGCAATGGCTTTATTGACTCCAATAAACTGATGATTGCGGGCAATGAGTTTTACTACTTTGCCCAATGAATGATCAAACAAAATAAAGTTTTCAAACAGGTCTAAAAACCGCTTTTTCTCGCCAATACCTACGATAATCCGATCCAAAGCTACCACTCCGTCTTCTTCTTCGGTGATGCGTTTCCACTCATGAAAATGCTGATATTTGCCCGTGATACTGCCTATGCGGCTCTCAATACCATTGCTCAATACAACGAAAGCATTGTAATAAAACAGTTTGGGAATGACGTCTTTATAATCGGTGAAGTTTTCCAGATAGGCATTTTCCAATTTACGATGGGCTGCTTTCAACTCAATAAACAGCAACGGTATGCCATTGACAAACCCAATGATATCGGGACGGCGCTCTCGGTTGCTTTTGCCCTGAATCCAGAGCTGTTGTACTGCCAAAAAGTTGTTGTTTTCGGGGTTCTCAAAGTCGAAAACCTTGAGTGTTTTAACCTCACCCCCATCCCCTCTCCTTTCAGGCGAGGGGGGAAGTTTGACGGGAATACCATCGCGAAGCAGTTGGTGTTTTTCGTAATTGATTTCGGCCAACGACTTGGTACTGCTTTCTTCGATCAGTTTTTCGTAGGCTTCCAAATAGGCTTTCTCGGGCAATTGAGGATTTAACTGCCTGAGTTTCTCCAAAAATATTCGCTTGATAACCACCTCTTTTTTGTTCAGGCGCCCCAACGTACTGCCTTCTCCAAAGCTCTCTTTGTTGTACGCCAATAGAGTATCCCACCCCAAACGATGGAAAAACAGTTCAATAGCGGTTTGTTCGATCAGATTATCTTCGGAGTATTCCCAAGCCATGCTATTTAATGATTAAAGCAGCTTGTTTGGATTAATAATAGGCAAAATAAAATCCTTGAATGCAGTTCCTTGCAAACGAGTAAGCATTATACCACGAGCTGTAGAATAGGTGATTCCTGACAATGCATTTAGCAATGCGGGCTCAACATTTAATGTATTATTGTCAGGTGTTGCCAACATCTCCAAATTTTCCACCCTATAAATAAACACTAAGTGAAAAATGCCTCTCGCCTCTTCTTCATTTTCCCCTTTACTATCTGTTTTAACATCAGCAGTAAAGTCGGCTTTAATTAGTTTGTCCTCTAAATTAAAACCTAATTTGAGGCTGTTTTCCACTTGATGGCCTTCTATTTTTTCAATATCAAATTCTTCGGGCGTATCTATTTGTCCCTTAATGAGTTTGAATTCAATCATAGAAAGTTTTTCCGGGTCAAAAGGCTTTTTATCCAACATTGGCTAATTCACAATTTTGGGCTAATATTACTTCATATTTCCATTCAGGCTTTGCTTCCTGCCTATTCCTGTCTACATATACTTTAAATGTAGTCTTACCTTGAGGTGATACAAAATCAGTATGTTTATGAGGCTTAGGTACTGACAGCAAAGTCTCTCCCAACTCTGCTTCCAATTTGGCAAGGGACCGCAATGTAAAATTATGATCCCCACTGAGCCATTTATGAATTTCCGAAGGACTTTTCTCTAATTTTTCAGCAAGGGCTTTCTGCGTGAGCCCCTTTTCCTTCAAGAGCTGATTTACTCTCAAAACTATATCAGCATAAAGCCTGACAAATATTTCCACCTCCTTGGGTGATTCGTCCAATACTTGTTGGAATATTTTACTTCTCATGGTTGAATTTTCTTTTAAAGAATTATCTCTGAACTTCCATCAAAGCTTCTGAATTCTCTATTGTTATTGGTAATAATTATATCTCCCTGATATATAGCATCTAAAATTTTTTTCGCAAACCGATTGGCTTCCTGAAAAACCAAGCTTGTTTTTCCTTCCTGTGCTGTTCTGCCTGTTTTTTCTCCTCCATTAAAAAGTATCACTAAGCTTTCAGATATCCTCAGGCAATATAAGCGTAAGGGGAAATTACCATAATTTACAGTTACTTCATCTACCTTGAAAGTACCTGAGGGAGGTAGCGCCTGAGCTTGATTTTCAAATCTAAAATAAGCTTCTAATGCTCCATTTTCTTCGCCTATCACTACCTCCAAAAATTTTGCCAATTCCTGTAGTGGTCTTTTAAGGGTTGCATCATTTTTATACTTAAAAAAGAATTTATCAGTTTCGCTTAGAGTTGTATCTTGCCATCTGACAGTATAGAATACACAACGCCTTCCTTCATTGTCGAATATTTCCAGCTCAAATATATTCACTTATAACAGAATTTCACTAATTATATTTCACTTTTATATAAATCAAGGTAAAACTAAGGTTTTTGGTAGCAATAAACAATCATACTTAGGTTTACATAGCAGCTAACTCACTAATTATTAAGCGGTTTGTTCGATCAGGTTATCTTTGGAGTATTCCCAAGCCATCATGTATTTAATTTATCATCATTCCATTTTGCCGGATTGTTTTTGATGTATTCCGAAATGGTATGATAGGATTTTTGGTTTCGCATGATATGTTCCCAATAATTGCGTTGCCACAATTTGCCGTTGAATGATTGCCAATTCATTTTTTTTACCCCCCGTATATATTCCACGGTTGTGATTGATTTAAACGCATCCATCATATCCCCAACGGTTTTCCCCCCGTCGGGGCAACCGTTGGGGCAACCGTCTGGGTAACCGTTGGGGCAACCCTTGTGGTTGCCCATTTGCATCGCCCCAACGATTTCCAAAATACCGTGAAAATGGTTAGGCATCACCACGTATTCGTGTAATTCAATATGTGGGAATCGTTTTTTTAATGCCAACCATTCGTTTTCAATCATTTTACCCGCATCGTTTAATTTCATTTCAGCATTCGGGCGACCACAAGGGTTCGCCCCTACATTCGGGTTTGCACCTGTATCCGGGTTTGCACCTGTATCCGGGTTTGCACCTGTATCTGGGCGACCACAAGGGTTCGCCCCTACGATTTCGCCAAATAAATGGGCTCTGTCCTGACAACATATTGTGATGAAATACAAACCTGCCTGTGCATAATCGTATCCTTCTAATCGAATAGACCTGCGGTGGTGGATATTAGGATTGTATTGGTTCATTTTTGTTTTCTTTTTCGCCCTTATACCTCCACCTCCCCACTCATCAGCCTCGGCAATAAAATATCCCGCGCTTCGCGGAGTTTGGCGTTTTGTTGTTTCAAATTCCAAATTAATTCAAACTGACTTTTTATTGAATTGCCAAATTCTGTGACTGTTTCAAATTTTGGATAAAATAATTTGATACTTTCAAGTTGCCCTCCGCTAATATTGGGCTGTGCTGCACCTGAAGCTAAACTTTCAACAGCGTCCTTTGCTGATGGCTCATTATAAAAACAAAATAGGAATAGTTCCACATTTTCAACTTTAGGTTTGAAAATACCTACTCGTTGATTTAAGTAAAAAGAAGTTTCCGTTTTGGGCATCATTCCAATTTTACCAACAGTTGCACCAGTCATTGCAATCAATAAATCGCCTGCATTCAATTTGAATTTTGCCGCTGCTTCTGCAATGTTTTCAGGGATGAGACTACAATCAGTTAAATCAATATCGTTGTTTCCAATATTTTTTATTTTGATAACTGGAAAACCTTCATCTGTCCAATCAGCACCTTTAAAAGCAAATCCTGATTTTACATCTGCTAAATCTCCAACTGTTCCTTCTATCAGTTTTTCACTACTCATTAATATCTTATACCTCAAAAACGCCTTCTCCTCCAACAACTTAATCCGTTTCAGATTATTCTCTATCAAATCATCGTATGCCGATAAGATGGAAGCTATTTTGCGTTGGGTGGGGAGGGGGGGGATTTGTAATTTAAATTCCATTATGGAAGTCTTATTTCCTCGTGGCATCTTTGTTCCATTTGAACCAGCCACCATATCATCAAAGAATGCGTCCTTTGAAAGTTGGTAATAAAGAAACAACGGTTCAATATTTTCTTTTGCCCTGAATACAAGAACATCATTTGAGCAACCGCCTTGTTTATCAGCAAACCAAATCTTTTTGAAATAAGGACGAATGTTTGAGATTAATACATCATTTTCAGAGTAACTATTTGAATTGCCAGAAGTCGGAACATAGTTTGAATTGACAACACCTCCTCTATCGGGAATTAAATTTTCAGTTGAAATATAATTCGTAGCGTCTAAAACACTTGCTTCAACTTTCCCTGACCAATAGTTTGCAATATCTTTTAATTGATAATTCTCCCACTTCATATATCAAACCCTTTAAAGTTTTCAGAAATTGTTTTTGCCAGCGCGATGGCTTCTTCGTTGAGGCCGTCGAGCTCAAGGTGTATTTCGCGGAGGCGTTCTTCATAGTCCGCCTCGTCGTCGTCGGTGCGGGTATCCACGCCCACGTAGCGCCCGGGGCTGAGGGAGTAGTCTTTGGTGGCAATGTCTGCTTGGGTTACTACTTTGCACAGTCCTTCTACATCGGCATATACGCCCGCCGGAAAGCGGCTCGTGAGCCAATGTGCCTGTTTCCAATAGTAGTCGGTCTCGTGCAGCAGGCCGGGTTCTTCTTCGTTGGGGTTGCCACTGAGTTGCTGTTGCAGGGCTTTCAGTTGGTCGAGTTGTTCTTTCAGGTTCAACTCTTTCCAGTCTTTGTTTTTGCTCAGTTGGTATTCTTTGGAGGCTGTGCTAATGGCATCCAATAATTGCTTAATGAGTTTGTCTTGTGGTTTGCGTAGGGCTTTGCACAAGTGGGCAATGCTTTCTAAATCTGGGGCAGCCACAAGGGCAGCCCGTACAAGAGCATTTTGTTGCTCGTAAATGCTTGCGGTTTCTTCAATGATCAGGGCATCTACAAAGGCTTTGGCTTCTTTGTTTTCCTTGGCGTATTTGGTCGCAAAGTCGCTTACGGTTTTAAAAACCTTCTGCAATTGCTGTTGTAGTGCAGTAGTAGCTTCGGCTGTTTCTTTGGCTAAGTCGGCAGACGTTTGCAAATAGCTTTTTACGGTGCTTTCAAACTTCTGGGCATTACCTCTATACAGGTTTACAATGCAAATGAGGTTTTGCAATTGCTCTGGGCTAAAGTCGTTTACCTTACTGGTTACCTTGCGGTATATTTTTCGGGCATCCAACATCAGCACTTTGTCGCCTGTATTGTGGGCACCCACAAGGGATGCCCTTACAGCTTTGGCTCTGTCATAAAACCACAGCGTACAGGGCAGCGAACGGGTATAGAAAAAGTTGTTACCAATCGCCATCATCACATCTACGGCCCCCGTTTTTACCAACTTTTCCCGTATGTCCTTTTCGCTGTGTCCGGCATCAGAGGCAGACGAAGCCATCACAAAGCCGGCTCTGCCTGTTGGTTTCAGGTAGTTGTAGAAATACTGAATCCACAAATAGTTGGCGTTGTCGTTTTTGGGCAGGTTTACTTGTCCGCCCAACACCAAACGCGGGTCTTTTTTCACCGCGTCTTTGGCTTTGTCCACGCCGTCCACGTTAAAGGGAGGATTAGCCATTACAAAATCGCATTCGTGAACGAGGTCGTGTTTGTCTTCGTAAAAAGTATTGCCTTCCTGAATATTTCCTTCCAAGCCGTGCACCGCCAGGTTCATTTTGGCCAGTTTGGTGTTGGTGTCGGTTTTTTCCTGTCCATAAAATGTTACTTTTTCGGCAGACTGCAAGCCTTCATTTATTAAATATTTTCCAGTTTCAACAAGAGTTCTTGCTGAACCACAGATTGGATCAAATACAATGCCGTGATTAGGTTCAATAACCTCAACGTATAATCTTAAAATACATTCAGGCACATACAATTCTACTTGTTCAATTTCTTTTTCACTCACTTCGGAAAACTTATTGAGAAAAAACTCATATATCTTGCCGAACAGATCGCCTTCGGCCTTTTGCAACACTTCCTTGTTGAAGATACGCAGCAGTTCGCGAAGGAGGTCTTTGCTGAAAATGGAAAAATTGCGGGGCAGTACGCCTTTGAGGTTATCGTATTCGTCCTCAATCAGCTTCATGGCATTGTCAATGGCTTCGCCAATGTCGACACTTTCGGGCAGGTTGACCAAATAGTCAAATTGGGCCGTTTCGGGCAAAAACATGGCGTTTTTTTCTTCAAAGTCCTTTTTGTTCAAAGGACGTTTGCCCCGTTGCGGATGCGTAGGAAGGTCTTTTTCTACTTCAACTTTTATTTTTTGAAACCGATTGTACGCATGGCGTAAGAAGATGAGCCCCAACACGGGCATGGAATATTCGGAGGCGGTCAGTTTGCTGTTGGCACGAAGTTGGTCGGCGGCACGCCACAATTCGGTTTCTAATTTTCGGAGCTGTTTCCCTTGCATGAAGTTTTGAATCTTAAGGCTATATTAAGTTCCAAAGTTAGAATACTTATCGGAACAGCCGCAAAAAAACAAACAGGAAACGCCCGTGAATGCCGAATGTCAGCT
>NZ_JAIXST010000167.1 GCF_027484545.1 Runella sp. | reverse complement strand
GTAAACAGGCTCAAAAATATCAAGCGTCAGATGTATGGAAGAGCGAGTTTTGAGTTGCTCCGCAAAAGAGTCATCCTGATGGGAAACCCCGACTTTCACCAAATGTGACGATGAACCATTTTCACAGGAATTTACAACAAAGCGCTCAAAGAACTTGGTAGGATTTATAAAACACTTTATATACTCCAGTATCTGGATCAGCCTGCTGTCCGAAAATCTGTCGAAAGGGTTTTGAGCAAAGTTGAGAACAGTAATAAGTTCGCTAAGGCAATTTCCCATGGTAATAATCAACAGCTGATCGGCGCTACATATCGGGAACAGCTTACAGCAGAAGGATGCAAAAGATTGATTGCCAATTCGATTAATTGTTGGAATCTGCTTCATTTATCGGAAACTCTGGCGGGATGTAAAAAGCCTTTGGACAGAGAGGCATTGTTAAAAAACATACTGGCCACATCCACCCACAGCTGGGAGCATATCAATATGCTTGGTGAGTATGATTTTTCAGAAATGGTAGATTTTCAACCCTTCAATCTCGATGATATCTTCAAAGATGGCGCTGAGATTTGAATACAGCTGATCTATACCCCACTAACTTTGCTACGCAAAACCCGCGGTACTTTTGGTTCTAACTTTTAATGTAACCCATAAAGCCGACTAAGCAGCGAATTGTTTTAATCGGATAGCATTATAACCGGGTCGCCCATGCGAACATCTTGAAGGCCAATTCAGAAAGATTTTCGGCAGTATTTCCAGTCTTATGAAATCATGAAAATCCCCGTTTAATGAAATGGATAAGCTATTCTTTACTTCTGAAAAAAGGTAAACAGTGGTTGTCAACTGTATTGATAATTGACAGAGATTATACAACCAGCACTATCATAATGAATTCACTGCCAAAACCTTCTGTACTTTCAGCCTTGAGCGTCCCCCCAGAGTAACAGTGGCAAACCCTACTTGACATTTTTCCTGATTTTCAATCCAGTCAAGGCTTACTTTTTCAACGCAATCACCTTATAAAAAGCCGGTTTAGGTTGGTTTTCACGGTCAAAAAGTAAAGGATAATTGGTTCTGCCTCTGACCGGCCACCCGTTTAACCAACTGTTTCCGTCGTTTACTCCCCAAAATGTGACCCGAGTTACTTTGTCTTTGTGTTTGAGAAATAACTTGAAAAGGGCTTCATAATCAGCAGCCAGTTGTTGTTGTACGTTGTCGGGCAGGCCTGCAGTGTAGGGGTTCAAATCAGGATTGCTGGCGACCCGTTGGTTGACATCGGCTCCCTGAAAATTACGGGGAAGTACTTCAATGTCCAATTCGGTAAACATCACTTTGAGCCCTAAAGCGGCGTACTGTAGGATGCTTTCTTCGATGTCTTTCAACGGAACTTTCCCCACATGCCAATGGCCTTGAATTCCTACGCCGTCGATGCGGGCACCTGAAGCCTGTATTTTCTTGATGAGACTGATGCAGCCTGCTCGTTTGGCCGGTTGCTCGTTGTTGTAGTCATTGTAGTACAATTCAACGTTGGGCGCGGCTTGTTGCGTTAACCGAAAGGCTTCGGCGAGGTAGCCTTCTCCGAGGTAATCCAGAAATACAGTTTTCCGTAATGTTCCGTCTTCGTTAAGTGCCTCATTGACAACATCCCACGAAAAAATATTGTCTTTGTAGCGACCAGCAACAGTTTGGATATGGTTGGTGAAAAACGTTTGAATGGAATCTTTGCTGTGAATACCGCGAATGAATGACGGCAACTGACTGTGCCAAATCAGGGTATGCCCGTTGATCTTGATGTTGTGTTTTTTGCCGAACTCAATGAGTTTATCAGGAACGACAAAATCGTAGGTATCCCATTTTGGATGAATTAGAGCTGACTTCATGACGTTTTCGGGGGTGGCCCTGTTAAACTGACGTACAATCATCTCCGTCATTTTGGGGTCACGCTCTTCGATTTGGCCGTTATTCAGCGCCGTTCCGATGCCAAAATCGTTTTTAAAAGTGTTTTTCAACGACGGAATTTCCTGCGAAAACGCTGCGAATGTTCCCATCATGAGCAGAGCCGCGCTTACAGCCTTGGCGTTTCTTTTCGAAATCATTGGATTATTAGGTTAATTATGAGTGAAGTACCATTTAATTGCTCAAAAAAGTCAATTAAATGGTACTTTTTCCTTACTGTTTAGCAAGCTTCATTTCGCCACGCTCATTTTTTAAAACTATTTCTTTTTCAGAAACTAACTCGCCTGTGTAGCTGATTTTACGGTCGCCAAGAGAAACACTAAACGAAATCTTTTTGTCATCAACAGTACCTTCCTCAATGGGAGACTCTCCTCTTTGAGTTTTCCAAATTCCTGTTAATTTTTTACCTTCTACCTTAAAGGTATAGTTTACTTCAAAGGTGCCGTTTGGGGTTTCACGGCTGCCTTTCCAGTTGCCATCAATTGGGCTTTGGGCAAATGCCGCTATGCCGACAATTGATAAGAATAAAGAAAAGAATAACGTTTTCATTGTGAAAATTGGGGGTTTTGGTTGAACATTTATTTAAAAAGTACTTGTGAAAACTCGAACAAATCATGACGCCAAACGGGCCACGAATGCCCGCCTGCGTATTCGCTGTATTGGAATTTGATGCCCATTTCGTCAAACTTTTTCATCATGATTTGACAATTGGCATGAGCAATGTCCTCTTTTCCTCCCATCGAAATCCAAAGATTTTTCAGGTTGCCGTTGATTGTTGACGTATTGTTTTTCATGAATTCATATTGAGGGTCAGAGAGTTTGGGGTTATTTGCCCACCAGCCCGAGCTGAACACACCCAACGACGAGAACATAGCAGTATTTTTAATACCTGCATACAGGGTTTGCAAACCTCCCATCGAAAGACCTGCTAAGGCTCGGTTTTTGGCATCGGTCTCTACCCGAAAATTGCTTTCTACGAATGGAATCGCGGCATTTTTGAGTTCGTTTTCAAAAGCCCTGAGTTGGGGTTCGCCAAAGCCTGCCACTCCGCCGCCATTGCCATAAAAATTACCATCGAGCATGGCAATAATCATGGGCTTAGCTTTTTGTTCGGCAATCAGATTATCCAAAATCAAATCAGTGCGACCTTGCGTAGCCCAGCCGCGTTGGTCTTCTCCACCGCCGTGCAGCAGGTACAAAACAGGATATTTCTCCGTCGATTTATCATAGCCTGGCGGCGTATAGACGTACATTTCTCGCCAGGTGTTGGTGGCTTTGGAGAAATACTTTTTGATGCGAATATCGCCGTGCTGAACGTCTTTCAACGCATAAAAACCGCCTTCCCTGTACGGAATTTCAATGCCGCTTGCCTGACGACCCATGCCGTAGAAAGTTTCACTGGCCGGGTCAACAACGGCTACGCCATCAATGAGTAACGAATAATAATGAAACCCTCTGCTGACAACTTCGGTGGTGACATTCCAGAAGCCGCTCGTGTCTTTGACCATATCGTATTTTTTACCCAAATCTACCTGAACTTTATGAGCATCAGGGGCTTTTACTTTGAAAATGACTCGGTTGTCGGGTAAAATTTGAGGGTATTTGGCATTGCGCACATTGGAAGAAGCGGGAGTACCCAACACCGTGTATTGCTCCAGCGAAGCAGTATCAACGGGTTTAAACAAGAATTGCGAAAATAGGTACAAACCGTTTTTCCAAACTTTAAAGTCATGTCCGCCCGCTTCCAAATAATAAATATGCGGAACGTCATTTTGGTACAGATAATCGTGGGTACGTTTACTGAATCCAATGAGTCCGTCCGCATCGCCGCACGAAATAAAGAGCAATTTCAATTTCTTCTTGGCAGCTTCTATATCCGGCACCAATTCCTGCGGCACTTTGGTATTGGGAGCCGAAGAAAATCCACCCACCCACGAGAATTTATCCAAATTTCCCAACCCAAAATTAAGCGACTGACCGCCACCCATCGAAAGACCTGCGATGGCACGGTTCTCTTTGTCGGTGAGCGTAGGGTATTTTTTTTCGATAAATGGAATGAGGTCGTTCAACAGGTCTTTTTCAAAAGTGGCAAAGGCCTGAACTTTGTCGGATGCCATGATATTGCCTGTGGCACGGTCGTCTTTCATGGCACGGCCATTGGGCATTACTACGATCATGGGTTGTATTTTGCCCTCGGCGTAAAGATTGTCCAAAATGTTTTGAGGGCTTGCTCCTTTGAACCATTCTTTTTCATCACCACCGATACCATGCAAAAGGTAAAACACAGGATATTTTTTCTTTTTGTCGAAACCGGGAGGCATGTAAACCAATGTTTTACGCATATTTCCCACCGTTTTGGAATCATACTGCACTGTATCAATTTTGCCTTTGGCAATGCCCACTTTTTCCTGTTCATAGCCCTTGGGCATTTCTTTTTCCATTTTTTGGGCGAAGGCGATAAAACTGCACAAAAGAAGGACCACAACTATTGAATTTTTCATCATTCTGAGGTTAAAAGGACTTTAAATGATTATTTAAAAAGTAAAGGAGCCATTGCGAGCAAACTCCGTCTCCACGTCAGAAATTCGTGACCTGTTTTGTCAGAAACGTAAGACACGGCGTTGAATCCGGCTTCTTTCAATTTGGTCGTCGCCTCCAGGATTCTTTCGGGTTTTTCTTTACTGCCCGCACTCAAAAAAATCAGCTTGACTTTCGATTTGTCTTTTATGTCTTCGGGAGCATACATGCCGCCGCTTAACAAACCATAATAGGCAAAAACCTCGGGTTTATTGAGGGTAATGGTTTTGGTTTCCATGCCGCCCATACTCAGACCCGCCATTGCTCTGTGCGATGGTTTGGCAATCGTTCTGAAATTGGCGTCAACGTAAGGAATAAGTTCGTCTATCAGAACGGTTTGGAAAGGTTCGATTTTAAAGTCTTTTATTCTACCCCATTTCACTTCGTTGGTCATGCCATAGGTATTTACAATAATAAACGGCTTGATTTTTCCTTCGGCAATCAAATTATCCATGATCAAATTGGCGTGGCCTTGGTTCATCCAAGCGGTTTCGTCTTCGCCCCAACCGTGTTGCAGGTAAAGTACTGGATACTTTTCCTTGGTATTTTTTTCATACCCTGGTGGAGTATATACGAATGCTCTGCGTGAGGTATTGGTACTTGGCGATGGAAAAAGCACCTCTTGAACATTACCGTGCGGTACGTTTTTAAGCGCGTAAAAATCTCGGTCGTGGGCCGGGATTTCAATACCGCTTTCCCAACGGGTAGAGCCGTAGAAGTTTAAAGTACCGGGGTCGTTAAATTTTCCACCGTCAATATTCACATTGTAATAGTGAAAACCTTCGTCCATCGGTCCTTCGGTGGTTCCCATCCATGTTCCATCATCGGCTTTTTTGAGTTTTGTGCCGCCTTTTCCGCCAAGTCCTAAACTTACTCTTACGCTATCAGCGGCAGGAGCCACTATTTTGAATCGTGCATACCCTTGCGAATTTACCATGGGGTATTCCTGTCCGGGCTGATTAAAGGTTGAAGGTTTGAAATCCTCGGTAATCGCCGATTGTTGAGCATAGCATAGCCCGACGGAAAGCAGCGAAGATAGAAGAGTTTGTAAAATTCGGGTTTTCATCATTGTTAGGGTTTAGTTGGCGGAGAAAATAGTTTTATTTGAACAAAACGGGTAAGGTTTCATTGAGGTACTTCTTCACATTCATCCACGTATGGCCACCGTCGGTGACGTAACTTTTGAAGTTTACCTTCTTGGTTTTCAGGTAGTCTTCAAACTCAACGGTGCCTTTATAAAGAAAATCGTCCCTTCCAATGCCCGACCAAAGTAGTTTGAAATCTTTGTTAGTTTTAATAGGGTTGGCGGTAATGCTCGTGAAGTTTTTGTCCATCTCGGCAGGGGCAATGTAGGAGGCATAACTGCACACGTACGCAAATTTATCTACGTTGTTGAACGCCGTACGGAGCGTTTGGCCACCCCCGCGAGAGAAACCCCCAATGGCACGGTTGTCGCGGTTGTTGATGGTACGATAGTTTTTTTCAATGTACGGAATGACTTGGGCAACAAGATCCGTCTCAAACAGTTTCATACGGCGAAGGGCATCTTCACCATCGCGGCTCATGACATCGGCCGGCTTGTCTTTGCCCGTTTGTTCGGCAATTTTGGCTAACGGGTTTCCGTAAGGCATTACCACAATCATGGGTTTGGTTGTACCCGCAGCAATCATGTTGTCGAGCATCAGGTTTACTTTCCCTACCTTCCAGAATGTTTCTTCAGTATCGGTTGTACCACTGATTAAGTAATAGACTGGGTACTTTTTCGCCGTTTCTTTGGTGTAACCCGCGGGAGTATAGATCACCACAGTTCCCGTTGAGCCTTCTACTGAGGGATAGTATTCGTAAGTAATCGAACCATGGGGTACGTTTTTAAGCGCATAAACAGCTGGTGCATCTGAGGGAATTTCGACCAAACTGGCCTTGAAACGTTCGTTTGGAAAGAACGCAACATTGGCAGGGTCCATCACCGTAATCCCATCCACTTTAAAACTATACGGATAAATGTCGGGTTTGATAGGACCCACTGTTACCGACCAAACCCCTTCTGCATCTTTGGTCATGGGCACGTCCGTTTGGCCAAATTGGCTTCCACCCAACAGCACCATTTTTGCATTAGGCGCTAAATATGAAAATGTGACGGTTTTGTCAGGATTTACCTTGGGTGAAATCACAAAGGGTGCTCGCGGGGGCTGGCTTTGAGAAAATAAAGGAAAAAGGAGCAGCAGCAACAGGCCGATTCGTTTAAAGAGTGTAAGGGTTTTCATCTGATTTGTTAAGAGTGTATTGATTTTCTATTTTAAGCTTTGAATCAAAACCTCTGCATACCGTTTTCCAAATTCCCGAATTCCTTCACTGCTGAAATGCAGTTTGTCAGGAACTGCGGGCAGACCTTTGGAAGAAACTACGATGGCTTTGGGAAGCACCTGCGGCAAGGTTGCAATGATAGCGTTCATGCTCGCACACTTACCGCCCTGGTCGGCATTGACCAATTCACCTGCCAGCAACGGAACAGAATTGGCGGGTAAGTTCAGGTCGGTCAGCAAATCGTCATAGATTTTCTTGACCTTCATCGGCCAACCTTTATCACCCGTATTGGACTCGCCCTGATGCAGCAAAATGCCTTTGATAACTCCTGCTTTTTGCGCTAAACGCGCCATTTCGACCAATCGTTCGTACGGATTCCCGCCGTATTGATTAGCCATATTAATCATCCACGGCCTTTCTTTGGCTGATGTATCGAGGTAAACTTTATAATCCTTTTTATCAAAAATCTCAATTTTACTTCCTGCCACGGCTACGTGAACAAAGCCTACTTTTACGTTTTGCGGCAGATTTGCCACCAACGTCCGTCCGAAATAATCAGCGGGTGAAAGGCGGGTATTGCAGCGACAAAGAGGTGGTTTGGCCATGTACCAATTGCCTTTCGTTCGTCCCAATTCAGGGCAATCCACAGCCGCAAGCAGTTGAAGTCGGTTATCCACAAGCGTATCCTGCGGCTCAATTTTAGCTGGCCCTTCCATATTTGACTGCCCGATGCAGAGATAAATATGGAAGTTAGGGTCTTGGGCTTGAGCGCTGAGGCTTCCAACGACCCAAACAATCAGAAAACTTAGTAAGTATTTCATTATGAAATGATTATAAACTTATAACTGTCTCTTTAAACCACAAAGAACTCAAAGAATGGCACGATGGGCACAAAACAACTTAGAGACCTTTGTGTATACTTAGCGAACATTGTGGTTAAGAATAGGTCATTATTTCTTTGAAATAGTATCCTCAATTCGGAAATAATCAAAATCGGCAAAACCGCCCACGGTTTGGGTAGCATAATTGAAAAGGCCGAAACGATAGCCCATAAAATGCGGAATGGTGTACGGCATTTTCAGTGGCTCACCGATTTTTGTCCAAACCTTCCCGTCAAGACTGTAAAAGAAATGCGCAATGTCGGCGCGGTTTCTGAAATTACACTCGGCTTTGAAATAGACAGTGCTTTGGGTAAGCAGAATTTTCTCAATCTCAACGGGTTTACCCGTATTGGCACTGAGCATGACAATTGATTTCTGACCCTTACTAACCTTAACCCCCACCAAGCCAAAATTCTTTTGTAACAATCCCAAACCTGCAAAATCACCTTCTTTCATATTAGATGCATCCAGTAAGGTCGAGCCCGTTGATTCGGGGCCAATAGTGCGCTGAGTCAAGGTGTTTCGAGCCAACACAAACGAGGTATCAACCCGCCCAGTTTTTAACCGTAAAAAGCTTTTTCTTTCGAAAATCGACCACAAGTTATTGTCAGGATTATGATTCCATTGCCAAACCAACGGCAAAGCGGCATCGCCTTTTTTACGGGTGAAATCATCGGAAGCAACGATGCCGGGAATGAGGGATTTGTTGGTCGGTAGATCAAGCGTTTCGGGGACTTTGCCGTTTTCGCCCAACACCGGCCAGCCGTCTTCCCATTTGACAGGAACTAAGTACGGGATACGCCCCACACCGCCAAAATCACGAAAGAGATAAGAAAACCATTTGCCATCGGGCGTATCAATCAAGCCCCCCTGCGCTACGCCCAAATCCTGCAAGGCTATTCTGCCTTCCCACGGCCCGGTGATTTTGTCGGCGCGGTGGATAATCACCGTCCGCATTCCACCACGAGGCCAACAAATATTGAAAAGGACGTATTTACCATCGTGCTTGAAAATTTGGGAGCCTTCTGCGCCCAACATGATGTTGTTTCCAGCGGGTAAACTTGCGTTTTCAATGACCACCGTTTCGGTTGTTCCTTCCCGTACGCCTGTGAGGTCGTCGTTTAGTTCAACCAATTTGAGTTTTCCCGCTCCGTAAATCAAATAGGCTTTGTCATTTCCGTCAAAAAACAATGTGTGGTCGTGATAGGCAGGCTTAAAGGTCGATACTTTCCAAGGTCCTTTTTCAATGTTTTTGGTGGTATAGATGTAGGTTTTGCCCGTGGTTTGGGCAAAGGTCGTTAGGTAGTAGGTACCCTTATGAAAGCGCAGGCTGCTTGCCCACGAACCTCGTCCGTACGTGCTTTTGCCGTTGGTTAAATTGAGTGCATCAACATTGGCCAAGGTGTCGTAGGCGTAGCCTACTAACTGCCAATTGACCAAATCATTTGATTTCATAATTGGCAAGCCCGGACTCATGTGCATGGTGGTACTGCTCATGTAGTACGTATTTCCTACACGAATCATGGATATGTCGGGCACATCGGCAAAAATGATGGGGTTGTGAGCTTGGTTGTCTTGGGCTTCTGATTCACCAACTAACACAAAAGCAACGAACAGTAAAAATCCGAAAATACTTTTTTTCATTAGGTACTTATTTATCACTTATACATTGAATCGTTGCCGCTGTATTTCAGGAATTTAAATGAGGCAGAATTCTCGGATTTTTCGCCAGATGAAGTAGCATACAGGCCATACACGCAACCAATAAAGCTATTGGCTGCCTTTGTACTGAGAAACTTACCGTCTATCTGATCTTTCAATACATTCCAGTTTTTTCCATCGTTCGAGTAATAGAAGCTATACAATGCACCTTCTGACTGTATTTTGAAATGTACCTTGGCAGCAGTGGAAGTTAAAGGCACTTCGGTAACCAACTCTGTTGTCTTGTCTTTGCTCTTGAAGAGTTGAACTACGTCTTTTCCGTCTTTTTTTGATTTGGCCACGAAGTAAAAATGACGTTCGTCCTGAAAAATCACCAAACCCGCTTTTTCATTATCCGTTTCTGGAGAAAAAATCACTTCAGTTTCGGCAGTGCTCGTTAAATGTTGTTGACGCTTACCTACAAACGAAGGGTTTCCGGTTTCTGAAATCGTTTCTGGTTTGAGTGTAAGCGTAAGTCCGTTTGCTTTGGAGGTTTTAAATGAACTGCTATCCACCGTTCTCAAAAAGAGCAGCGAAAGATCAAGCCCTTTATCAAACGTCATCGTATAAGCGAAGTTGCCGTTTTGCGGTAAAGCCCCTTTCTGCTTTACTTCTTTGATGTTGGTTTTGTAGTTGTATTCAATGGCTTTTTCGCCGTGTTCAATCATCGGCCAATCGTTAACCCACGTCAGTGGAGCAATAAACATTTCACGACCCGTGTTATAAAAATCACCTTCGTAGGGGCGTACCGCCAGAAAAATTGAATACCAATTACCATCGGGACCTTCGATAAATTGAGCGTGACCTGCGGAAGTAATGGGGTTGGGTCGGTCGGCGGGTAAGCCTCTTTGCGTCAGCACCGGATTGCCTTCAAACGGGACATAAGGGCCCCAAATATCTTTGCTGCGCAGTGCCACCTGTGAGTGATTGACGGAGGTTCCCCCTTCGGCGGCGTACAGGATGTACCAACCGTTACGTTTCAAAATATGCGGTCCTTCTATCCAAACGGGTTTTTTAGACAAATCTACACCGCCATTCACCAACTGTTTTTCTTCACCTACTACCTTCAGATTTTGACAATCAAACTCGTACATTCGAATGGTGCGGTGCCCCGAATACAACGGCTTACGGTCGGGAGCATCGCTGTTGTAAATGATGTAAGCTTTATCGGTTTCTTCATCAAAATAAATGGACGGGTCAATCCCTTTTACCTGCGGAATTTTCACCGGATTGCTATAGGGACCCGCAGGATTCTTGGACGTTACAACAAAATTTCCATCATGGTCAATATCCGTGCAGGTAACGTAGTACGTGCCTTTGTAATAACTGATGGCAGGGGCGAACAGCCCGCGTGTCATCCGCTCGCCCATAAATTCCATTTGTGACGGGCGGTTGATCACATTACCGATTTGCTTCCAGTTTTTCAGGTCACGGCTGTGCATGATTGGCAAACCAGGGAAATAGGAAAAAGTAGAATGTACGGAATAATAATCAGGCCCTACTTTGACAATGCTCGGGTCGGGGTAAAAACCCGTCAGGATAGGGTTTGGCAGCGTAACCGTTTGAGCTGAACTAAGGTGGCTTATTGCAAAACATAAAGCCGTCATTAACAAAAAGAGACTATTTTTAAACATTTTATGTGGCGGTTTAAATCAATTTTTACGGTTTATATTATTGAGCTACCAGCGAATATACTTTCCCAGCTTGGGTAGGCATATCGTACAGGAGCGTTTCTTTCAACGTGAGCGGAGTCAGGTTTGCTTTGGGAGAAATAATGGCCTTCGGTGTTTCTTCCACGGCATAAAACGGATTAGGATTTTGACCCGATGCTTTTTTTAATGTGCCTCCGTTACTCAATTTCAGGCCATTCGCAGCGCGAAGGCGAAGGTTACCGCCAAGGGTTGATTTAACTTCTACCTTGGTCAGCTTACCGTTTTTCCACTCCATATTCACTACCTCAAAACCACCGATGGCTCGCAATCCGCCGATGCGGCCTGTTTTCCATACATCCGGCAAGGCCGGCAATAAATGCACCGCCCCGTCGGCACTCTGCATAAGCATTTCGGTGATGCCCGACGTACAGACGAAGTTCCCGTCGATCTGAAAAGGAGGGTGCGCATCAAACAAATTATTGTAAGTTCCTCCTCCGTCTTTGGTGACACCCAGTGGCGTAAGTTGGTTTTGAATCAGGGTATAGGCATGATTTCCATCCTGCAAACGGGCCCACCAGTTGACTTTCCACCCCATGCTCCAGCCCGTGGAGACATCCCCGCGATGAATCAGCGTGGTACGGGAAGCATTGAAGAGTTCGGGTGTGCGATAGGCGGAAATTTGTACGGCAGGAAACAGCCCATACAAATGCGAAACGTGACGGTGATGATCGTTGGGGTCGTCTACGTCATCCAGCCATTCCTGCAATTGGCCGTGTTGCCCCACGTGCATTGGAGCCAAACGACCGCGTAATTTCCTAAGCGTGTCCACAAAAGCAGCATCTTTTTTCAGGATTCCGGCGGCCTTTATGGCCGTACTGAATGCGTCGAAAACGATTTGATTATCCATCGTTGTACCGGCATCCAGCGACGAACCCGCGTGGGCTTTCGGAGCGTTTTCGGGCGAGCTACCCGGGTTGATGACCAGCCAATGATACTTGGGATGTTCTACCAAAAAATCAGCATAAAATGCAGCGGCTCCTTTCAGAACTGGATAAATTTCAGACAAATAGGCTTTATCACCGCTGTACAGATAATGTTCCCAAAGGTGTTGGGCGGTCCAGCCGCCACCGCCTGTCCACATGCCCCAAAAGGCTCCGTCGATAGCGCCTGTTGTCCGCCAAATATCGGTATTATGGTGGGCCATCCAACCTTTTGCCCCGTACATAACCCGCGCTGTTTCCTGCCCAGTCTCTGAGAGTTCTTTCACCATTTTCAAGAACGGCTCGTGAAGTTCGGCCAGATTGGTTTTCTCAGCGGGCCAGTAGTTCATTTGCGCGTTGATGTTGATGGTGTATTTGCTATCCCAAGGTGGGTTCATTTTGTTATTCCAAATCCCCTGCAAATTGGCCGGTTGACTCGGTACGCCGTCGCGGCCGGGTTGTGAGGAGGAAATCAGTAAATACCGCCCGTACTGATAGTAAAGCGTAACTAAATGCGGGTCATTGGCCGCACGGAAGTTTTTAAGGCGCTCGTCGGTAGGGAGTTTCACCGCTTCTGTTGTTCCCAGATCAAATTGAACACGGTTGAAGTACTTTCGGTAAGCCATTATATGGGAGGGTAAAATAGTAGCAAAGGATTTCGGATAGGCTTTGTTCAGATACGCAGTTACCCGGGCGTTCTCGTCACCGCTGATGTCTTTGTAGTTATTAAAATTGGTGGCAATGGAAATATAAATGGTGGCGGTTGTGGCCTCTTTTACCGTAATGGAAGTGTCGTTGGCAGCAACCGTTCCGCCTTCGGTTTTGATCCGGGAAATGCCTTTGAAATTGACCATTCCCTTTACGCCTTCGTGGTCCGAAGTTGTTCCGGAAAGGGTGAGTTCGTTAGGGGCCATCGCGGTTATTGCTCTTTTTTTATGAAGCGTAGCGTAAGAAGCAATAAACGAAAGGCTTCCCGGCTTGCCGGCTGTCAGATGCATCACGATTACCCGGTCCAGAAAAGAGGCTAAAATCTCCCTTGTATATTTTACGCCGTTGACAGTATAAGTGGTTTTTGCAACGGCTCGTTCAATATCCAATTCCCGATAATAATCGGTGTAATTTTCGTGGTCTTCAAAGGTGAGGTGTAGATTCCCAACAGGTTGAAACATTTGTCCGTGCGATTTTTTAGTAATTATCGCTTTGTTGGCCAACCGTTCAGCGTCTTTTTGCTTCCCGTCAAAGATCAATTGGCGAATTTCGGGTAAGGCGGCCAATGCTTCTGGGTTATCGTTACGGTTAGGACTTCCCGACCAAACAGTATGTTCATTCAACTGAATCGTTTCTTTTTCCACATTCCCATACACCATGGCCCCCAGTCGCCCATTGCCGATGGGCAGGGCATTTTCCCAGGTTTTGCCGGAAGGCTTGTTGTACCAAAGTTTCAGGTTTTTAGTGTCCTGAGAGAAACCCAGGAATGAGACAATCAGTAAGCAAAAGGTAAAAAACGATTTCATTAATGACAGGTTATTATGAATACAGGGATAGAAATCAAAAAAAGTAAAATGTGTAAGTATGACACATTTATAAGTATAAAAAAAATAGTGATGGTATCACTACCGCTTTTATTCATTTAGACTGTATTGATTTTAAAATTTTGTTTATTGGATTGGGACGACCAAAAATAATTATAAATAACCTTAAAAAGAAAAAAAATTATATTTATTTCATAAATTATACAACTACTTATTATAAAATCGGCAGTGCGCGCAATGTAATGCTATAACAAAAAAATAGACAACGGGGGCAAATGCCTAACTTGGGTGTAGGACAAGTTTGTCATGCTGCCATTTTTATTTGACTGACTAATTTGCCCCACTCATCATTTTTTAACGCAATTCTTAGATTGACTACTTGTTGAACACCTTTTAGCGTCCACC
>NZ_JAIXST010000234.1 GCF_027484545.1 Runella sp. | reverse complement strand
ATTACAACAGCAAAATGACAAGCATAGTATCAAAGAAAGGCGTAAAAAAGCAGGTTGGAATGACCAGTACTTGCTCAATATTATTAAAAACAACACCATTTAGGTGCGTTTAACCTGAATAAATTACAGTAAAAAACGAGCTTTTTCATGTCGGGTTCAAACTCCCCCATCGCAATATTTTCAATCACTGTTCCTGCAAATAGGTCTATTTGCTGCGGTACCACGCTTACCCATTGGCGCAAACTCGCATTGTCAAGGTATTTGATGTCGTAATCGCCAATGTAAATATTGCCTTCTTGTAAGGGATAAAGATTTTGGAGCAATGACAACAGCGTTGATTTTCCGCTCCCACTTTCACCTACCACTGCTGTAATTTCTCCTATCGGAATCAGAAGGTTGAGTTTTTGAAAAACAGTCACCCGCGAGCCATAACGAAACGACACCTCCTTAAATCGAATGTCATTCGATTGAGTGCTTCGAAGCATATCTACCGTCAAAGTCACTTTGTTTTCGGTCGTCTCACGCTCCAAATCCATAATTTCAAACAAACGGTCGGCTGCAATGAGCGCGTCTTGCAGGGTTTTATTCATGCCAATAAGCCCTGCTGCTGGCCCCGTAAAATACCCGATGAGCGAATAAAAAGAGAGCAACTCGCCTGGGGTAAGTTGGTTATCAAGCACAAAACCCGAACCTACCCACAGCAAAATAATGGTAAAAATACTCGTAATGAGCCAAGACGCATTGCCAATGTATAGGCCGCGTGTACCCGTATAAAAAATCGTACGCAACAACCCCACAAAGCGGTTTTCGGTTTTCAGATTAGCAAATTCTTCAATCCCAAACCGTTTGATGGTGGCTACGCTGTTAAGAGATTCTACCAACTGTGCCTCCAAATCGGCACTTTTTTCCATGAGTGTACGCTGATTTTTACGGTTGAAACGGTTGGCAATAAAATAGGTAACGGCATAAAAAGGGATAATCCCCAACATAATCAACGCCAGTTTCCAATCGTACGTAAACATCAGACCAAAAGAAAACAGTACAATAAAAACATCTACGACCAAATTGAGAGCCACGTCGTTGATAAAAACCCGAATTTTGACCGCATCATTGACCCTCGAAATAATTTCTCCCACACGCATGGTGTCAAAAAACGTCTGCGGAAGTTTCAGTAGATGTTTATAGTAGCCCAAAATCAATTGAGCATCAATTTGTTGACCTGTTTTAAGCGCAAAAAGTGTCTTGGTAGAACCTATAAATAGTTGTAATACAATGATAATGAGCATACCTACGCTCATCAAATTGAGCAAGTTACGATTCCCTTCTACCAATACGTTGTCCACAATTTTTTGCACATAAATAGAAGTAGCCAGCCCTAAAATAGTGTAAATAATTGCCCCAAAAAGCGCTTCCAGCATCACTGACCGATGTGGCCGTATGAGTTGCCAAAAACGCGCCGTAACCGATACTTTCTCATTCCCCTCTTGAAAATCTTCATTGGGAAGTAACAACACCAATACACCCGTCCAAATTTTCAAAAACTCTTCGTACGTTTTTTTTGAAAACTTCCCATCAGCGGGGTCCATCACCAAAATATATTTGGGAGTAACCTCATAAATCACAATATAATGTAGCCCTATTATTCCCCCATTGGGGGTTAGGGGGCTGACATGAGCGATGGCTGGCAGAGGTATTTTTTTTAGGCTTTCGGGTGTACCTTTTACGCCTTTGGCCTGAAATCCCAATTTCGTCGCCGCTTCAATCATTCCCAACACATTCGTGCCTCTTTTGTCGGTATTGGCGTATTGACGTATCCGAGCAATGGGCATCCGTAATCGGTAATGTGCCGCTACGGAGGCCAAACAAGCAGCTCCACAGTCGGTAATATCATGTTGTTTAATGGCTATACGTCCAGCCCCCTTACCCGCGCGGCGTACCGCCCCAAAGGGGGAATTTTTGAATAAGTTTATCATTTTTTTATCTTCCTCTAACTCCCCCAATGGGACGGTACTCCGCGCGGGGTGGGGTTCTGCGGATTTAGCCAATCTTCCACTTTATCAAACACCAACTGCGCCAACGTGCGCTTTATCACCACAAACCGCGCTTGGAGGCTCATGCCCTTTTGAAGACGGGCTTCGTAGCCATTTTTGAGCCGCAACGAGGGTGTTTCTAAGCGGCACTTTACTTTAAAAACGGGCTGCTCGTTCATAACCGTAATATCTTTGGCAATATCTACCACCACACCCTTTGCCAACCCCCACTCACGATAGTTGAGGGCATCCATCTGAAAAAGAGCCTGTTGCTTGAGTTTCAAAAGCCCCATATCCGAGGGCTTTATATAGCATTCTACCAACAAACTCGAATCGGGCGACAGTACCCCTAAGGCTTCTCCTGCTTGGACAAAACTCCCCTCATACTTGCCTGCCCACTGCTGAACGGTCCCTGCTACGGAAGCTTTGACGGTGTAGAGTTCGCGCTCTTTGCGTAGTTGGGCTTCCTCAGCCCGAAGTTGGGTAAGCGAAAGGCGGTGCGAATTGAGGTCGGCTTCCCATTGGCTTATTTGCCGCTTTATCAGTAGCCGAAATTCTTCGTTTAGTTGGTCATACTCGGCTTGTTTGGCATCCAAATCGCGCGTAGCCAATACTTTTTCTTTGTGCAGATATTTGTAGGCATTGAGTTCTTTTTCTACTTTTTTGCGTCGTATTTCGTTTTCTTGGAGCTGGGCTTGCAGTTGATTGTACTGCTGTGCATAAAGCGAGGTGCGAAAAGACCGATTGCCCAATACCTCCGAAATATCTTGGTTGGGGTTGGTCAAAAAAGTTAAATCTGCCACCAACTGTTCGCGTTCGGTTTGTTGAAAACGGCTCAAACGCAGCTTTTCTTCCAACACATCGGGGGCAATCGTAAGCAGGGTATCGCCTACCCTTACGGCTTGGTTTTCTTTAGCACGGCTATGCACTACGCGCCCACTCACCAATGAGCGAATCTCGGTTTTTTCGGCCACCGACCGTACCGCCCCTGCTGCGGCAAACGACACATCTATTTTGACAAAAAAAGCGGCCACCGCCGCTCCCACCACTGCCAACAGCACCAACCCA
This sequence comes from Runella sp., assembly GCF_027484545.1. GTDB lineage: Bacteria > Bacteroidota > Bacteroidia > Cytophagales > Spirosomataceae > Runella. The sequence continues at coordinate 3,863 of NZ_JAIXST010000234.1, read as the reverse complement.
TATAGCAGCATAGACCGCGCTTTTACCTCGGGCAGGTACAAATGAGTGGTGTTGTTTAAGAAGGTTTCTGGGAGGAGTTGTTGGGGCATGGGTGTTGGTATTTAGGAGCGTTATAAACGCTTGGTTCTGGGGTTAATCTCAAAAAACATACTCTTATATATGGCCATATATTACTGCAATGGTATTACTAATGGCATGCACTATAACGACTCCCCAAAAGGCCATAGCCATACTCTTTTTTGACAAAACTGCAAACAAACCTATAAAGATAATTCCAATAAAAAATGTAGCAACCATATACCAAGTGTTATAAGTATGACCTAATGCAAAAATAATAGATGATATTGTATAGATAATGTAGAGATTTTTAGTAAAAAAACGCAATACTATATAGGGAAGATATTGAGCAATAAGGGTTTCTATGATTGGAGCAATAATGATAGAGACAATAATGTCTTTTGTGAGAGATTCAAAATTAGATGCCTCAAATACTTTTCCAGCATTTGTAAGCCAAGCTAAAATCGGAAATATAGCGCTAATAATCTCATTTATAATCTCAAAATATACTACTGTTTTAATGAAATTTAAACCTATTAACCACTTAGAATATTTGTAGAACATTATTAAATAAACAAATGTTGTTGTGTAGATTTATTAAACGGTTGAAACTATTTGAGGTATTTTAGCTTGAATTTATGGCATTGCAAGGAATCGCAATGCCATAAATATTACATTAGATATCTGACTGTATTTCTCAAGCCTGGGTCACTACACCCCTTGCAACCGCACCCATTAATACAATCTCTAATTTGATCATAAGCATCGCCAACTTTTTTGAAGATGTCTTTAATGATACCTCCGCCCTCAACTAATAATAATTCTTCATTACTTAGCTCAGGAAGTTCCTCCATTAGTTCAAACTTTTTCATATTAGATTTACTTGTTTAAATTGAATCGTCCTTATCATTTACAACATTGTCCAGATGGACCTGCTCCTTCATTAAATCCTTCTATAGCATCGTTAAAAGCATCATATATGCCTGCCCAAGTAATGGCTTTATCTATTATAGCTCCATGCTTTTTTTACCTGGTCCCAAGTAGGCAGTTTGCGTCCACCGTCAACTTCAAGCATCTCATTATTACTAATCTCACTTACCCCATACGATCCTAATTCCAAAGTTCTCATTTTTGATTCGAATTTTAAGGTTAAACATTACACTCCCAACGCTTGTTTCACTCGGCCGATGTGGGTAGCGTTTGGTTGATGCAAAGGTCGGCACTAAAACCACTTATCCTTATTCTTTGTCGGAATACTTTATTCCTCTTAGAAATATTTTATTCTTTACGGGAATATCACAAGGGAATCTTTGATAAATTTGATATTTTGCAAACAAAACAGCACTTGAAATGTTTTGTTTAAACAACCAAATCTATTGACCAATATGCAACAGATAGGCCGCCGTATCCGTGCTTTACGTTTGCTTCGCGACTATACCCAAGAACACTTAGCCGATTCGCTGGGTATTGGACAATCTGCCTATTGCAAAATAGAGCGTGGTCAAACCGATATTAGAGTTTCGCAGCTTCGACAGATAGCCGCTATCCTGGGCGTGTGTGTTACTTAATTTTTCAAAGAAAACAATAAAGATGCTGATAATCAGTTAGTTAAATGGGGGGGGTAAATGTTGGTTAAAACTGTTTTTCCCAATAACGCGAGGCACTGGCTCTGTGTTGTAGCACCCGCCCCACTCACCAAGGACCGAATCTCGGTTTTTTCGGCCACCGACCGTACTGCCCCTGCTGCGGCAAACGACACATCTATTTTGACAAAAAAAGCGGCCACCGCCGCCCCCACCACTGCCAACAGCACCATGCCATACAGCACCATGCCATACAGCAGCATAGACCGCGCTTTTACCTCGGGCAGGTACAAATGAGTGGTGTTGTTAAGAAAGGTTTCGGGGAGGAGTTGTTGGGGCATAGCTGTTGGTATTTAGGAGCGTTATAAACGCTTGGCTCTGGGGTTCGCGTTGCAAACGCAAACCAGCGGGGTTCTGGGGTTCGTGTTGCAAACGCAAAGCAACGGGGGTTGCCGTATTACACATAGCAGTGGGAAAATCTAAAAATAACTCAACAAAAACCCTGTAAGATTAATCATAATATGTAGTAAAATAGGCCATATTATGTTCTTATATTTTACCATTAAATAGCTTAGTATTATTCCGTAAAATAGTTGAGGTAATACGTATATAGGATAAAAATAGATTAATTGCCAATTGATTGGAGAAAAGTTGGATATGTGTACCCAAGAAAATGAAATAATTAAAAAATAGCACCAAAAGTTAAAAAAATTTCTTTCAGGTATAATAGATTCTTTATTTTGTAATACTACTTGCAATAGTATAAATGAAAGTATTGGTACTACTATACCTATCAACGTATATGAATCAATTGAATATATGCTATCATTTAAGAAAAAAAACAAGCCAAAACATACAGAAAATAGAAACCATTTTTTTTTAGAAGTTAATGGTAGTATAAATACAATTTCTTCGATAATAGGTGCACCTATTACTGATATAATGCCTCTATACATCCCCCAATATTCATAAGAATTACTTCTATTTATTTCCAGATTTCTTTTTATAGAAAATGAAAAAATCGCTTTGATTAGCATATCGGTAATTGAAATTACAAACACACTAAGTAACAAAAATAATATACAGAGCAAAAAGGACTTGATAAGTGTTTTTTCGGAGGGCTTTTCTCCTTTATTATTTACTAATGAAAATAAGTAGGGGTTTCTTATAAAAAGTAAAATGTCTAATAGCATGTCCGTTTTAATTTAAGGTTTAAGATAGAAGCTGAAATGCTTCTATCTTAAACACGAGAATTATAGGCTACCCCCATTTTTAATAGCCTTATTATAACCTTCTGCAAACCCTTCTATAAATGAACTTACACCTGCCCAAAAGGCTGTCCCAACTTGATTTGCTACTGCGTCATGATGTGAATGCCATCCATATCCCCCTTCAATAGCTTCCATTTCTGAAACAGAAAGCTCTTCTACATTAAAATTATTAGTTTCCATTGTTATAAAAATAGATGTTGACACTTTGATTGTAATGAACCTTGAAAAAATGCGATTGGTTACTTTTTATGAAACGTTTTTTCTACTAACATACCTTCTACAAATCCTTTGAGAGCATTTCCTGCTATGTTTGCAGCATTAGTCGCTGCACCTACCATATATCCTACGGTATAACCAGCATCATTACAAAATTCAGTCCAAGAGTATTCTCCATCAATGATTAATAAATCTTGGCTATTCATCTCCATCACGCCATAATTTTCCAATTCCAAAGTTCTCATTCTGATTTGAATTTTAAGGTTAAACATTACACTCCCAACGCTTGTTTCACTCGGCCGATGTGGGTTACGATTGGTTAATACAAACATAAAATCCAAGGCTAAGGCTACAAAAAAAACAAGGGGGTATTTTAGCACTTTCACGACTACTTTGTTTGACGTATAGTACACTAAATTAGTCACATTTTGTACTTTTACAAAAATACGTGCCTCAAATTGTACAAAATCCAGCAACTTGTTTGTACTTTAGCAGTGTGCTAAAATATTTTATCTATGCAATCGGTAGGAATAAAAATCCGTAAACTACGCGAAATTCAAGACTTAACTCAAGAGTTTATGGCAACTCAGTTGGGTATGTCACAAACAAACTATGGCAAAATAGAGCGGGGTGAGGTGGATATTACCTACTCTACGCTCAAAAAAATAGCCGATTTGTTTGGTATAGATGTAGCATCGTTGTTAAGTTTTGATAGTGGCAATGTCATTCATAAGGT
>NZ_JAIXST010000001.1 GCF_027484545.1 Runella sp. | reverse complement strand
GGAATGATACCATAGGCCGAACCGTGGTATTGGTAAGGTTGCAACGATTTATATATATCCGCTTCGTTGTCCAAAATTTGCAATTCCGTACCCACATACGCAGCGTCGCCCTGAAGTGGGGTACGGATTCCCAAGCCATTATTAGCACCCGGTGTCAATAAAAATTCAAAACGGAATTCAAAATCGCTGTACTCATCTTTGGTATACAGGTTGCCTTTTCCGCCGCGATTGGGATAAACCACCATTTCGCCGTTTTCGATGACGTAATCGGTCGTATTTCCCTGCCATTCAAACATATTGGTTCCATCAAAAAGGACTTTGAAGTTCGCTTTTTTCTCCTGCTCACTCAGCATAAAAGGTTCAGGGCGAGGAAGTTCTTTGATGTAAATATCACGATAGGCCACCAATGTTCCGTGGGCTTGCAGTTCCAATTGTTCCATTGCAAAAATCGGTTGTTTGCGGTCCCAGTAGTTTTCCAATACTACGTTATCCACCACCAATTCCCCATTGAGGTACACCGTTACGCGGTCCGCTTTCATGATAATCCGAAAAGTATTCCAGTCATCAATGGCGTTATCGGCCAATTTAAGCGGTTTGCTTGGGTTCTTTTGGTTGTTGTAAAGCCCCCCCGATCCAACTTGGGCGCCTACCTCCACACGCGACGTATCCCAAACCTGCACTTGCGGCGAACCGCGCAGGTAAATACCAGCATCACCTTTGGGCTCGATTTTCCAGTCTACGTACATTTCAAAATCGCCATACTTTTTGACGGTGCAAAGGTTGTCGCCGTGACCCGTGAACACCAAGTCACCGTCTTTGACCACCCACCCTTTTCGCATTACTTCGTCCGCTTTTGCCTGTTTGGCGGCCAAAGTATCGGGGTGCATTTTAGCACGCGCGACAGGATTGGCAACCAATCCCTTCCAACCCGTTAAATCTTTTCCATTGAACAGGGAAACAAATCCTTCTCCCTTTGGCATTTCGGCCAAATATTTGCGAGCGGCTTCTTTTTGGGAGTCATTTGAAATAACGTTCATTGCTTTGGTCACCAGTGAACGAACTGCTTCGCCTTGAAAATCTTTATTGGCCGAGGCAGCATTGAGTATAATCTGAGCGGCTGTTTGTTGTAATTGGGTGTCATCCAAATAATTGCCCGCAAAAATGAGCGCGTTGAACGTTCGGTTTCTAACCAATTCTTTCAGGATACTTTCTTTTTGGGCGTTTGTTTTGGCCATTTCCATTGCTTTGCGAAGCATTAATACTTTTTGCGTAGGCGTTTGTTTGGAAACGTTCACTGCCCGCACGTACCCACTCACGGCTTGGTCTAGATAAGCGGCATCGAAAGTGCTTTTTCCAATTTTATATAATTCAGCGGTAGCGCTCACGTCCGACCAATTGGCAAGTGAATTAACAACGGCTTTTTGAGTGGCAGCATCCCCGCCGGTGTAGGCAGTAGCCACGGCATTGAGTGCTTTCTTCGTGCCTATATTGGCCAATACGCGCAGGTAATTAGGCTTTTTATCCGCAGAGACGGAATTGATTTGGCTCAATAAAACATCCGTTTGTTTAGCGGCATCGCCCGTTCCTTTTACGGCGGCCGTAATCGCTTCCTGAACGGCCTGTATTTCCTGAGGTTCGGTCACGGTATTGAGTAATCCAAACAAGGTATTAAGATCTTTGGAAACAGAGACGCTTTTTAAGGCCGTGAAAGCAGCCGTTTTTACGGTGGCATCGTTGTTTTTCAACTGCCCTAAGATCACGTCTATTTTACTGTCAGCAGCACGGGCGGCAAGAACTTCTATCAGCGTAGGTTGCGCATTGGCAGGCATAGTTGGAATGGCAGCAGCTATTTGGTCAACTACTTTATCCCCTTTCATCGTTAGCAGTGCATTTTTGACTGCTTTCAAGTCGTCCGTATTCCCTTTTTTCAATACGCCCAATAAACTTCCCAATGCACTTTCCTGTCCAATTTTGCCCGCTGCTTTGATGGCCGCGAGTTTTACTGAACTTTCCTTATTGGTTAAGTTTTTGAGGATAGTGGGTAAAGCTGACTTTGCCTCTGCTTGCCCCAACATCCCGATAATCTCGGCCTGCGCGTCGGGTTTCAAATTGGGCAAAGCCTTAAGCCAAAGGTTCGTCGTGGCGGGTGTGATGTATTTTTGAGCAGATTTCAATGCGGCTATTCGGTAACTTATATCAGTACTTCCCAATGCTTTTATTAAGGTAGGGGTACTGCCAACGCCCTGACTGTCAGCTAATAACTTCAGAGCAGTTGAGCGAGTTGGAGTTTGTTTAGCATCGGGTGTATTTTTCAACAAGTCATTTGCTGCTTTTTCAGCAATCGCTTTATTGCTGGTTTCCATTAAACGATTCAAATACGTGAGATAAGAAGAAGTTGCATTGGCTTCGTCATACCCATACGCTGCTTTGGCAGCGTTATTCAGCATAACGTTTATGGAAGAGCGTTCCCCTATCTTTGCTAAAGCATACAGGGATACTTTTCGCAGTTTAACATCTGTATTGGTTGCTAACTTTTCAATCAGGGATGCTGCCTCGGCATATTTGCTGTCTCCCAACGCTTCTACGATGGAAATTTGAGACTCACGGGATGAATTGGCGAGAGCTTGTAATAAAGCTTTTCCGGCAGCAGGAGTACCTATTTTGGCCAAAGCGCGCGCGGCAGGCCCGCTTAGTTTTTCATCAGCTAAAAAAGGAGATAATGTACCAACGACTTCGTCTTTCCCTACCTGCTGAAGTTGAAAAATCAGAAAGGCTTTGTTGTCTTTGTCGGCTACTTTACCCAAGGCTTCAGCATAAGCTTCGGCGGCCATTTTGCGCCAATCATCTTTGCCGCTTTGTGATACAAAATAGGAAAAACCTCCGATGGCGTATTGAACTTTAGCATGTTCGGCTTTGTCGGAAGAGGATAGTTGAGAAGCCAACTGAGCAATGCCCAATTTACCCAAAGCAGCCATGTCATCCATGTTTTTTTGCAGTTGTTTGGCATTCTGAGCAGGAAACTGCCTCAAAAGTGCAGTAATGCGACTGTCAACTTGAGCGATAGCCATCGAACCACTCATTAAAAGGGCAAGATATATAAATTGTATTTTTTTCATATAATACTAATGATTAATTCACTAATTCACAACTCGCTAAATCACAAATTATCAAATCGTCCACGGTCCGCGCATGGGTTGATCAATAAGGCGATTAGCACCTTCATCGTCCACAAATAATTGCTTGACAGGATCATATTTCAACGAACGACCCAAGCGCAATGCCGCTAAACCCATATTAACAATCGTGCAGGAACGGTGTCCGTTCTCTTCGTTCAATGCGAATTTCTGACGTTTTTTGACGGCTTCGACAAAGTCAGTGACTTGAGGTTCTGAATCAGGAAAAGCTGCCAATTTTTTCTCTAAATCAGGAATATCGGAGCGAAAATTTGGATATAACTTGCCCTTAGGCCCTTCGATGTAAGGTACATTTTCGTCTTTGCCTTGACCATCTAAAATGATTTTACAGCCATCGGCGTAGGTGTATTCAATGCGGCGCCAAGTACCTACTGCATCGGTATGTTGTTGAGGGGCGTCGATTTCTACGCTGATAGGACTTGTATCATCCTTGCCTAAGAAATATTGAATCGGGTCTAAATAGTGTTGTCCCATATCACCCAAACCTCCACCGTCGTAATCCCAATATCCTCGGAATGTTCCGTGTACTCGATGTTCGCTGTAAGGTTTATATTGAGCGGGCCCAAGCCACATGTCATAATCCAATTCGGCAGGGATGGATTCAGGTCTAAGATCCGTTTTACCAACCCAGTAGAATTTCCAGTCAAAGCCTGTCGCACGACTCACAGTCACTTTGAGCGGCCAACCGAGCAACCCACTTTCAACTAATTTTTTGATGGGTTTTACGGTCGTATTCATACCATAAAAGTTGGACTCAAACCGAAACCACGTATTTAAGCGAAAAATACGACCGTGTTGCTGAACTGCTTCCATGAGTCGTTTCCCTTCGCCAATGGTACGGGTCATGGGTTTTTCACACCAGACATCTTTGCCTGCCCGTGCCGCATCAGCGGCAATGATACCGTGCCAATGCGGAGGCGTAGCTACGTGAACAATGTCAACTTCAGGCAGTTGAATCAATTCACGATAATCTGAAAAGGTTTTCACGCCGGAGGCATTGGTACCGAGGTCGTCTAACGCCATTTTGATGTGACGTTTGTCCACGTCACATATAGCTACCACTTTAGTTCCGGCATACGGAATATGGCCGCGTCCCATGCCACCCACGCCCACAATGGCTTTGGTGAGCTGGTCGCTGGGAGCTAAAAAGCCTTTTCCCAATACGTGGCGGGGGACAATTGAAAAGGCCGCTAAGGCAGTAAGCGAACCTTTGATAAATTTTCTTCTGGAAGGGGTGTTAGGCGTGTTTTTATCCATGATGATCAATGAGTCAAACTGCACTTTTGTTTACTAAGAAAATAACCTTACTACATTACTCATATTTTTTAAAATAAGCCTAACATTATCTAAAATAATTAGCCTATCTCTTCATTGATAAGAAATACCAGCCCTTTAAAGTTGATAAAATACTGGTAGTAAAAAAGCAAAAAGGGCCTGCTCTATCAAGAACAGACCCTTTTTTATAGAAAAATTAGTGTATTTATTATCCCTGCGACAACGCCTCAGCACCACCGACAATTTCAAGGATTTCTTTGGTGATGGCAGCCTGACGAGAGCGGTTGTATTCCAAACGCAATGCTTTCAAGAGGTCCTGTGCATTTTCTGTAGCTTTATCCATTGCTGTCATCCGGGCACCATGTTCAGAGGCATTGGATTCGAGTACAGCGCGGTAGAGCTGAATTTTGAGTGTTTTAGGAATCAAATCCTGTACAATTTGCTCTTCCGCAGGCTCAAATATATAGTTAGTTGCCGTAGTTGGCATTTTCATTAATGCTTCGGGATTGGCTGCGATGGGCAAAAGCTGATCAGCGCGGATAATCTGAGTGGCTACGTTTTTGAACTCGTTAAATACCAACTCAACCACATCGTATTTCCCTGCCTGAAAGTCAGCCATGATGCTTTCAGCAGCTTCTTTTACAACACCGAAGCTCAACCGGGCATACACGTCCATAAAGGCGGTATTAACTGTTACACCCCGACGTAGAAAAGCTTCTCCGCCTTTTTTACCCAAGGCCAAAATTTCTACGTTGCCTTTGGCGGCTTGTGCAGCGTATTTTTCCTGAATAAGAGCAGCGGCAGCTTTGATAACGTTGGTATTGAATGCTCCACAAAGTCCACGGTCAGAGGTAACAGTCACAATCAATACCTTTTCTACCAAACGCACTTGTTTGAAAGGGCTATCGGCGGCGGTTTCAGCTCCTGCTGATACCGTAGCCAGCATTTCACCCAACTTTTTGGCATAAGGGCGCATTTGTATGATAGCGTCCTGAGCACGACGAAGTTTAGCGGCAGCCACCATTTTCATGGCCTTCGTGATTTGTTGCGTCGAGTTGACCGACGTGATTCTATTCCGAACTTCTTTAAGTGAAGCCATTTTGTATTACCGTTATCTGTTATTTGTTAATAGTTATCCGTGTGGGATAAAGCTATTCTAACTTAACTCACTTACTTTTTTGACTCAGGCAAAAGTTTGCCTATACTGTAAACTGTTGACCGGCAACTGTAAACTATTTTACTTTTCTCAGCCAAATACTTGACCCGCGACCGCGAGTGGCGTAGGTTGGCATATTTTGAGCGAGCCAATCTGCGTGAAAAGTTTGAAGGAAATCGTTGTGAAACAAAATCTCAAACTTATCCTGATACATTAAAAACGCCCGCAGAATATAAGCTTCATTCCAGCCAAAACGTCCGTTACCGTCAATTACCCATGCTTTGGGATATTCAAACGGATAAAATACGTCGTGAACGTGAATAATGACTCCCGGTTTAAGACGAGGGAAAATTTCAAATAGGAAATAATTGACATCACTACCGGTTTTTGACACGTGGGTAGAGTCAATAAACAGAATGTCATTTTCTTCCAATTTTTCAAAATAGTCAACCGGAATATCCTGCAGCGTTTTTTCAAAAATGGTTGTCTGCTGACGGTCTGCGGGTGTCAGCAAAGAATACAAACGGTCAGGATAAGGCTCAATGAACGTAAACTTCACGCTTTGATTCAAAAACCGCTCGTTGGTATCCAACATCACAGCCGAGGAAAACCCTGAACCTGCTTCAATAATCTGCTTGGGGCGAAAATGTCGCATCATGCAGTGGAGCGTGGTAGCATCGGCGTGAATAAAATATTTGTTGACAAAATAATACCGAAAGCCGTCTTGAGGCACATCCGTAAAAGGAACGCTCCCAAAATAAGACTTGGCAAATGTCTGCATCAATGCTAATTGGGCCTCCTCGCGAAGGTCAAGGCCTGGCAACGTCCGAGGGGGCGTTGGGTAGATTTGTGCCTCACGTTTACGCACCTCGTCCGCAGAGACGATAGGGCTATAAAAATGCCCAGCGGGAACCCGTGTACGGTACTTTCCGATAAATCGGGCTACGTCCCCCAAGAGGGGCGTAGCCTTTACGATTTCTTTGATGCGCGACATTCAGTCCGACCGCCAACGCGGCCAATTAAGCGTATTTAAGGGCCAATTCACGGCCTATTTTTTTGATAATATCAGTAACGGCATCATCCAATTTACCCGCTGCTAAACTTGGGATTACTTCTGGATGAAGTGCTTTGAGTAAGGCAATAAACTCAGTTTCATACGCCTTTACTTTACTGATATTCACTTTATCCAAAACTCCATTGATGGAAGCGTAGATAATAGCTACCTGATCCCCTACACTAACGGGAGAGAACTGAGCCTGTTTCAAGATTTCCTGATTGCGGCGACCACGGTCAATCGTCAATTTAGTAGAAGCATCAAGGTCAGAGCCAAACTTAGAAAAAGCCTCCAATTCACGGAATTGAGCTTGATCCAATTTAAGCGTACCCGCTACTTTCTTCATTGATTTAATCTGTGCATTACCTCCTACGCGCGATACCGAAATACCTACGTTGATGGCAGGACGAATCCCTGAGTTGAACAGGTTTGATTCCAGGAATATCTGACCGTCAGTGATTGAGATTACGTTGGTTGGGATATACGCTGAAACGTCACCTGCCTGAGTTTCAATGATTGGAAGGGCTGTCAATGAACCTCCACCTTTCACTTTGTCTTTCAACGAAGGAGGTAAATCGTTCATACTTTTAGCGATTTCATCCGAGGCATTTATCTTGGCAGCACGCTCCAGTAAGCGACTGTGAAGATAAAATACGTCTCCGGGATAGGCTTCACGGCCGGGTGGACGACGAAGCAGAAGGGATACTTCGCGGTAGGCTACGGCTTGTTTTGATAAGTCATCATAAACCACCAATGCCGGGCGACCAGTATCACGGAAATATTCTCCAATGGCTGCACCTGTAAAAGGAGCAAAGAACTGCATTGGTGATGGATCGGAAGCCGCCGCCGCAACAATAACTGTGTAGTCCATAGCACCGTATCTACGAAGAGTGGCTTCTACCTGTTTTACAGTAGAGGCTTTCTGGCCGCAGGCTACGTAGATACAGAATACAGGCTCACCTTTATCGTAAAATTCTTTTTGATTGATGATGGTATCAATACAAACGGCCGTTTTACCCGTTTGACGGTCACCGATAACCAACTCGCGTTGACCGCGTCCGATAGGAATCATGGCGTCAATCGCTTTGATACCCGTTTGAAGGGGCTCCGTTACGGGTTGACGGTAAATTACCCCGGGGGCTTTGCGTTCGAGGGGCATTTCAAAGGTTTCGCCCTGAATCGGCCCCAAGCCGTCAATTGGTTCAGCTAAAGTATTAACTACGCGACCAACGATGCCTTCGCCTACTTTTACCGAGGCAATTTCACCGGTACGTTTTACGGTATCGCCTTCTTTGATTTCGTTGGATTCGCCGAACAATACAGCTCCGACGTTATCTTCTTCGAGGTTAAGGGCAAGAGCTTTGAGTCCATTCTCGAACACAATCAGCTCCCCTGCCTGTACTTTGGTAAGGCCATAGATACGAGCTACCCCGTCACCTACTTGCAGCACCGTACCTACTTCTTCGAGTTGGGCTTCGGTTTTTGCACCGGCCAATTGCTCCCGAAGTATCGCCGAAACCTCATCCGGTCTTACAGCTACCATATTATGATATTAAGTTTATAGTGATTCATAAATTTGCCGCAAAATTAGCGATAAATTTGCTTCAACAACAGCGACTGTATAAAAAATATACAATTTTTTGCTAAAAGTTCAGTAGATGCCTTAAACACTCTAAACGGGTCTTTTTTCTAAGAAAGAATATATGCATCACTACCGAGCGATTAATAGTGCATTTATAGAAGAGGTAAAAGGGGTATCGGTAAAATTTTATTTTAGATTGTGTTTTTGTTTTACCTTTGGCTTACTTTTGTCCCCCTAAATTTTGACACCAACCCAAAAAGGTGGTATGAACCCAGTCGCAGTTGTCATTCCTGTTTATAAATCAAATTTTACGCTACACGAGCAAGTCTCTTTTACACAATGTTTAAACATACTAAACAACTATCCAATTAAGCTCGTCAAGCCTATTTCGCTGAACATAGACTTTATTTTAGAGAAATATCCGCATATAGAAGTTGAAACATTTGACGATAATTATTTTAAAAGTGTACAGACGTATAATCGACTAATGCTTTCCACTGAGTTTTATGAGCGATTTTTAAATTATGAGTATATCCTTATTTATCAGTTAGATGCCTTTGTTTTTAAGGATGAACTAAAAGAGTGGTGTGCAAAAGGGTATGATTACATTGGAGCACCATGGCGTATTGAACGGGATTTTTCGTCTGTAACCGATCGACTTATCTTTCGTCTAAAAAAACAAATAGCAATTTGGTTTGATTTAAGAGATAAAAGGAGTCAAAATCAACCGTTGGATGTAATTTTGAAGATGACAGTAGGCAACGGAGGGTTTTCGTTGCGGAAAGTTCAAAAAATGCTTGCTATTGTGCGTAACAACCGCCCGAAAATTGAGCACTATTTGGCAGGCAAAGGTTCATTTTATAATGAAGATATTTTCTTTTGTATCGAGATGAATCGATACTTTAAACAAGTACGTTTACCCCATTGGCAAGAAGCTCTTCGGTTTGCAGTAGAGGATTTTCCCTCCAAAGCATTTGTTCTGAACAAAAATCAACTGCCTTTTGGCTGCCACGCTTGGGATATTCATGAGTTAGCGTTTTGGAAATCTCATTTTGAAAAATTTGGACACAAATTGTAAGAAATGAAGAGAAAATACAGCGGTACGCCCCGCGAAACTATCCCTTTAAAGGTAATTGATTCGCTTATAGATATCTATGCGAAGTGGTTTTATAAAAAAAGGCGACGAAATCTTATCAGTGATACCCCTAAGGTTTTGATAGCCTCATTAGGACACATGGGTGATGCTTTGACAGTATCTTATCTGTTCCCCATTATTTATAAAAAGTACCCAAATGCGGTTATTGACATCATTTCGCCTACGTGGTGTAAGGCAGTAAATGACTCCAATCCTTATATTCGTCATGTGTTCTACATTGATCACTTTTTGAGCAATCGAAGTAAAATCAATACGTGGCAAAAACTCAAACAGAATTATCGTACGTTTCGAGAGGTCTTGTCTGATTTAAAAAAAGACGAATACGATTATTATCTGGATGTCCGTACCTCTTACGCTGTTTCGCATTTTATTCTTCCTTTTATTCATGTAAAAAAGGCAATCGGTTTCAATCGCCGGGGGTTAGGCGGCTTATTGGATGTAGAGTTGGATATTTCCAAACAGGCTACTTTTCATCATTTCGATACTTATTCAGTTTTATTGAAAGAGATGGGAATTGAAGTCAAATTGGAAGAGGTAGTTCCCTACTTTACGATTAATCCAAGTATTTCGCAGCAGCAGATTGAGCAAAAACTGCCTTCAAAATTGTCGAGCCCTTATGTCTTACTTTTTCCCGAAACTGGCGAAGAGCATCGTCAAATGAGTTCGGAATTTTGGGCAACGATTGTTGGAAATGTATTGAATAATTCAAATTACTCCTTCGTGCTGTGCGGTCAAACAGACTTATCGGCTCGAATTATTAAAAACATTCAGGAAGTTACAGATTCTCGGTTTGTAGGACGAGTTTTGGATGGCTCCAAGCGTTTGTCAATTCAGGAATTGGCTTTTTTGGCTACGGGTGCAGAATACGCTTTGACCTTAGATTCGTTTCCCGAACACCTGTGCTGTATTTTCTGCAAAACAATTACAATTTATAAAGCGTCAGGATTGCCTTTTTATCCCATTGCCAACTTTCCGGTTTTGCTGTTGCACGGGCATACGCTGAGTTTGGGGGTGGAGTTTGTTCGCAAAAATGTTGAAATCCTATACCGCGAAAACATGGAAACGGAGGAAGTGAAAAACCTCATCGCCGAAAAAATAATATCTTAAACAAAGAAAGTGCGCAAGATGAACCTGCGCACTTTTTATTTAGGAACTCAGAAACAGATTTTAGGCCAAAACCCGAGTTTCTTTATTTAAAACTTCCAAAAATAGATCAGCTTCTTCCTTTTTAAGTGCAAGTGAAGGCAGCAAACGAATGGTATTTTTGCCGGCAACTCCCGTAAACTGATGATAATCAAAGAGTAATTTATTGCGTAGTTCTTCTACCGGGAAATCATATTCAATGCCAATCATCAGTCCACGCCCACGCAATTCTTTATATCCTCCAATTTCAGCAATACCTTTCATCAGGTAATCTCCCACTTCTGCGGCATTTGCCATGAGATTTTCCTGCTCCATAATTTCCAATACTGCTATTCCGGCCGCGCACGCAAGGTGATTTCCTCCAAAAGTAGTGCCGAGCATTCCGTACTTTGCCTGAAATTTGGGGGAAATTAATACGCCAGCAATTGGAAACCCATTGCCCATGCCTTTGGCTGTAGTATAAAGATCAGCGTGAAGATTGGGATAATGTTGATTAGAGAAAAATTTACCCGAACGTCCATAACCGCATTGTACGCTGTCTAAAATAAAAATGGCATTGGTTTCGTCACATTTTTCACGAATCGCCCGCAGGAATTCTTCCGAGGCGACTTGAATTCCACCTACTCCCTGAATGCCTTCTACAATGACGGCACACACATCTGTCATGTCGTGTTGACGAACGGCTTCCACGTCATTGAATGGCAAAAATGTAACGTGCTGATTGTCATTGACGGGGGCTACTATAGACGGATTGTCGGTAACTGCTACGGCTCCCGCCGTACGTCCGTGAAATGCTTTTGTGAAAGCTACTACTTTCTTCCCGCCATTGTAGAACGATGCCAGTTTGAGGGCATTCTCATTGGCTTCGGCGCCAGAATTACACAAAAAGAGGGTATAATCAGGACAATCTGACAATTCTCCGAGCTTTTGCGCGAGTTCATCTTGTAACGATATCCTGACAGAGTTGGAGTAGAAATTGATTCGTCGCAACTGTTCCGTCATTTTTTCGACGTAATGCGGGTGGCAATGACCCACAGAAATCACGGCGTGTCCGCCGTAAAGGTCGAGGTATTTCTCGCCTTTGCTGTCCCATAACCAAGAGCCTTGCGCTTGGACGGGTTCGATGTCGTAAATCGGATAAACGTTAAAAAGATTCATGGTCACAAAACTGAAAAATTTAACAAAGATACCTAACTGAACATTAATTGTTAACCGTTAGACGTTATTGTGAGGAAATAAATGTTTCCAAATCACATCATAAACTTCTATTGCCTGCAACTCTTTTTGTTTTAAAGGTTGATCGGTTACGCAGATGGGATAAAATTCTTTGGGCGCACTGATACCTCCGTGGGAGCCTTTGACCAACGTCGCATCCAGCGGAATGACATCCATTAAATATCTAAAACCGAGCAGTTTACGGCCTAATTTGTAGCCCGCTCGCAGCTTAATAAGCGGATTTTTGGGGTCCATAAACATCTCAACGGGGTCATAGCCAGGTTTGCGGTGAATATCTACCAAATGAGCATAATCAGGCGCTTTGGAGTCGTCGAACCAGTAGTAATAGGTAAACCAGCTATCAGGTGCCGCTACCGCAACCAAATCGCCTGAGCGTTCGTGATCGAGGTGATGTGCCTTTTTTCCTTCTTCGTCCAACACCATTTCAATACCGGGCGTTTGTTCCAAGCGTTTTTTTACCCGATCTTTCACCGACGGGTCATTGATATAAATGTGGGCAATCTGATGGTCGGCAGTAGCAAAGGCTTTAGAAGCGCCCGCGTCCAGAAGTTCATACCAACGTTCGGTACGAACGGCTATTAAACCTTCTTCGCGCAGAATCCGATTGATGTGAACAGGCCGATTGACAGAATTAATTCCGTATTCGGAAAGGAGAATGATTTTGGCGTTTTTGGTTTCGTAAAACTGCACCAATTCTTCCACCACTTTATCCAATTCGCTTACTTCTTTGCTGATTTTAGAGAAATCGGGGCCGAATTTCTGCAAACAATAATCTAAGTGAGGCAAGTAAATGAGCGTCAGCGTTGGATTGTGTTTATTGTCCACCCACATGGACGCATCGGCAATCCACTTGGTAGATTTGATATTGGCATTGGGTCCCCAAAAACTAAACAACGGAAATTGTCCTAAGTCCTTTTGAAGTTCATCACGCAGACTGGCTGGATACGCATAACAATCCGGCGCTTTTACGCCATCTGCATGGTATTGAGGGCGCGGCGTGACGGAATAATCGGCAGTAGAATACATATTGTACCACCAAAACATCTTTGAACACGTAAACGACGGGCCTTGCCGCTTGGCTGCGTCCCAAATTTTTTCTGCTTTTACAAGATGGTTGGACTGTTTCCAAAACTTCACTTCGGCATCATCGCGGTCGTACCATCCATTGCCGACGATACCGTGCTCGGAAGGCCATTTTCCTGTAACATAACAACTTTGCGGAGTGGTAGTTACAGCCGGCAAAACAGGTTTAATAGGTGTAATATGGCGTGATTTTACATATTTACTTAAAAAAGGAGTATGTTCTCCAATCAAATTGGCACTCAGGCCCACAATATCAATAATAACGGTCTTTTTCATTGTTTCAGAAAGAAGTGTCGAGTGCAGAATTCAGAGTGTCGAATGTAATTCCGTTATTCGACACTCTGCACTCTCAACTCGACCTTTAACTTGTATTATTTTAACTGCTCACTCACCCATTCCAATTCCCGCACAATAGACTCACCGATGGGTTTTTGCATATCGGGCGGTAATACTCCCCAGGTATATGTTTCCACTTCCAGATGTTTGGTAAAAGGCGTGGCTTTCTGCACATTAAGAGTTTTTACAATGTCATTTTGGGTGGAATCAAGCAGTCCGTACGATTCGATAAACAAGGGTACGTGGAAGTGAATGCGCCATTCGGTCTGCTCGTCAGTGTCAGTCGCTAAGGCTTCGGGCAAATCGTGGTATTTCTGAAAACTGCCATCGGCATTTTTGGCAACCACTTGGTGCAAATACACTGGCTCGTCAAAGGATTGAATGGCTTTTAATTTCGCCTCTCTGTTTTCCCTTAAATCAATTTTGATGGCCGAACTGATTTGGATTTTTCCGACGCGAATCCCCAGTTCATTCAATTGATTCACAATGGTTTGAGGTTCTTCGTAACTCACTGCGAAATGGCACACATCATAGCACAACTGAATGTGCGTCAGTAAAGCTTCTTTGGCCTCTTCGGGAGAAAAATGGTGAGCATCCTGTAAGTAAGCGATGCCTTTCGGTAAAAAATAATCTGCGTACCAATCAATGAATTCCTGTCCGTTTTCCAGAATTCCGTCGGGTTCGGGTTCAATATCGAGATGCATTACCTTACCCGTAGTGCGCCGAAGTTCAATCAGCGTTTCTGCTACCTGGAGAATATTTTCCGTCGCAATTTTAGTGGCTTGCTGTGTTTCCGCGTCGTTTTTCCACCAATACCGATACGACAAAGGCGAAGTGGAAACGCCGCCTTCCATACCCTCCGGCAGAAGTTGAGCTAAAATTCGAAACAAGCGTTTGGTATATTCGGTGCGGTCGGTTGTGGTCCAATCGGGTGAATGTACATCGTCTTTGACTCGTGTGGCGTGAAAGCCTCCGTACGGAAAGCCGTTCATGGTAAACACATACATATCATTGGCCATCAACCACGCTTTGAATTCTTCCAAACGCTCGGGTTTTGTGAGTTCAATGGATGCATCATTGGCCAAGCGTAACCCTAACGCAAAAGGCGTATTGGGAGAGAGTTGACTTTTGATGAATGGAAGATTTTCCTGTAAGGTTTTAAAATGCTCGTCCCAACGCTCGCCGGGGTGAATATTGCTGCAATAAGTGAGGTGTCCGTGTGGGGTTTGCATTGGAGGAAAAATAGGGAGTGGCTTGTTTGAAATACTGATTTATGATTGATAAAAGTACCCCTTGACTAAAAGCTACTTTGTCACCCCAAAAGCACCTAATAGGCTCTTTCAGGGTGACAAAGCAATTTTTAGCAAGAAATAAATGGTAACAATCTGAGTTCTATAGGGATAGATTAGCTCATCAACAAGCTCGAATAATGTCCTTCCAAATAATCCACCGCTTCGGCAATGAGGTCGGCATCCATTTCGTGGACTTCTACGCCTTTGCCGATTTTATCAAGCAGCATAATGGTCAGGCGGCCGCCCAAATGTTCCCGAAATTCTTGCAAACCATTTCGGAGATTGATTTTGTCATTTTCGGCGAGTTTGGGATGATATAAGTCAAAACCGAGTTTTTGAATCACCGTCAAAATGCGTTGCAATTCATCGTCACTCAACTTGCCCACTTTGGCAGAATACACACTGTCTAAGGCAATTCCAATGGCCACTGCCTCGCCGTGACGAATTTGAAAATCAGTAAGATATTCTAATTTGTGCGCTGCCCAGTGCCCAAAATCCAAAGGCCGTGAAGAACCAAACTCAAACGGGTCGCCGCTGCGAATGTGCTCCACGTGCATTTCGGCACAACGATGAATCAGATACGCCATTACCTCTTCGTTGCGTCTCGCAAGGGCTTCCACATTGGTTTCAATCCATTCAAAAAAGGCGCTGTCTTTAATCAAAGCCACTTTTATGGCTTCAGCAATGCCTGAGCGCCAATCGCGATCGTCCAAACTTTGCAGAAAAGTAAGGTCATTAAATACCGCTACGGGAGGGGAAAACGTTCCTAAAAAGTTTTTCTTTCCTTGGTAATTAATCCCATTTTTTACCCCAACTCCAGAATCGTTTTGAGACAAAACCGTCGTAGGAATACGAATGTGTTTTACACCGCGGTGCGATACAGCAGCGGCATAGCCGACTAAATCCAATACGGCACCGCCGCCGATGCCAATTACGAACGAATGACGGTCAATGCCGTATTCGTCAATGGCTTCTACAATTTTGTCAAATAAAGCAGGGTCGTTTTTGGCTTCTTCGCCACCCGGCACTACAAGAAGGGTCGGTACAAGTTTTACCGCATTTTCCAACGTCGCAAAATAAGATACAATGGAGGGTTGAAGCTGCGGATAGTGAGCCAAAAAGCCGCCGTCAATGACAACAAGGGCTTTTCGTTGAAAACCGGCCTCGCCAAACGACCGAAAAAAATCACCTAAAGTTGTGTTTTTTCGATTAAACAGTCCTTTAGTGAAAAAAATGGAGTAGGTATAGGGTACCTGAAATGATTGATGTAGGGCTTGCATAAAATTAAATTCTCTATGTCACCGCAAAAGCGCGGGCTAATAGTATGGATAATGGAAGTAATAAAAGAACACCAAGCGCGACGGGCCAGTTTCCAAACGCTATGCACCAGGCAGCATCCATGACAATCAGGGAAAGTACCCCTGCTTTTACGGCTTTACCGATGTTGGGGGCAATGGGATTTTGCAGTGCTTTCCAAAGCGGAAGTCCCACCAATAACGCGTGTAAGGCAATGAGCAACAGCGCCATAGACCCATTTTTCTGATTGACGGCCACCAGAAACTGTATGGCGTGAACGCTGGTATAAAGCGAAGCCGCGATATAAAGCGAGCGACGTTTTCCTCCGTGTACTTCATCCTGGCTAATCAACGTAATGGCTCCAATGTAGGCAATCGGTACCAACGCCAACCAACCCCACTCGGGCAAAGAGGTATTAATGGCACTCATACCTAATAGCAGATTACCACCCCGGCACAAACCCATCGTCAGCGGGCCAAATAGTGCACTGTGTTTGGCAAAACGGTTGTATAAAACGGCCAAAAGTGCCACTGCGATGGCGATTTCTACACTCAATAGGCTGAAAAGCCCTGCCGAAATAATCCCTAAAACCAACAGAGAAATTCCCATAAAAGCGGCCGATTGAAGCGGTACTTTACCGCTTGGAATGGGCCGTTCAGGTCGTTCAACTGCATCCAGCTTTGCGTCAAATACATCATTTAAAACGACGCCTCCTCCGTACAAACCTACTGTAGAGAGAACTAACCAATACGCAGGGTTTGCCTCAAATGGATAGCGGACAATAGCCATTCCTGCAAATATATCAGCGATTGCCGTGACAATATTGGCGGGTCGGGTAAGCTGTAAGTAGGATTTTAATGTGCTCACGTTTATTGAATCAATAAATAATCTTTACCAACGCGGGGTTGTTGACCTCCGCGCAAAATCGTGTTTCCGTGAAATTTCTGATTTTGGTCAACGGTCAGGCCATTTTCAAAATCACTCACGTCAATTTGACCGCTTTTGGCAAAAGCATCAATGGCATTTTGATACGTTACCAGACGAATGGTTTCGTCCGCAATTCCGCGCATTTTCATCAGAGCAGCCGTTTTGGGAATGGCCAATGGATCGGAAATGCCCCAATCGGCGGCTGAATTGATCATAATTTGGTCAGGACCGTATTTCTCTACCAATTTTACCATCCGCTCATTGCTCATTTTGGTAAAAGGGTAGATTGTAAAGGCTGCCCAAAAACCCTGATCCAACACACTCTTGACGGTTTCTTCATTATTGTGGTCTACAATTACCCACGACGGGTCAAGGCCGTGTTCGAGCGCAATGGCCATACTTCGCTCCGTTCCTCGCTTTTTGTCGCGGTGCGGCGTATGGATTTGCACGGGTAATTTTGCTTTTTTTGCTAACTCCAATTGCAGACGGTAGTATTTTTCTTCGGCAGGAGTTTGGTCGTCAAAACCTATTTCGCCTACTCCTACTACCCCTTCTTTGTACAAATACAACGGCAAAATCTCCATTACCTGCTCGGCCAGCGGTTCGTTGTTGGCTTCGCGCGAGTTAAGACCAATGGTGCAATAATGCTTGATTCCAAATTGCGACGACCGAAATCGTTCCCAACCCACCAAACTGCTGTAATAATCTTTGAAAGTAGAAAGTCCGGTACGGGGTTGGCCTACCCAAAAAGCAGGTTCAATGAGGGCTACAATGCCGGCATCGCGCATGGCTTCGTAGTCATCCGTAGTACGGGAAACCATGTGGATATGCGGGTCAAAGAAGCGCATTCCTTTGATGAGGTCACGATAATCTTCCCATGCCAGGTCTCGGTGAGCGACGACTTCATCACTTTCCTCAAAATGAGAGGGGTTTTGTGTTAATTCTTTATCAGCTAAGCACATAATTTTTCTTAATAGGGGTCAATAGATTTCAAGGTGGGTCCAACTCAATTTGCCGTTGTGAACCGTTTTCTCCAACTTAGGATAAAGGGAAAGTAATTGCTTTGCCGGTTCAAAATCAGAATGATGACACGTAAGTGCTGCGGCCTGTTGGTCGGGTATAAATTCAGACACAAAAAGTTGTTTTATATCCGATAGAAGGTCTTCATTTAAAAATTTACTCACCAATCGCCACACTTGGGGAGGAACTGTACGGCCTGCTGCCCAGCGTTCGTGGGCAAAATCAGAAAGCGTAAAAGCCAGATTTTCATTTACTCTTTCTTCCAATCCCACAATCAAATGAATGGGTTTGTCAGTGAAGATGGCTTTTAACACCAATTGATTCCATGCAAGTTGTGTAAAATGCTTTGCAGGATAAGGATTTCGTAAAGCGATGGCATCAAATACCACGCCCATATTGGAACGTACGGCATCTGAGGCTCTGAAAAGCCATTTTTCAGGATATTCTAAAACAGGCAATGATGAATAAAGAGCCACCATTTCATTCATTTCTGCGGTATCAAAGAGTGTATCAATATGGCGGCAATAAGCGTCTTTGTCAGTCGTGTCCAAACAACTTAACAACCAGACCCGACTCAACCTGACCACGCCCCAATCTTCCACTGAAAACCCGGGTAAGATCTCGTTCAACTCAAGGGTTTGTGCCACATGGGGTTTTATAACACGCTTGGCTAAAAAACGAGGCGCAGCCACAAAAGCCGTCATCAATTCCAGAGGCGTTGTCTTACATTTCTCCTGCAGCCAATCGGCTTCGGAAGCAGTAATGTGCTCGCGGAGAATTTCCCAAAGAAGACTATTTATTTGATCCAACATACTGATTTTTGCTTTACTTTAATTCTCGCTTTTCACTTTTAAACTTTCCCGGGCTGCCGAAGTGCCAGGGCGCCGATGTGCCGGGCTGTCGGAGCATCTGGACCGCCGATGCAGTTGCAAAGGTACAACGGTAGCAAAAGCCTGTATCTAATAAAATGATAAAAATTAGATAATACACTAAAGTAAACGGAGTGTTCATCATATTTGTATTTAAAACAAAAGAAAGAATGTCTCTTACTCATTTGAATTCCGAAGGAAATCCAAGTATGGTGGATGTTTCGGAAAAAGCATTGACAAAACGAGTGGCTAAAGCGCGAAGTATCGTCGTACTCGGCAATGAAATCATGGATTTACTTCAAAATGAAGAAATTCATACGAAGAAAGGACCTGTTTTTCAGACGGCTGTTATTGCAGGAGTGATGGCTGCCAAACGAACGGGAGAGTTGATTCCTCTGTGCCATCCGTTGGGTTTGGAGAATTGTCAGGTAGAGATTACGGTAAACGATGCCCGCGAAGTCGTGATTGAATGTACGGCGAGTGTAACGGGAAAAACGGGGATCGAAATGGAAGCGCTGACGGGCGCAAGTGTGGCAGCTTTGACCATTTATGATATGTGCAAAGCTATGAGTCATCACATTGTTATAAAAGAAACTCGTCTTGTTGCGAAGACCGGTGGGAAGAAAGATTTTTTTGCCCAACTCTAATCATTAAAGGAAAAAACCTAATTTGATTTAAAGTTAAAATTTGGGTACTGGGTTTATAATTTATGATATTTAACTTTGCGTCATGAATGTTATAGATTTTGACAAATTTAAAGAGTTACAATACTTCAATAATGAATTGTGCAAGTATCACAACAAAATAGGTCATGGCAACGTGTGTATTTTAAGTCGCAAAAACAATCAAGTCTATTGTAACGGGTGTAAGCCTCGTTGGGTTTTAACAAAAGACACTTTTTTCTATGACCTTCGCAG
>NZ_JAIXST010000009.1 GCF_027484545.1 Runella sp. | reverse complement strand
TAGTAATAAAGACGGATTAATTCTAATTCTCTCATAGTCAGTTTAATAAATGTTTGGCAACACAAATTTACTGACTTATGAAATTACTACCTCTCATTTTTACAACCCAAGATTCGCATTACTACGTTGATGTGCACAATAACGCGTGGGTTGATCTAAATCCCACAAAAAATAAAGCAACCGACCCCAACAACGCACGTACCTCTACCTATCGGATTCCCGATGAGTTTACGACTAATCCCCAACAATTTGGGAAAGGCACCGATTGGCAGGATGTCATGTATCGCGTGGCCCCTTCGCACAACGCACAATTGTCGGTATCGGGTGGTACGGAGAAAACGCAGTTTATGTTTTCGGAGGCTTATTTGGACCAGCAGGCGGTGTTGGATCAAAACTATTACAAGCGTTTAACGATTCGCTCCAACATCAAACACAAAGTATCCGATAAATTTACCATTAGATTGAACTTGGGAACGACTGCTATTTTTGACCGCACCGACGGAACCCAAGGCAAAAGCGACGTAGTAAGTTTGGCTATTCAGAGTGACCCTATTTTTCCGGTGTATAACGAAAACGGCAATTTGGGTTATCGTGACCCGAATTCGACTTGGAACAAATACTTGGCGTACAATGACTTAAATCTATGGCATCCATATTCGTTGACGCGTTTTATCCACAAACAAAACAAGTCGTTTAACACCCTCGGTACTGCTTTTGGGGA
Source organism: Runella sp. (assembly GCF_027484545.1). Taxonomy (GTDB): domain Bacteria; phylum Bacteroidota; class Bacteroidia; order Cytophagales; family Spirosomataceae; genus Runella. The sequence continues at coordinate 12,203 of NZ_JAIXST010000009.1, read as the reverse complement.
ATATAACATTACGAGTTCGCTTAAATTCCGTTCGAGCATCAGTGGCAACTTATATAATAACTGCTTAAACTCGTATCGTATCAAAAATCAAGGGTATGGCTATTCCGGGCTTTTGGGCTCGGAAGGGTATACAAACAGCAGCTACCTATTCAACTGGCTGAGCGAAAATACCCTGACGTATGATAAACTGTTTGGCGACCACGGTGTAAGTTATAGCGATTGAACCCTGTTGGCATTTTTCGGATTCGCGTCAATTTTCAAAATAAAAACACCCCTTAGCTAAGGGGTGTTTTTATTTTGAAGCAAAGATTAATTATTTAATCAGGGGGTTGTTGACAAGCTCAACATCTGGAATAAAATACGTAAATCGGGTGATACTGCCACCTGTTGGAGTTTTGCCTGCGGCCTTGGCCAACGCATCAGCTCTGCCCGTACGAACCATATCCCACCATCTTTTACATTCGTACATAAACTCGTAGCCACGCTCTTGGAAGACCAAGTCGTCGAAAGCGGCTTTTGATAGACCAGCAGGAAAGTCAGCCACTGTGCTGGTTTTTGTTAAATCTACACCGTAACCACGTCTTCTTACTTGGTTTACTGCATCATAAGCTGCGGGGGTTGGGCCACTGATTTGATTTTCACATTCGGCAAAAATCAAGTATGCTTCTGCAAAACGGTACAAATAGAAGTCGTTCCCTGAGGCGGTTTCTTCGGGGGCTGCGCCATCACGGTATTTGCCAAACATGTAGATAGAGCTGGGTATCATATTAGCCCTGATTTTAACGCCACTGATAGAAATGGTATCAATCAGGTTCCAAGTTCTGCGCAAATCTTTTTTGTCCCAGCCTTTTATCAATGGACAATCTCTAACCATCAGTGCCGAAATACCACGAGCGGCCAATCCCGCTTGCAACGCCCGTCCTTCAAAAGCATAAGTAGGTAAAAATGAACCCAATGCCTTCTGTTGAGAAAATTTAATAGCAAAAATTTCTTCTGAGTTGGTAGGTGTAGAAGGCGAGTAAAGCGTTTCCAATGATTTAACTAAATCGTAACCATATTTGGCTTTGTTATCAATCACTTCTTTGGCTTTGGTACGGGCATTTGCGTAATCTTTGTTCCAAAGATAAATCTCGGCCAACATCATTTTGGCCGCCCCTTGCGTGGCTCTTCCTGTACTTGCTTCGGCTACTTTTAGGGGAAGTGCTGTTTCACAAAAAGCCAAATCTTTGATGAGCTGGTCTATGATTACTTTCGAGTCTGACAAAGGCAATGCAGTATCGTTTGAGTTGGCGATAGGCGTAAGACGCAATGGCACAGCCCCAAACATACGAGTCAACCACCAATAGCAAGTAGCTCGAATAAAAAGTGCTTCCGCCTTGAAGGGGGCTTTCACGTCCGTAGCCAACGATTGGTCCTCATCAATGGTTTTTAAAATCAAGTTTGCCTTACCGATGGCCTCGTAGAACGTAGTCCAACGGGCCGTGTTATCACCTCTTTGGGGCTCAAAGTTGTAGTTCATGTAGTTGGTTCCACCACCCGCGGGCAATTGGCAATATTCTGCACAACCTTCCACGTCACGTGTGAGAGTAGATTCCCAGAGCCGCCCGCGAGAACGAGAAAGCGGCTCGTAAGCCCCAATCACAAACGCATCCAATAAGGGTTTGTTTAAGGTAGAAATTTGGTATTTCGCAGGCGGTATTTCATCTAATAGCTTTTCGCAGCCGGTCAATGTACCCATCAAAAGGGTCAAAAGTAGGGGTATGATATTTATTTTTTTCATTGCTTGAATATTGTTTTGAATTAAAGACTGATTGATAATCCCAAAGTGATTGATTTGACCCCTGGATAAGCACCATTGTCAACACCTTGTTGCAAAGAGTTACCACTGAAAGCATTCACTTCTGGATCATATCCTTTGTACTTTGTGATGGTAAACAGGTTTTGGCCAGACACATAAACATTGGCCGATTTGAAGGTTTTATTACCACCCATCGGAATTCTATAATCCAATCGAATATTGCGCAAACGAATGTAAGAACCATCTTCAAGAAACAACTCAGACCTACGGTGAATGTCTGACGCTTTTGGATTTGGGTAATAATCGTAAATGTTGGCAATTCGGTTGTAAGCGGGCGTAGGCGTTGCGGCAGTAAACAACAACTGATTGTCAATGATGTTGCCTTGTACACTCGACCAAGTCATTACAAAGTTGAATTGTTTGTAACGAATACTGTTAGTGATACCAATAATTGAAGTTGGATATGGGCTACCAAGTAGTTGGTTGTCTCTTCCGTCAATAATTCCATCACCATTCAAATCAATATAAGCCAACTCTCCTTTGGCGTCTGTACCATTGGTTTTAGGGCCATAAAAAGCCGAAAGAGGGTCACCAGGGGTAACTCTCGAATTTCCTGAGCTAAACGGAAGGTTATTCTTAGTAGCAACGACCTTGTTTTTATTGATGGACAAATTGGCATCAATCATCCAACGTAGGTCTTTGGTATTCAAGATGTCAGTACCCAACTCGAATTCAAAACCTTTGTTTTGAACCTCACCCACATTGTCAATGATGGTATTATAGCCCGTTGAAGGCGCCAACTGAACCGTTGCCAAGAGCGAAGTGGTGTTTTTGATGTAATAATCAAAAGACGCACGGTACTTATCATTCGCCAAACCTAAATCAAGCCCCAAGTTGGTTTGTGTAGTAGTTTCCCAAGTGAGGTTATCGTTAGGCAAGGTAGGAGAAAGACCAACTGCCAATCCTGAACCTGCGCCTTGTGCGGTATTGATGATGTTTCCGAGCAACAATGACTGATAAGGCTGAATGGCAGGGTTGCCTGATTGTCCCCAACTTCCACGAATTTTTAGATTAGAAATAACGCTAAAATTCTTCACAAACTGCTCTTCGGACGCTCGCCAAGCAAGACCCACCGATGGAAAAACACCGTATTTGTGGTTTTTACTAAATACTGAAGCCCCGTCCCGACGAATACTTGCTGAAAACAAATAACGGTCTTTGTAATTTAAGCGTAAACGGCCGAAAGTTGACACCAAATTGTTTTTAACAATATCCGTCACTGGTTTTGACACACTACCTGCTGCCGAAAAACTGTAGTTCTTCAAATCGTCGTTGATGTATTTTGAACCTAACAGTTGGATAATGTCTTGCTGAGAGCTCTGAACAGATGCACCTATCACCCCTTCAAAATCAATTTTGCCCAATTTCTTTTTATATTCTAAGAAATCTTCGGCAACGACATTGATAGAATTCGTTGTGGTCAATTGGCCAATGCCTACCCCTGAACTCAACTGCGCCAAAACAATCGGGAAGTATAAATCGGCACGAGCAGCGAAATAATCGGCTCCGAAGCGAGCGGTATTTGTTAAACCTTCAATCAATTTTACGCTAAAATCCATGCCTCCTTGAAAACGAGTCACGATATTTCTGTCCAAAGATTCTTTGGTAAATGCCAATGGGTTCTCTACGTCAATACCACTAAATGAGAACGGGCGCGGATTACCGTAAGTGCCATCTGCGTTGTAAGGTGCCACCGTAGGCGAGGCCAAAACCATAGCTCCTACACCGTTTTTGCCAGTATAGCGAGTTGGTGAGTTATCTGAGGGTGAAAATCCGTTCGATTGCGTTCTGGCTACCGTCATGTAGGTACGAAGGCTTACTCTCGAATTCAATTGGGTATTTAGGTTGAAACGAAGGGAGCCTCTAAAAAAATTGGTAGCAAGAATAATTCCAGGCTGAGTCAAGTAGTTTCCAGAAACATAATATTGCGTTTTGTCAGTACCTCCCGAAAAACTTAAGGTATGGTTTTGTTGCAATGCACCGCGCAATACTTGGTCTTGCCAGTCGGTATTGGCATTTGTGGCATTAGTTACCTCAGAAGGCAATGCTAAATTTGAGTTGGCATAGTATTTTTTGAAAAAATCAAGCATTTGCGTGCCATTCATCAAGTTCAATTTTTTCTGAATAGTTTGGTGGGTAAAACTAGCATCGTAAGTGATTCTATTTTGACCTGCCTTACCTTTTTTAGTTGTAATTTGCACAACTCCATTTGCCCCTCTCGACCCGTAAATAGCGGTTGCCGAGGCATCTTTTAGTACTTCAATACTTTCAATATCGCTCGAATTGAAAGCCGAAAGCCCGTTCAGTGCTCGATTGTCGTTATTATACTGCGGCACACCGTCAATGACAAATAAGGGTTCATTGCCTCCTGCAATAGAAGTAACTCCGCGCACGCGAATAGAAACACCAGCACCAGGCTGTCCAGAACTCTGCTGCACCTGTACTCCTGTCATGCGGCCTTGCATGGCACTTTCTACACTCGTAACGGGCATTTCTTGGATGGTTGCCGACTTGATGGCAGCAGAAGAGCCTACGAACTCAGCTCTTTTTTGATTACCATAACCTGTCACGACAACCTCTTCGAGTGCTTTAGTGTCAGGTTTGAAGCTGACATTAAGCATCGTTTGGTTTGAGATAGTAATTTCTTCTTTGAGGTAGCCAACGAACGAAAAAACTAAAATATCTCCTGCATTTGCATCAATACTGTACTTTCCATTGATATCTGTATTAACCCCTATGGTAGTACCTTTTTTCAAAATACTTACGCCAGGCAAACCTGTGCCATTTTCATCCGAAACCGTGCCTGTAATTTTCTGTACAGTTTGATTCGTAAGATTGTTTCGGTACTTTTTTGCAAAAGATACCTGTGATTGTGTCATAAACACCATAGCCAACAAAATCCCCCAAATAGATATTTTGTTTCTGGGTTGTAAAGGGTTTGTCATAGAAAAATTGTTTTAAATTGATATAAAAATTAAGGAAATACAAACGGAATAGATTGTATGCTAGGGGGTAAAGCCAATCTAATAATCAGCCAGGATTTTAATTAGTGATTATGCTATTTTTTCAAGAGATTCAAATTATTGCTTTTCTTACTTTCATTGTAAAAGCTAAGTAATTATAACCTGTTTATTTGGTACATTACAAATAAAATATTTAATTTTTTTACGCAAACGTTATCGGCAACGTTGCCAACATATATTATTTTTAGTTTTTATTGATTTTTTCGTGGAAATCAAAAGACAATGTTTTTAAACCTGCCTCTGTTTTTAGAGCAAGAAAATGTACAAAACCAATAATAAAACAGTAGAAAATCACCTTACGCAACTACAAGGAGACAATCCTAAAAACTATTCTTCTATGAATCTGCTTTAAGATAGTGGGTGGTTTTTGCTGGTAAGAACACCATAGCCGTCAGGCTAAGAATATCTTTAGGCGATGCTCTGACAGTCATTGTATCAAGTCTTTTTCTTTTTTGGCTGTAAGAAAGAGGGTTTCAAATAAATTAGCCATCCACTCTTTTAATCCCACTAGTCCATTTCTAATGTATTCCCAGAAAGCATTTAACCGCATCGACGGTCCGATTTTTTAGCGCTTTATAGGCCCTCCATTCGTTGAGCTCGAAGTCTTCCGCATCGGCGGTCCAATTTGTATTCAACACATTTATTGAAAAGGGATTGAATATGCCCTCCAATCAGTATTGCGATTAGTTTTCGATAAAGATAACACTCAAAACGAGCGATACTCATTTTACCTATTTCATCTATCTCAAAAAGACTTTTCCAAATCTTAAACAGCACAGGGCCGCCCGCGCGGTTCTATCTACCAACGAAGTTTATAAAAAGCATAGATTTGTTGGGATTTTAGCTGTGCTTTGGTTGTATTTCGGACCGCCGACGCGGGTGATAAAAATAGTATACGCTGCCAACTTTTTCTTGAAATCAGAAGTCTGATACTGCTTGTCTGATTGTTGTGGCTTAGCTGATATTGCTTTAATCGTTTTTGAGCCACCTCCGTAGGCATTTTTGCAGATGTAGTCTTACAAAAAGTTTTTCCTTCTACAAAAACTTGCTCCCAATCTAAAGCTTGATATTTACCCACAACATCTTTAGTGAAAAGGCTTGTGCCTACTTTATGTCAGCCGTGTCGTGACTCGCACGATATTGCTCGTCGATGTTGTCGCTTTGTCTAAGCGTAATAAATTCGTCTGCGGTTTTTATCATTTCTGGCACGATTGTAACTAACGAAAAAGGCTTGGCGTTAGTGGGAAATTAGAGTTCTGTCTGTCCACAACAGAAGGGGCTACGTCATAACAGAACAGAGATTAGGTTTAAAACATGAACACAGCATTAACGCTGAACCGCCATTTTGCTGATTCTTGTAGGCAATAGATTGCAGAGGGGAAACGGGCACTCACCGTGTTACAAACACTCTTTGTATAGTGAGTGCGCAGTCATCCTTTGGAAGACAACGCACAATAAAGAAAGCATCCTTGTTGCGAGTAGTCTTTTAAAGAGAAATTGCCTATTGCCAATAAATAGCTGTTGATAATTACTTCCCGTTGCTACAATTGAAAATCAAAAAAATCACCTCTTAACCGCCCTGATACACATAAAACCTGGAAAGTTATTGAGTTCTTTAAAGTGCTTAGGATCAAGACGCTCAAACTCTGCGGTGGGTTTGGGTTCAATCAATCGGTCGATGTAAAAACCGTTGTCGGTTAAGGGCAACAGGCATTCACTTAACGGCCTTCGGTAGCTGTTTACTTCGATTGGTTTTCCAAAGCCATTCCAAGTGCATTTGACATGCTCCACTTCAAAATACCGAGTAGATTTAAAGTAATTGTATTCAGAAAACGGATGTTCGATGGAGATCACAAGGGTTCCTTTTGGTTTTAATACCCTGCAAAATTCTTGGATGGTCAAGGTCCAATCCTCGACATAGTGCAGGGCCAAGGCACAAAGAACGATGTCGAAAGATTCATTTTCAAATGGATCAAAAGGCATTGATAAGTCATGGACCAGAAAGGTGCCGCGCCCTTGGTTTCTCTGCTGCGCTAATTGTATCATGGTAGGACTGATGTCAAAACCGGTTACGTCAGCTCCTCTTGATAATAAAATTTCGGCATATTTTCCTGGTCCGCAGGCGGCATCAAGTACAGTTTTACCTGCCACCTCTGGCAATAAATCAAGAGTGTTGGGGCGGTCGTAGTAGGCGTTATGAGGCTTACGCTCAATCAATTCATTGTATTTTTCAGCCATCTCTTCATAGGCTGATATTATTTTTTCCTTAATCATTTTCAGCTTTTTTTTTCAACAGGTTAGTCGACAAATTCATTGAGTCTTACTCATTATCCCATTTCAAAACGGCTTTAATCACCGCCTCACGGATGGGGTTGGGATTGAAATAGTCTTTTGTGGGCTGGAGACCCATATTTTGACGATTGATAAGGAGAATGACCGAGAGTTTTTGTTCCGGTACTACCGTGATGCTCGTGCCCGTAAAACCCGTATGTCCAAAGGTACCCGCAGGGGCATTGCGCATGAACGCATTTTGAGGGTCCATCATCCAACCGAGACCGTTTTTAAAGCTATCGGGTATCAGGAATAAGGTAATGGTTTTCGCTGAAATAAACGACTTTCCCTTCACTTGGCCTTTGTTTTTCAGCATATCCACCAATTTCTGAAGGTCATCCACGGTCGAGAAAAGCCCGGCTGCTCCCGAAATCCCTTCGTTGGCATACCAGGCATTGCCATCATTTACTTCCCCTTGCAGAACGTATTGGCGCCAACCGGTCCAACTTTGGGGGTCTAAGCCCTTTACGGTAAAGCCCAGCGTAGGGTCTTCCACCATGCGTTTTTCGTACGGATTTCCCATGGAAGTGGCCGCAAAACGATTGGATTTTTTGTCGGGCGTATAACCGGTGTGGGTCATGTGGAGCGGGGCGAAAATTTCGGTTTTTACGTACGTTTCCAATGGTTTCCCCGAAACATTTTGAATGATTTCGCCCAAGAGAGTAAAGCCCAAATCCGAATAATGACGCCCTTCGCCCACGGGGAATTTCAACGGAAGTTGCTTGATAAAAGCAACTGTGCTTGCTCGTTTGTTAGAAAAATAATACAACGGATACCACTCATACAGCCCCGAGGTATGGGTCAGCAAATGCCGAATCGTAATTTTCTTTTTGTCACCCTCGTCAAACCCTTTTAGGTACTTGGAGGCCGGGTCTTCCACGTTCAGTTGCCCTTGGTCGTGAAGTTTCATGATGGCCGTGGTGGTTCCGATTACCTTCGTCAACGACGCAATGTCAAACAAATGGTTCACCGTCATTGATTCAGGGTGTACAGCCATCGAACCGTCAAATTCTTTCAGCTTGGTGTAGCCGTACGCTTTTATGAATACTGTTTTGTCTCCCTTTTTGACCGCAAGCACTGCTCCAGGAATCTTTTTTTCGGTGATGTATTTTTCGATGACGGGACTGATTTCGTTTTCAAGGGTTTGAGCCGATTTCTTTTGGGCAAAAGTAAAGGAGGCAACCAAAAGCAGTAAGAAGTAAGCGAATTTCATCTATAAATGGGTTTTGAATGTTCTGAGTGATTAAGAACTGTTAAAATTTATCCGTTGCGTAAACCTACAAATTCTTCCACGGAAAAAGAACCTTCCTGACATTTACGTGTAAGCCCTGACTATTCGTCATCGCACCGCACGAGCGGCCCCATTCGTCATTCGCTAATCAGCTTCCTCCACAACCGCCGCAGCCTCCTCCACATCCTCCGCCTCCTCCGTCGCCACCACTGCTGCATCCCGCGCCGCCATCCCCGCCGCTGCTTTTTTCGGAAGAGCTAACGGAAGTAGCGCCTCCCAGCCAGCCCGTTCCGCCGTCGGAAGCGGGGGCTTTGTTGAACACGCGTTGGAGAGTTTGGTCATTTCCCAAACTATACGAAGCGTTGAACAACATAAAAGTTAAAGCCCCGACCGTAATTTGCCCTCCCCAATCGGTGGTTTGGTACGCATCGCTGACAGTTCGTTCTATCAACGTTGTTTGTTCTATGATTACCCAAACAATGACGTACGCAATCATCATTAACATCAAAAAAATCACCGGTTTCCCATTTAGAATTCCCTGAAACAACCTTGTTATGCCAATCAACAGCACCCATCCCTGAAACAGCTTTGCTCCCAAGTCTTGTGAAAGTTCGTTTTTAACGGAAATCGTTGCTTTAGTGATGGCTTGAGCATAGGGGTATAACAACCCTCGCAAGCGCTCGACGGGCATCGCCTTTTCATCCTGTGCCTGCAACGAGTACATCATCGGTTGATGAATCGTTGTATCGTACGCAAACCTATCTTCGTGTTGGTAACTGATCCAGCCTCTTTCGGCAAAATCTGCCACGAGAGTGCGGAATACTGTTTCCGTATCTTTGAATAACGCCGCAAAATGGTAGGGGTGCAATTGATGCATCGTTTCCTGCAAGACCTGTTTCTTAAAACGGATTTTGTGGTAGGTTCCCCACCAACCCCAAGCCATCAGGAGCAAATACGCCAACAAAAAGTGAGGTCCTGATAACATAAACATCACTAAAGATAGCATGCCTAAGACCGCAGCCCCTACCAGCCAATAGCTATATCCTTCCCAAATCGGTGTTACCTGTAATGTGGGTGCTCGAAACGGCGAAGTCGGCGGCAGATACGACGTTAAGTCGAGTCCTTTGGGTAAATGCCAACAATCTGCTGGTGGCAATTCCTGAAACTCTTTTACGTAGGCGATGAGTGTATCGGCATACCAATCCTGGTGGCGTTGGTTTTCGGAAGTTCCTCCTTTATTGGGATAGTGGTGCAGTTCTCGTTGCAGTACTTCGCCGCACAATTTTTGCCAGTAGCTCACCGTGTAGGTCAAGTGCAAATGCCAAACTTCATCCACCATTTCCGAGGGCGACGCGCCCTGCGGCATCGTTAGGCACAGGTACAAAAACTTCTTGTATTCGGCCATGGCTCGCTTCGCAAAATCGGGTGTCCACTTTGTTTCTTTGATTAATTTGTCCGAAAACTGCACCGCCTCCTCGGGCGAATCGTCTAATTGAAAGTCGCTTAGTTGCTGCCAGAGCGACGGATTGGAAAGGGAAGAGTTCATGATTAAAGATTAAGGTTTGTGTTGACTGATTTCATTGACCGAAAGTTCAGGACTTTTGCCGCTCAAAGTCAAGGGTAACTGCTAACCGCTCGCTGTGTAAGCGTTGGTTACAGCAAGATTACATATTGCCAATATATTGATTGTCAGATTGTAAAGGAAGAGGTGTGTTGCAAGCTGTGTTTGTTTATCAACAATTAATAAAATGGGTGCAATCACTTAAAAGAGTTAAATTGCGCCCTGAAAATGATAAAGAATTGCCCATTTGCCATTTGCCTATTGCCCTTTAACTATGAATATCGAAGTTGCCCGACCGCTGTTTGAAAAATTGTGGAATCAAGTACTCGAAGTGTATTTTCAGGAAGAACTGGGCCTTCCGTACGTGGATTTTCGAACGCCGCCGCACTCAATGAACCAAGTGCTGGGTAATGCGAGTTGGTCTAAAAACAGTACGTTTGAAAAGCAGCAAAAACGCCAACTGCCCGCTTTTGTCGGGCAGGCTACGCACCGTAAAAGCCTGGAACTTCACGAAAAAGGCATTGGTCCCGAAACCTACAAATTTGGGGGCAGTACCTTCCGCGACCGCCACGACGACCTCCTCAAATCTGCCAAAACACACATTGGGACGACCGATCATTTTATGTTAGCCCTTGTTCGTACGCTCGGGTTTTCTACCCTCGACGATTACCGCCAAGCCCATGGTTTTGAGGCTGCGTCGGTGCGTACCGGCCTAACCAAAGCTCCTTCTGATGCGTCCCAATGGGAAAACCAATCGGCAGCACTCACGTCGGAACTTCAGCAACTTAACCAAACCCATAAAAAACTTCGTCAAACCGAAAAATGGTGGAAAGTAGCAGCTGCCATGGCTTGTATGGGCCTTCTTACGGTGGTAGGGTGGGGGTGGTTTTTTAATCGAGAAAAAACCGAGGGGAAAGTCATACGCTCCATTGCCGACACGACTACGTTGGCGAAGGGTGTCATAGGGAATTGGTACAGCTACAACCGCTCCTACGAAGCGCGCGGTAAAGACGACGGTTATACATTCAACCGAATGGCGTGGCAAATTTCGGTGGATAACCACGGCTATTTGGCATTAAAACGCTATTGGAAAGCCATTGAATTTGACGGCTGGACGGAGTTTATCAGCGGCACTACGCCTCAACTTCATTTTTTTATCAACGTATACCAATACGGCAGCGGCTACAAAAACCCCGTCGGTTATCGGCACTTCAATTGCGGGATATGGGGCGAAAATGCTGACTGGATGCACGCCGACACGCTGAGCTGCGTCTGCACTACTTACAATTTTAGCGACAGTCATTTGGGAGAACCTTTAGCTGGACGCGAAATTTTGATTCGTCAACCTCGCACTTCGTTCGACTCCATCAAAGCAGGTGCTCAGAGTCTTACCGCTTCCGAAGCTCCGTGGTTGGAACGTTTTCTTCCCAAAGGCGATAGTTATTTATTTCAGAAACCCAAGGGAAAAAAATAGTACTTACTTGACTGGAAATGTTCTTCTATGTCTTCGCCATGGTCTTTGTCTTCACCATAGCCGTCAGGATAAGAGTTAGACGCAGTATTTTTGTCATCAAAAACGATGAAGCCATTGATAGACTTACTGAAAACGATAAATACTTCAGAATTGAGTAATTATTTAGCAACACTTTTTGATGATGATTGGCTGGAGGAGCAAGCCCAAAAGACGGGTTTTATAGTTCGTAAAAGGAGTGGTCTTAGTGGGTGTATGTTGTTAATAATGAATGTTTTAGAATTATCAATTCATTCCAATCATAGTTTACAAGAGCAGTGTGAATAGTTAAATGATAATTTTGGTGTTTATCTTACAAAGCAATCATTAGATGAATGATACACTACTTTTGCCGTTGTTTTTATGCGTTCATGTTTCGAACGAGTATTGACTACTTGGATAAGAGAACATAAAGTAGCAGAGCAAATTGTCATCATTGTACTTTGCCTCCATACTTGTAAGCATCAAAACGTTTTTTAGGCTTGAGTTTTTTAGCTGTGCTTCAATCTCAGCCTTTGTAACATTTGGTTTGATAGTGACAGTCGTAGTTTTATTATGGCTCTTACCTAATATTGGACTGATGAACAAAATAGGTAGTTTTGTAAGAAAAGATGAAATTTGAGCTACAGTTACATAAGATTTTAGATGTTTCAGTTTGCTGGGAAATACTACGTTCGGTACGTTGGTCC
>NZ_JAIXST010000269.1 GCF_027484545.1 Runella sp. | reverse complement strand
CGATAGGACGTGATAACAGCTTCCGTCCCGGCGAGGGTCGTCCAACTCAAAGAAAAATTCAGCTACATTCATTTCCCAAAGGTCGGGCTAACTTACCACTTCATGCAATTGCCCTATCCAAAGGCACCCTAAAATCCCTGATTTAAATTATAGAATTAATTATTAAATGTTCAACTTATTTAATTCTCGTTCCAAAGCGATAAGTTGTTGCACCAACAACAGGATATTGAGAAACTCAACCAAAAAATCGGTCAGTTAAACGATACCTACGCCAGTCAAAAAAATGCACTGTATGTGATTATTTCCTGTTTGGTGTTGGCGGTTTTGCTGGGGATTTGGGCACTATACCTGGTGAGGGCAAAACAAGCAACTAACAGACAGCTGGAACTGAGAAATCAACAGGTTCATGAGCAAAAAGACAAAATTGAGGAAGTTTCCAACAAAGCTCGCCAAGCCACGGAAGAGAAGCTTTGCTTTTATTCCTATATCTCCCACGAGTTCCGCACGCCGCTGAGTTTGACACCCGTTGAAGATTTGCTCAATCAAAAATCCATTTCGCAAAAAGAACTCAAATCGGGGTTGTTGTACATCCAAAAAAACGCCTATCGATTGCTTCGTTTGGTAGATCAAATGTTGGACCTTCGCAAAACCGATGCGGGCAAACAAATTCTTCAGGCGTCGGAACAGGATATTGTTCAATTCCTGCGGGAAATTGTTACGGACTTTCAGCAAAAAGCCCAAAAAATTATAATTGATTTGCAGTTTATTACCTCTGCCACGCGCCTTCCGATATGGTTTGATGCCGAAAAATTGGATAAAGTGGTGTTTAATTTGCTTTCCAATGCCTTCAAATACACTCCCAAAGGCGGCTATATTCACGTCGTGTTGCAGGAAACGGCTGAAAACGTGCAAGTCATCATCAAAGACAACGGCGAAGGTATGTCCGAAACGGAAAAAGAGCGTGCTTTTGATTTGTATTTCAGTGGACAAAAAAAGTACAGCCTCGGTACGGGGTTGGGACTGGCCTTGTCGCGGGAATTTGTTCAGTTACATCACGGTGAAATAGAAGTGGCTTCCATTAAAAATGAAGGAACGGCGTTTACCATTTCGTTACCCAAAGGAGAGGCTCATTTGATGGTTGACGAAAAAACTGTTTCTGAAAAAACGGAGCGCCCGGTCCAACCATTTTTTGACGAAACCGAAGTGGTATCCACAACAACTCCTGACTCAGAAGTTTCTGTAGAATCAGCGTCGGTCCTGTTGATTGAAGACAATACCGATTTGAGTTTTTATATCGTGGATAAATTGTCTAAAACGGTATCCATCAAAGCTTTTTCGACTGCCGAGCGCGGTTGGGAAGGGATTTTGTCTATGATTCCCGATTTGATTATTTGTGATGTGATGCTGCCGGGTATGGATGGTTTTGAACTGACCCAACGCGTCAAAGAAGATTTCAGAACGTCGCATATTCCCGTGATTTTGCTTACTGCCAAAAGCCAAACGGATGCTCAAATTGAGGGCGTAAAAGCTGGCGCAGATGTTTATTTACGAAGCCCTTCAACACCATATACCTGACCGAAACCATTAAAACGCTACTGAGTAACCGCCAAAAATTCAACGACGGTTTAGTTCAGATTATGTGTTTGCCAATGAGAACAAAACCGAAAAACGGTTTTTGAATGAACTGACGGCCCGCATCGAAGCCCACATTGCCGATGCCGAATTTGGCGTCGAAAAATTAAGCGCTGACATGGGGATGTCGCGGGTGCAGTTGTACCGAAAGGTGTAGGCGTTGCTTCAAATGAACGTCAATGATTACATTACTGAAATCAGAATCAACAAAGCCAAAGCTCTTCTGCGCGACACCAACAAAAGCATTGCCGATGTGGCCTACGAAACCGGCTTCAACTCTCCCGCCTATTTCACTACGCTATTTCGCCAAAAACAAAATCAAACACCTTCGGAATTTAGGAAGGGAGCAGGGGTTTAAGTTTTAACAACCTCGTACAACGTCTTCGTTGGTGTTTTTCCCCAACGACCTGTTGATTCCTCACTGATGGTACGAATTAGATATTCGCGCCATCCTTGGTATTTCCCTCTCAAGTCCTTCCTTAGTATGTACGATTCTCGAAAATGGATGTAATATTTTTGAAGGAAAACTATTTTGAATAAGTATTAACTTATTGATAATCAGTCTATTGATTTGTGTACGAAATTTGAAAGTATTTGAAAGAAAACTAAAATTCAAATAAACGGATTGCCTGCTACTTTTGACTCACTCAATAACCGGACTTTCTAAATCTTTACTACGAATGAGTCGTCAAAACAGCATCTTCTTTTGGTCTATTACCGCCGCCTTGGGTGGTTTTCTCTTTGGGTTTGATACGGCCGTGATTTCGGGCGTGGAGCAAACTCTCCAGCAGCTTTGGTCACTTACGCCTTTTCAACACGGACTGACCGTTTCCATCGCTTTGATAGGAACCGTTGTCGGCTCATTTTTTGGCGGTATTCCTGCTGACCGTTTGGGACGCAAAAAGACGTTGTTCTGGATTGCGGTTTCTTATTTATTATCTGCTCTTGGCACGGCCTTAGCCCACGATTGGAGTTTGTTTTTAGTGTTCCGATTTTTGGGTGGTTTGGGTGTAGGGGCTTCGTCGGTGGCGGCACCCATGTACATCACTGAAATTTCACCGGCCCGTTCGCGGGGTAAAATGGTGGCGCTTTTTCAGTTCAATGTAGTCTTTGGTATTTTGATCGCGTACATTTCCAACTACTTTTTGCAGGATATTTCGCAGGAGGCGTGGCGATGGATGTTGGGCGTTCAGGCGTTCCCGGCGTTGCTGTTTGTCACTATAGTAATGAACATTCCCGAGAGCCCCCGTTGGTTGGTCTTGAAAAAAGGTAAAACCGCCGAGGCATTGTCCATTCGTCAAATCATTGACCCCGAAACCGCTTCGCAAACACTGTCGAATATCACGCATAGCCAATCAGACACGCAGCAGAACAAACCGCGTCTTTTTTCGGGCAAATACAAGACCCCTGTCATGTTGGCTGTTTTGTTTGCATTGTTTAATCAACTGTCGGGTATCAATGCCATCATTTACTACAATAGTTTGCAAAGGTTTGGGTAAAAAATAAAAAGCGTTAAATTGGGTTTACCACAACACCAACAACGCTTTTTATGGAGAGTATAGCCCTCGTGAGTGCGATATTAGCAAAGATG
>NZ_JAIXST010000348.1 GCF_027484545.1 Runella sp. | reverse complement strand
GCAATGGCTGTGTCAAACGGATTTTGAAAGAGTTAGGATACGGCTATCGCAAACACGCAAAGCAATTGGCCACCGGTACGTATTGCGACCGAGATGCTCAGTTTAACATCATTACCAATTTGATACTAACCATGAGTTCAGCCAGCCCTGTCATAAGTATTGATTGCAAAAAGAAATCGGTCCGCCGAAGCGGAAAAGTTGGGCAACTTTTACAGAGATGGCAAATGCTATACTCAAGCCCCTATCAAAGTCTATGACTGCACGGGCGGCCCCGCACGATTATGAATACCTTTCTGAGGGTAAAGTAATTCCACACGGCATTTACGACATACAAGCTAACAAGGGCTATATTTCCATTGGAAACAGTGCAGAAACTGCTGATTTTGCGGTAGATAACTTACTTTGGTGGTGGACTGAGCATGGTATCCATCTTTACCCTGATGCCAAAAACATTCTCCTCTTGTGTGATGCAGGAGGAGCTAATTCTTATAGACATCCTATTTTCAAAGACAGGCTCATAGCTCTTTGTGAGCAGATTGGTTTATCAATTATTGTCAGCCACTACCCCCCTATTCCTCCAAATGGAATCCTATTGAACACCGACTCTTTTGCCATGTTCATCTGGCTATGAGTGGAGTGGTCTTTTCTGACGGTTCGCCGCTGCGATTATCAGACTGTCAAACGGGGCCGCCCGTGCGGAACGTATTGAGGCTACTTCTACTAAAAAAGGGCTTACTGTAATAGTAAGATTAAACCTGAATCAATATCAAAAAGGCATCACAGTTGATACTCGTATTTCTTCATCTAAATATATTCAATACCATCCCAAAATACCTAAACTCAATTATAGAATTAATCCCAATTAGATGTTTAACTTATTTCAAAATCATTCCTATGCTATTTCATTCCATAATTCTCCCGTAGCAAATATTCGAAGACTCGACTGGGAAGGAAACGTTTCAGCCATAAAGAAGCCCGTTGCAGAAAAGGACCGACTACGTAGTGAGTCTTTGGCGAAGAAGTCATAATGATTTTTTCAATCGCCTTGGCAATGTAGATGGGTTCCGCGGCATTGCTTACTTCGGCATTGACTTTGGTATTCATATCTTCTACCGAATGACGATATGGAGACCCGTTTTGATTTACGGCCACCAGCCGGGTCTCATTGATATTGGTACGAACATCTCCCGGCAACACGCTGCACGCCCGAATACCAAAAGATTTCAGTTCGATATTAAGCGTTTCGGTCAACATTTCCACCGCCGCTTTGCTTGCGCTGTAAATTCCCCGAAAAGGCAACCCCATTCTTCCCGCGATGGAACCTACATTGATAATCAGCCCTTCGCCCTGATGCCGCATGGCAGGCAGCACCGCCCGACACACCCGAAGCAATCCCCATACATTGGTATCGAATACGCGCTGAATCATAGCTTCAGGCACTTCTTCCAATGCCCCAATGATACCAAGTCCCGCATTATTGATAAGAATGTCGATGCGACTTTCGCGCTGAAGAAGCTGCGAAACGGCACTTTGCACAGACACTTCGTCGTTTACATCTAAAATAAGGGTCTGAAAAGCAACGATTTCTTTAAAAGGGTGGCGACTGGTTCCGTATACGCGATACCCTGCTTGGGTTAAATACTCAGCAGTTGCCCTGCCAATCCCTGTCGAAGCACCTGTTATTAAAATGACTTTAGACATTTGGATGGTTTATCGTTAATGGCTAAAAAGTTAAAGGTTAACGGAGAGAGTTTGTTCCGATTAACGGCTAACGTTTAACAATTAACTGCCTTACTTTTTAATTCGATTCAATTCCTCCTGCATCTGGTTGACCAAATGCCTAAGGTGGTCCAAAGATACGGTAGGTTCGGGCAAAACAGCACTAAAAAAGGCTTTAATTTCCCAAACTTCCAGCACGTCTTTGAGCGGAACCTCAAAGGTTGGAATAGTTACTTTGTCCGAACTCAACAGAAGCGTTCCTTTGATTTTAACCTGATTATAGACACGGCGACACACAATCCCCAAATTCCGAGCCACCAATACATACAATTTACTGTCGGCAATATCGTACCAGTTTCCCACAAACTGCCCAATCAAAAACGAACCCGGATAGGTAAAATCATCGCCCGCCTCAAAAGCACGGTAAGAAGCATTGGGGAGCAAAGGAAATTCAAAAGTGGGTAAACGTCTGATGTATTCACTCTGATTGTATTTTTCCAAGTACTCTTTCAACTGACTTTGACGCACGTACTGAATGGATTGCGGCGCTGCTTTTTCGTAATCATTCGGAGGAGCCTGCACGATGGTGGTTCCGTTGCTATTTTCGTAGGTATTATTGAACGTCGGAGATTGGTACATCGGTGGCGATTTGGGTACGGGAGGCTGATAAACAGGAGTCGGAGGTTTAGGCGGCTCCGCCACGGGGGTAATCACCGAATTGGAATTGGGTATCGAAGGTGGCATTGGTTGCGACCGTGGAGGCGAGGGCGTAGAGGGAGGAGTATAAAATTGCTCAAAAATGCCGGCAAGGGTCTGAGGTTCCTTCTCTTTAGGCTCTGCTATCAACGATGCCGGCGAGGGTTTATCCATCGGGAGCATGTTGGGAGTTTCCCGAATTTTTCGAAGGTCTTTCTTTAGCAAATCATCCACCGATACATTGAACAATTTCGACATGGTTTTCAGCACATCAATGTTCGGATTGGCGCGTTGTTCTTCGTAGGCCCCCACTGAAGCCCGTTTTATGCCCATTCTGCGGGCAAATTGGTCCTGCGTCATCCCGTGCAATTTGCGCAAGTATTTCATATTGTCGCTGACAATGCTCATGGCAACTTTGATAAAATTTTTAGTAAAAATAGAGAATTTTCCGTTTTACTAAAAATGTATGAACATTCTGTTTGAAATTTGTACTTTTGGGTGTACTCTAACCGATAAAACCTTTCTAAATTCACTACCTATGATGACTACCGAGCCAATTCAAGCCACTGATATTCAGCGAATTTTTGAAGAACAACGGGATAATGCTTCCTTAATCGCCCTCACGACCGCCAAAGAGAGGATTGAAAAACTAAAGAACATCCAAACCTATCTTATGGCGCATTTGGAAGAAATCCAACGGGCGATGTATGACGACTTTCGCAAGCCAAGCGCCGAGGTGATGTTGGGCGAAGTGTACAGCATTACGTCGGAAATCAAATTTGCCTGCAAAAACCTCAAACGCTGGATGCAACCGCAGCGTCTTGATACGCCTTTGAGTCTTATCGGTACGTCAAGCTACATCAAACACGAGCCCAAAGGAAATGTGCTGATTATTTCGCCCTGGAATTATCCGCTGGCGTTGGCGCTAAAACCACTTCTCTCAGCCATTGCGGCGGGGAATGTTGCGATGTTGAAGCCTTCGGAAATGACGCCCAACACCTCTCGATTTATAAAAAAAATGATGGGAAAATTGTTCGAAGAAAACGAAGTGGCTGTTTTTGAGGGGGATGCCACTGTTGCGAGTGAGCTCCTGAAATTGCCTTTCAATCATATCTTTTTTACGGGCGCCCCTGCCATTGGTAAAGTAGTAATGCGGGCCGCCGCCGAGCATTTGGCGTCAGTGACGCTCGAACTCGGGGGAAAATCGCCCAACATCATTGACGAAACCGCCGATGTTAAAAAAGTGGCCGAAATGACCGCTTGGAGCAAGTGCCTAAATAACGGTCAAACCTGCATCGCGGCCGACTACGTACTAATTCACGAATCAAAAAAAGAAGAGTTTGTCCGTGCGTATTCCACTACCATCAAAAACATGTACAATACTGACGGGCAGGGCATTGAAAACTCAGACAGTTATGCCCGTATTGTCAACAATCGGCACTTCAATCGACTGAAAAACTGCCTGGACGATGCCGTAGCCAAGGGAGCAAAAGTTGAAATGGGAGGCCATACCATCGCCAATCAGAATTTTATGGAGCCCACGCTGCTTTCCAACGTCAACGATGAAATGATCGTGATGCAGGACGAAATCTTTGGCCCCGTCTTGCCCTTATTAACCTACCGCGACAACGAAGAAGTCATCAACTACATCAATGGCAAAGAAAAACCATTGGCGCTCTACATTCACAGCCGCAACGACAAAAACATCGAGTATTTCTTAAACAATACCTCCGCCGGCGATACCGTCATCAACGATTTGATGCTGCAATTCAGCAATCCCGAAATGCCTTTTGGGGGAGTAAACAACAGCGGAATCGGGAAATCAAACGGCTTTTTTGGTTTTCAGGAATTCAGCAATTTGCGCGGAGTCACCCAACGCAGGTTTGGAACGATGAATTTCATTTACCCACCCTATACCGACAAAGTGAAGAAACTGATTGATTTGTTAGTGAAGTATTTTTAAAATGGAAAACGGAGGAACGAAAATACGGAAAACGGTTTGTTTTGATTGAACCATTACACTATTGCACTCAACTACAAGACCAAGAAAACGTCCTAAATTCAAGGATTTACCAACGTTTACAAAAGTTAAAATAACCGATACCCAAGTAGGCTTTTGGCTAAATGACGGACGTGAAATTTGGATACCTTTGGATTGGTCTGCATTGCTGCAACAGGCCACTTCAGTACAACGTCAGCAATTCAGGGTAAGTGCTTACAATATCTTTTGGGAAGATATTGACGAAATTATTGGCGTAGAAAATATACTCTACGGCAAAAAACTATGGCTTTGATTTCATGACCGAATGGCTTCCTGCTTCAAATGACGGAAAGCCTGTAAAAAGCCTATCAGCTTCAACTTCGGCGGAATCATCAGTCGGTAAGCCGAATCTTCGGGCACTTTGTCTTTCCTCGACTGCTGCGCGAAGCGGGACGAAATCGGAGTTGTTTTTTGGTGACTAAATGGCCGCCGTTACCGTTTTTAGCAAATACATCGCCACCGCCTGGCATCGGAATAAAGTCTAATGAAGGAAGGAAAACAAAGTCATCAATGGGTTGCGGCTGTACGTCAAAAAGCGGGTCGCCGGGAAAATGATAGGTCTCAAAATCGTAGTCAAACAGGAAAATTGTAATAAAACCGTCGGGGCTGTATTTGAGACTGATGTCTTTGGTAGGAGCCAATTTGAAGGCTTGCTGCACGTCTTTTCGTCGGAAAAATTGGTCCTTGAAATGATCGTGAAACAGTTTGGCTCGATTATACAAATAAATCGTGTTGGCCGTATCATAGCTGATGGCAATATCAAGGTAGTGCTTTGAAAAATCCTTACGTGTATCTTTCCCAAAAAGTACCCCCATGTTGTTGATGGCATTTTTACTTAGATAGAGCTGATAATGCTCAATGGCGGGCGTCTCTTCGTTCCGGTTTTTATAGACGTTGCCGATGTTGACGTGATAGGCTTTTTTAGTAGAATCCACTTCCAATCCTTTTTCGAAATCCTGCATCGAAAGCGTGGAAAACTTTTCTTCCTCTTTTTGATTTTTCTGGTGGCGTTCGCGCAATGACAAATACGATTGAACAATGCCGCGATTATTATAAAGAATAGCGAGCGATTTTTTACGCAACAAGCTATCATATAACACTTTGGCTCGGTCTATTTCATCCATATTCAGGTAGGAAATCCCTAAACCATTTGTCGCGTTGACGTTGCTTGGATCTAAACGATGGGCTTCTGAAAAATCATTCAACGCATCTTCGTACTCTCGGCACTTGAGATAGAGATTTCCCCGGTTTACCAACATCCGCACACTCGCTTCTTCGTTGGCGCGCATAGCTCTTTCCAACCATTTCAAAGAAGTCAGAAAATACCCTTCAATACGACAATATTCACTCATGGCTAAACAAGGCAACAACCCCTTTCCGGCCAATCTCACTGCCGTTTGTACATCGTCTTTAGCAAGTGCAGTTTGGTTGGTGTACAATCGGCAAAAAGCCCGCGCCGCAAAAAAATCAGCGTGCTGACGGTTTTTGTCGCTCAAAATCTCACCTGCCTTATCAAAACAGCAAACGGCTTCGCCGAAATTGCGCAACCGATAATACACCATACCTAATCCCAGCCAAGCCGTTTTTTGGGTAGAATCCAAATCCAAGGCTCGTTCGAAGGCTTTCTGTGCCTGACGCTGACCGTTGGTTCCGACGTACGCATTCCCCAAACTCAACCACGCTTCGGCGGAGTAATCATTGAGGCGGCAAGCGGCATCGTATTCAACCACGGCGGCTTGATATTTCCGCTGACGATACAATGAATGGCCCAGCCCCAACCGTGCTGAGTAGCGATAATAGGCGTCTTTGGTTTCTAAGTATTCCCGATACAGCAACTCTGCTTTTTCGTATTCATGCTGCGCTAAATGGGCATTTCCCCGCTGAATTAATAAGCGCGGTCCTGCCGCATGTTTTCCCGTTCGGATGGCAAACTTTTCGGCTTTTTCGTAAAATTTTTCAGCTTGTTTATATTCCCCCAAACGAAACAATACGTTGGCCGAGAGTTCGTGAAATTCGGCAGCTTTGGAAAAACCTACCCGTTTTCCCCAATTTTGCGCTTCGTTCATGTCTCCCAATCGGTAATTGGCCAAAGCGACATTGAAGCAAAGTGTATCGGTAGGGTTGGCAAACTCCCAAGTAGTCAAACTTTGCTTAATTTCTCCTTTTTGGGCTTCCCACACCCCTTTGTTATGTAAATACCGATGCCCAACGCCAGTTTGGGTCAGCATTTCAAGCGCAGCGTCATAGTTTTTTAGCAGACCATTGGCCAACGAAAAATTGTACAATAGGGTATCGTTGGAAGGAGAACGCTCCTGTGCCTGTTGAAAAAGCGAGAAAGCACTGTAATAGCGCAGTTGATAGGCTTGTTGAACACCCGCATTATTAAGCTGTTTAAATCGCCTATCGGTTGGTTTTGGTATATTTTTCGAGGAAGGGATATAAATCGCAGGAAGCCTTAGTTTTGGCGCTGCCGCTAAAGCAGTATGCGTATCCGTAGAATCAACCTCTTTGGCCAAAACAGGCAAAAAAAAGGTTAACCACAGCACCAATAAGCCATTTACGAGCCTTCCACGCAGCATTTCCAACCAATGTTTAGGTAACTAATAACTATTCATTTACACGAACCGTGCCATTTTGGCTACTTTCAAGAATTTCAGAACATCGGGTTAGGATAGGCCGTAAAACAGTACTACGACATCAATGATGATTGGTAAAAGTAATAGCAAATAGTGAAAAAACAAAACCGAAATCTGGCTAATTTCAATTAATAATTATAATTCATTAACAGCATTTTATTCGAAAACAAGGTAAAAACAGGCCAAGTGACTCCTTTTAAAACTTTGTGTAATCACGTAGCCTTATGACTTTTTCTTCCTTGACTAAACTGGTAATTGTCGGCGTCTCAATCATCGCCGCTGCCTGGTACTCCATCGCCGACGATAAAAATAAATATTCCGGTTGGAGCGAATTTTTGGGCGGTCCCGAGCGAACCCATTACTCAAGCCTGACTCAAATCACCCCCCAAAACGTCCAAAATTTGCAAATGGCGTGGGAATATCATTCGGGTGATACGACGGGGCAAA
The DNA here is from genome assembly GCF_027484545.1 of Runella sp. Taxonomy (GTDB): domain Bacteria; phylum Bacteroidota; class Bacteroidia; order Cytophagales; family Spirosomataceae; genus Runella. The sequence continues at coordinate 5,153 of NZ_JAIXST010000348.1, read as the reverse complement.
TTCAGTGCAATCCCATTATCGTAGATGGCATCGTGTATGGTACTACCGCCTCCGTTCAGGTCTTTGCGTTGGATGCTGCTACGGGGAAAGAAATCTGGAAATACCAGGACTCTAAAGACCCGCAGTGGTTCAATTCCAATCGCGGGGTAAGCTACTGGGAAGACGGCAACGACAAACGCATCTTTTTCAGCGCCGGTCAATGGCTGTTTGCGTTGAATGCCAAAACGGGAAAACTCATTAAATCTTTTGGAGAAAAAGGCCGAATGGATTTGCACAACGGTTTGCCCAAATCGGCACTGGATAAATTTATTTGTTCCAATACTCCCGGCACCATTCATAAAGACCTCATCATCATGCCCGTTCGCCTTTCGGAAGGGGCTGATGCCGCTCCAGGCGACATACGGGCGTTCAATGTACGCACGGGCAAACTCGCCTGGACGTTTCATACCATTCCTTATCCGGGAGAGTTAGGCTACTCAACTTGGGCAAAAAACAATTACAAAAACGAAGACGTAGGGGCTGCCAATAACTGGGCCGGAATGGCCATCGACCGCCAACGGGGCATTCTGTACGTACCCACCGGCTCGGCAGGCTTTGATTTCTACGGCGGTAATCGCCCCGGTCAAAATCTATTTGCCAACTGTTTGCTGGCCCTTGACGCCAACACCGGAAAAAGACTCTGGCATTTTCAGTTTGTTCACCATGACGTTTGGGACCGAGATTTGCCCTCCGCTCCTACCCTTGTGACTATCAATCGCAATGGTAAATCCATAGATGCCGTGGCGCAAATCACCAAGTCAGGCTTTGTCTTTGTGTTTGACCGCGTGACGGGCAAGTCGCTATTCCCCATCAAAGAAATTTCCGTACCTGTCAACGGCATCGAAGGAGAAAAACCGTGGCCTACCCAGCCCGTTCCGTCCAAACCCGCTCCTTTTGCCCGGCAGAACATTGGTGATACTGACATTAATCCTTATGCAGAAAATAAAGAAGAACTGTTGTCAACCCTTAAAGAAATTCGTCACCGCAATCAGTTTGAGCAACCGAGCAAACAGGGTACGCTTATCTTCCCCGGTTACGACGGGGGCGGAGAATGGGGCGGTGCCGGCTATGACCCTGAAACGGGACTCTTGTACGTCAACTCCAACGAAATGGCGTGGATTATGAAACTCGTAGATAAGCCCAAATCCGACAAACTGGCTCAACTCCCCCGGGGCGAGCGTGCCTACGTACAGTACTGCACGGCTTGCCACGGGCAAGATCGCAAAGGCAATCCCAAAAGCGGCTACCCCTCGTTGGCGGACATTGGTAAGCGCCGCGACCGTGCCTACATCCAAAACATCATTAAAGGTGGAAAAGCCATGATGCCGGGTTTTGGGTATCTATCCACCACCGACCGTGACGCTTTGGTCGCCTATCTGCACGGCGAGGAGAAAAAAGAAGTGAGCAGTGCCGCGGCAGTCGCTGACAAATTTGCGAGTGTGCCGTATAAAATGACAGGCTACAACAAGTTTTTGGACAAAAACGGCTACCCGGCCATCACTCCGCCGTGGGGACAATTAAGCGCCATCAACCTCAACACCGGTGAATACGCTTGGAAAATCACCTTGGGCGAATTTAAGGAACTCACTGCCAAAGGCATTCCTCCGACGGGCTGCGAAAACTACGGCGGACCCGTGATTACGGCAGGTGGTGTGCTGTTCATTGCCGCCACCAAAGACGGAATGTTCCGGGCCTTTGACAAAAAAACGGGCAAATTATTGTGGGAAACCCAACTCCCCGCCGCCGGTTTTGCCACACCAAGCACCTACCAAGCCAATGGAAAACAGTATGTAGTCATTGCCTGCGGAGGCACAAAACTAGGAACTCCTAAAGGCGATAGTTACGTGGCGTTTGCGCTGCCGTAGGTGTAGGTGTATTTTAAATACCTCAAAACCCAATTGCTACTAATTTTCTGCTTATTTTAAAGTAGGGAAAATACTGATTCGTTTTGAATTCAGGACACACAATAGCTGATAATAAATAGCTTATATTCGTCATTCGTAAATCAAAATTCGTTATTCTTCTTATAAGCCTTGTTCACTTCAAAATAAGTGTTTAACTTCACTTTTAAAGTCAATCCCAAAAAATAGGATGCAAACAGCAACCCTCATCAAAGAGATAAAAAAACTTCCTCTTGACAAGAAATTTCTAATCATAGAGCTAACGCTAAAAGCGATAAAAAAAGAGGAGACCGCTCACCAAATGTCGCTGGCAGTCAATGAACTTTACGATGATTATGCGCAGGATGCCGACCTAACCGCTTTTACGCAACTTGATTTTGAAAAGTTCTATGAAACAAGGTGAAGTATGGTTGATAGACCTTGACCCGACCCGAGGAGCCGAGATACAAAAAAAGAGACCTGCCATTATTGTCAATGATAACGCTTTAGGTAAGCTCCCTTTAAAAGTTATTGTACCCTTTACTGACTGGAAAGACCACTACGCGATTGCGCCTTGGATGGTGAAAATTATTCCAAGTAGAATGAACGGCATCAGCAAAGACTCGGCGGCCGACTGCTTTCAAGTACGCTCTTTATCGCAGGACAGATTTGTGAAAAAATTGGGAACGATTGACGCCTCTCAAATAGAAGACATTAAGGAAGCACTGAAAAAAGTATTCTCCATTGATTGACTATTCTGGGCTTTTGACAAAAAAACGGGCAAACTCCTGTGGGAAACCAAACTTCCCGCCGCCGGTTTTGCCACACCCAGCACCTACCAAGCCCATGGAAAACAGTATGTAGTCATTGCCTGCGGAGGCACAAAACTCGGGACTCCCAAGGGCGATAGTTATGTGGCGTTTGCACTGACTTAAACAACCGCCTCATGAACCTTTATCTCACCAAGGTGTAGGTGACATTTTTCAAAACTTCTTTGGTAGGCTCGTATAGTTCATTTGCGACCTCCAAGGTTAATAAATTGTCGTTGACCAAGGAAAATTGATAGACTTGTACTTTTCCAACTGCCTGTAGGGGAAGTTGGTCTCGGATAGCTTTGGGAATGGCAATGTCTACTTTACCCCCCGAAAAATCAAAACTATAATCAAATGCATAGCTTTTATCATTGATTGTTTGCGTTCCCTTATAACTCCCTTTAAGGCTGTTTGGGGGAGTAGTTTCCGAAAAGTGGATGGTGCCTAAGTTGTCCGAAAAAGACTGAAAACCGTTATTAAAATAGGTTACTTTCTGGAGATGCCATGTCCCTTGGATGCGGTTCAGCTTCCTTACATACTTACTTTGACAGCCAAACATGAGTAATAACAGCGTGAATAGTGACAGCGTTTTCATAGGATTAGATATAATAATCCAGGTCGTTATTTGTATTTGGGTCGAAATATTGCTTACAAGCTAATAGTGTACAAGTAAGGCCCAATATTATTAACTCTATGGGAAAAACAAAAAACAATTTATCAAACGGCAGTAGACATGAGCTATGGAGCATTATACCCTATCGTTTTGCCACCAGAATAACATCCTTTGAAAAAACTCTTTCCTGATTTTTGAAAACCTAAGGCTGATACGCGTAGTTTTGGCATAGATTAACAAATTCAACTTTATGCCTAAGCGCATCATTTATTGGTTCAGAAACGATTTACGCCTCCACGACAACGAAGGTTTCCTGAAAGCAACCCAAGACGCCGATGAGGTAATTCCCATTTTTGTTTTTGATACTCGTCAGTTCAACGAGATAGCTCCGTTGGGAATTCCTAAAACGGGAGCATTCCGAGCTAAATTTCTTTTGGAATCCGTTCAAAATCTGCGGGATAATCTTCGCAAAAAAGGCAGTAACCTGTTGGTCCGACTGGGAAAACCCGAAGTCATTCTCAGCGAAATGGCGAGAGAGTTGGGCGTATCAACTATCTATACTGCCAAAGAAGCAGCTCAGGAAGAAACCGACATTGAGACGGCGCTGTCAAAAAAGCTAAAAGTCTATAACATTGATTTTGAGGTATTTTGGCAATCTACGCTTTATCATCCCCGCGATTTGCCTTTTTGGGTGTCATGCCTCCCTGATGTATTTACTGATTTTCGTAAAGCCGTAGAGCAACAATCCAAAATCCGTTCGACTTTTGCCGAACCAACAGCTATTCCTCTGCCCGAAGGAATCGAAATTGGCAAAATGCCCGAGATCTATGAACTTATCCTTTTTTCGCAGCTTCCTTCTGCTGATCAACGCTGTGTTTTACCTTTCAAAGGAGGTGAAACCGAAGCATTGCACCGACTGAAAACCTATTTCTGGGACAATGACCAGCTGAAAACGTACAAAGAAACCCGCAATGGGCTGCTTGGGGCCGATTTTTCATCCAAATTCTCGCCGTGGTTGGCGTATGGCTGTATTTCTCCTCGTCAGATTTACGAGGAAGTAAAGCGCTACGAAGCCGAGCGGGTCGCTAACGATTCCACTTATTGGTTAGTTTTTGAATTGATTTGGCGTGACTATTTCCGTTTTATCACGCTCAAATACGGTTCGCGACTTTTCAAGGCTTCCGGTATTCAGTACAATCTGGAAATACCTTGGAACCACCGCCGCGATTTGTTTGAGAAATGGGTAAACGGGCAAACAGGCGTCCCGTTTATTGATGCCAACATGCGCGAACTCAAACTCACGGGTTATCTATCCAACCGCGGGCGACAAAATGTAGCCAGCTTTTTAGCGAAAGATTTACAGGTGGACTGGACATGGGGTGCTGCTTATTTCGAAAGTCAGCTCATTGATTATGATGTTTGCAGCAATTGGGGCAACTGGAATTACGTAGCCGGGGTAGGCAATGACCCGCGCGAAAACCGTTACTTTAATGTATATACGCAAGCTAAAAAATACGATGCGCAAGGCGAATACGTAAAAACCTGGCTACCGGAGTTGTCCAACGTTCCCGCTGGTTTGATTCATCAGGTTTGGAACCTTGACACCACAGCTCAGCAGCAGTACGAAGTACATTTAGGATACAATTTTCCTTTGCCGATTGTGGAGGTGAACAAATGGCTGAGAAAATAAATATACTCAAACTAAAGAGGTTTGCAATCCAGTAGGGGCTGGATTGAGTTTTTGGAAATTTGTATTTATCAAAGACTCTAATTTGTCTTTGTAGTTGCCAATATTGGCAAAAAAGTTTC
>NZ_JAIXST010000025.1 GCF_027484545.1 Runella sp. | reverse complement strand
TTTCGGATAAACGACTAAAATGCAATTGCATTAATTGCTCTGTTTCAGAATTATAAAACGTTTTCATAGTACAAAGTTACAAAATGTAAACGTTCAACTTATTTAACTTTAATTCCTACGAGCTTTGATAGCCTTAATATTAGTCCTGTCAATTCGAATGGAATTCAATACATATTCCCGTTTGGCGGCCTTTCCTGCCAAAATCTAAGCCGCTGCTTCAATAGCTCCCTCACCGCCGGTAGGGTACAAAAACGTGGCTGTTAAGGTCCCGTCCATGATTTTTTGCAAACCACTTTTGGGGCCGGGCAACCCGTCAATGCCTACAAAAAGGGGCAGGGGACTGATACTGGCTTCTTTACAAACCTGCTGCACGCTCAAAGCCATGACATCATTGTGGGCAAATACCAAATCCGCCTGACGAAGAATGTTAAGATTAGCCTGGGCAACCTTTCGGGCAGTATCCTGCTCCCATTGCCCGTATAATTGACTGATTATCTGAATAGTATTTACTTTAGAAACTTCTTCTGCAAATCCTTTGTGTCGTTCCTGCGCAGGTGATGAACTTGCCAATCCCCAAATTTCCACCACTTTACCCCCGTTTTTCAGCAACGTAGGCACCGCCTCTCCCACCATGCGCCCGATTTCCAGATTATCGGCCCCGATAAACGAATTATAGGACTCGGAAGTAATCTTTCGGTCGAGTAACACGACGGGAATTCCCTGCTGAAAAACGGCATCAATAGCAGCGGTCAATACAGCAGAAGCTTCATTTGGAGAAATGATAAGCAGGTCAATGTCCTGTCGCACCAATTCATTGATTTGCGTAATTTGAGTGGAAGTGCTGTTGGCGGCATCTTTGTACAACAACTGAAAATTAGGGTACAAGGCCAATTCGCGATTCATGTCATTGAGCATAACGCGCCGCCATTCATCACCGCCCGTGCATTGCGAAAAACCAATTTTAAAGGTTTTCTTTTCGGTGGAGGTTTGGCAACCCAATTCAATGAATATCAATAGTAAGAAGAAAAGCAGGCGCATCATTTTTTTGAGCATTGGGTCGAAAATAACAAAAAAATGCGCGGAATTCGCAGTATTGGTACTCTTTAAAGAAAATCTTTTATTAAAAGAAGCAGAAATCATCTATTGTATTTTTGCCCATACGAAAGAAGCCGCAGAATCATCTGCGGCTTCTTCGTTGTTGAAACTAAAGTTTATAAATCTTAGAATAAAAGGCTCAATCCGCCATTCAAACTCAGCAAGCCGATAGCATGCACTTCGCGAATTTTATCTTCCACTTTGTCCTGTCCAATCGTCAGCGTACTGGTAAGGTTATCAAACGAAGCCCGTGTGCTCACGTAGTCTGCACTGAAGTTAAGGGCAAAATTGCGCGTGATTTTGCAACGTATGCTTGCGCCGCCGCCCACCGCAAACGAACCATTACGGGTTTGTGAGGTTTTTATTGAAAGCGGAACATCGTAAAATTGTCCTTTCAATTCGGTGGAAGGACGTTGAATCCAAGAATAGCCGCCCGTAAGGCGAGTATCAAACATCCAAATACCCGTTGCGAAAGTCATGTAAGGCCCGGCAAGCAGGTGTGAACAATTCCAGGCTCCGCCCGAAGAGGCCCAATTGCCTCCGGAATGGCTTTTTTGGATATTGTCAACGAGTTTTTGAGTACCTGCATCATTAAGGCAATTGGTAAAAGAACCCATTACCCCAAAACGCCGGGTGAGGCGATACCCCGCCGACACCTGCATAGAAGTTCCGCGCAATGCCACAACATCTGAAGGGGCAGTGGCATCGCCTTTCATCAGTGATTTGACAGGCATGCTCATTCCACCGGATAGATTAACAAATCCGCGGTGGTCAATATGCGACAAAATGAATTTTTGCTGAGCAAAACTCATGCTCGTCGCTAGCAATCCAACAATAAGTGTACATACTTTTTTCATAGCAACGGATGGATTAAGGTTGATATAAAAACCTACTATCAATATTCGTGCCAAACTTTCAAAGCACTGATTTACAAGGCTCTTCAACGTGTTTTGTTTCAACAAGCGATGATTTTACGATATTCGCGCTTTGATTATTTAAAATGACAGAATTGGACGAGATTATTGAGCGAATTGCGGCATTGCAGTCAAAAGGCCGCTCACTTTTTGATGAAGGATTGTTTCCGGCGCAGCGCACTAACCGTTTGCTTGGCTATCAACGCCCGGACACTACTGTATTTTTTACGGCAACTATTGTATTTACTTTGCAGAAAATCAAGCATTTAGTATCGCCCAAAAGTCAGGAAACCATAAATAAAATTGCCGAAAAAGCCGTTCAAAATTACCCAGCCTTTCAAAACAAAGATGGCCTGAAAACCTATAACTTTTGGAAAACAAAACCTTCCAGACACTTTCCCAACGGTTATCTGTTTCGGCACTTCGAGCATTTCAGGATTCCGGACGACGCAGATGACACCGCGATGATTTATCTCACCTCCTCGCCTACCCGAGAGGAATTGCTTTGGCTAAAAGAAAAATTAAGTCTGCACGCCAATCTCAGTAAGCAGCAAATTAAAAATACCTATCTCGACTACCGCCACCTGAAAGCCTATTCGACGTGGTTTGGCAAAAACATGTACATTGAGTTTGATGCCTGCGTATTAAGTAATATTCTGTATTGTATTTATGAGTATCAACTCCCATTCAATCAACACGATAGAGATAGTTTGAAGTACATCCGTTCGGTAATTGAAACAGACCGCTATTTGACAGAATCCTTCCGATGTGCGCATCAATATCCGCGTGCGGTGCCCATTATTTACCACGTCGCACGTCTAATGGGTACTTTTACCATTCCTGAATTAGAACCTATCCGAGAAAAACTTATCGCTGATACTCAACAACTTTTACGTAATCAGACGCATCCGTTGGATGAAATTGTCTTAAAAACCTCATTGATACGACTGGGGACAAAGGTCGAAAGTGAAAAGTGGGAAGTGGAAAGTAAAGAGTGGAAGTCTGTGGACTATGGACTATCGTCTGCGGACTTTAAAGATTTTTACTTCTTCATTGCGGGCTTATTAACTGCTTACGAAAACCCGCTGCTGTACCGTTTGGCGGTATCTCCTTTAACCCAAATGCGATGGGAATGCGAAGCGCATTGTTGGACCTTAGTGGCTGAATATCTGGCATTACAGCAGGAATCCCGTTAGGCTTTTGGAAATCTAACGGGATTCGAAATCGTCTAACTACTAAATACTGCGTCTTATAAACTTATTCTCAGTTTTGTAAAGAAGAATCGTCCGCCAAAGCCCATTTGTACCCCTTCATACATACCGCCGGTTTCACTTTGCGAGGGATCCTGTCTGCTTGGATACATATTCAGGAGGTTGGAGCAACCAAAAATGAGCCGCATATCTTTTTTCAAAACGAATCCCACGGAGGCATCAGAGATAATTCGGGCAGCGTAAATGTTTGAAATATAATTGCCGTTGGCATCTTGCTCATGGCTTTTAATATCCAATTTTGAAAACCCGACAAAGCGCAGATTCAGGTTGAATTTTGGCTGCTGAAGCGCGAAAGTCAGGTTGAATTTGTACTTTGGCGCAGCACCTAAGACAAACGATTTATCCCGTGCCGAAAAATAATTTTCCTCTTTGCCTCTCAATGATTCGGTAGTATTTATTTTTCCCAAACTGATTTGGTTGTAGTTAAAGGAAAACATGGTTTCGAGCTTCCCTTTTTCGCCAATCTCCGAAAAAATCGTCCCCACCACATCGATACCGTAGTTTTGAGTGCTCAGGGCATTGGTAAAAAACAAGGCTGATTTTATTTCCAATGGCTTTAAAAATTTACCCACCTGCGGGTCATCCTCGGTAAAATCACCCGTCAATAAAATGCGGTTTTTAACGGCCACATAATAGCCGTCTATGGTTAACTTGTAATCATTAGTTGTGGTTTTTTGCTTTGATTATCAGGGTTTGCTATTAAATTATTTTGCAAAAGGTGTAAGAAATCATCGTCTGAGCTAAGGATGCGTTGTATAGCTATAA
>NZ_JAIXST010000213.1 GCF_027484545.1 Runella sp. | reverse complement strand
GATTAATAACGCCATCAAGACCTTGAAACGAGGAGCCTACGGGTTCCGAAACTTTGAGCAATTTCGAGAGCGCATACTCGTCAATTTCCTCCAACCACTATAATGCCTGATGAACCATATTGTTTTAAGTAAAAGAGCAAATTAAATAAGACTTTATACAACCTTAACTATCAGATACTTATTCACTAAATCACAATTCACCGCACGGGCGGCCCCGTAATTCGCTCATTTACTCACTCCGTCAACTTGGTAATCGGCGTCAGCACTACTTTCCGAAACTCCACTTCGGCACCCTCGGCTTGCAGCGCAATGTGACCTTTTTGGGCAGTACAGTGAAAGCCGTGATTGACCATGTCGCCGTTGACCCACACTTTGATGTGGTCATTCAGGCATTCTACTATCATCGTATTCCATTCTCCCAACGGTTTTTCGGAGTTATCAGTCAAGTTCTTTACTCGACGTTCTTTTCCGTCGACCGTACCCCAATTTTCTTTGGGGCCGCGCCTTGTTTCCATGTCAGGTACTTCAATATTTTCCACAATGCACCAGAAATCACCCGCGTTTTTGTGCATCATTTGAGATTCGATGGACTTGGGGAACATCCCATAAAGCGCCCGCGGCGTAGAAGCGTGAAGCAACAAACCGCAGTTACCGGGAGCACCTGCAAAACGATATTGTATTTCAATTCGGTAGTTTTCATAAACAGCATCCGTAATCAAATGCCCCTTGGGTTCTCCCAAACTGACAAACATCCCGTTTCTGATGATAAAGGGATTGCGAAGTTTGGGGTCTTTGTCCATCGCAGGTACGTCGATGTGCCAGCCAGTCAGGTCTTTCCCGTTGAAAAGGCTTTTTTTCTGCGCGTTTGCCTTAAAAAATAGGGTGCTGAAAAGAAGGGATAAAATGAAGGATTTTGTTATGAAATTCTTTGCTAAAATGAACGTGTGTTTTCTCATGCTTTTAGAAATGGTTTGCTTCAGATTTACGAATTGTTAAGTTTAAATTTGGTAAGCCCTTACTTTTCTTGCTTGCCCAAGAAAAGTAACAAAAGAAGGGCAGCCTGTCCAAAGCTTCCGCGCACAACCAAACGCACACCACGCTGGACAGGCATTCCTCACGCACAATGATTTGCGTGAAAGTTATTTTTAACTCCAAAATAAACCCTAAATCCAATCCCAACCCGAGCGGTATTCCCGTGAAAGCAACTCATTGGCTTCATTGTCGTGGCGGAATTTTTCTTTTTTGGCATTCCACTGCAATTCCCTTCCTAAACGATAAGAAATCAATCCCAAGTGCATCGGCATGGTCATGGCACGGGCGTATTCCAAATTGGATTCGGGTTGCGTGCGGGATTTAACGGCATTGACAAAGTTCTGCTGATGTCCGGGCGAACGCGCGATAGTTATCGGGACAGAATCTATGTCTTTCATCGTTACTCCTCCAATGGTGATTTCTCGGGTGTTGTAATCACAAAGAAGCGTTCCTTTGTCTCCTTCAAAATACGCACCAATATCTTTACCAGCTGCCCCGGGCACATCGGGCGGCGCAGTCGTCCAATGAATTTTCAACCCTTCAAATTGGTAATCCACATTGATCCATTTGGGAGTATCTCCAATCCCTTCCGAAACTTCTCCCTTAGCGCTGACGCTTTGCAAGTTTTGCGGATTGAGCGCCCACCATACTACATCGGCAATATGGCACCAAAAGTCCTGAAACACCCCTCCCGAATAATCCAGAAAATAGCGATAATTAAAATGGCAACGCTCGGGTGTGTACTTGGAATAAGGCGCAGGACCTAACCAAAAATCCCAATTGAGCGTAGAAGGCGGTTCTTGATAGTTCGCCGGCCCCAGAATCGGTGGAGCGCCCGGTTTAAAAAGCCGAACAGTATGCACATTTCCAATCGCTCCCGATCGGATGATTTCTACCACGCGGTGGTAATTGTCGCCCGCGTGAATTTGGGTACCCAATTGAAAGATACGGTTATGACGTTTGAGTGATTTGAGCATTTTTTGCCCTTCCCGCACATTGAACGACAGCGGTTTTTCTCCGTACACATCTTTGCCCGCTTCAAAAGCCAAAATTGCCACTTGAGCGTGCCAATGGTCGGGCGTGGCGCAGGTAACGGCATCAATATCTTTGCGTTCCAATATTCGGCGAAAGTCGCTGTAGGTTTGAACCTGCGACTGCGGTTGAATACCGAGCAAGGTATTTTTAGCCGCTGCCAAATGGGTTTCGTCCAAATCGCAAAGGGCGGCGATTTCCACTTCGGGCAAGTTGGCAAACCATTTTAGGTGTTGCGTTCCCATCCCGCCCAGCCCAATATGTGCCACCCGAAGCCGGTCGCTGGGTGCTACTTTACGCTTAAAACCGGAAAGTAGGGTCAGGCCAAGCGCAGCCGAACCGGTTTGTTTTATGAATTGACGGCGATTGAGGGGGTGACTCATTTTGGATGAAGGGTTTAATGCTCACAAAAGCCGAAAGTATACCCGTTTTTACTATGGTTAAACCGCAAAATCAAACTTCTATTCGAACATGACACACCTCAGTTTTTTTGAAAAACACGAATAGTAGATTTGGGCAACTATCGAAAACGGATTATGAATACGACTCAACTTGTAAAATCATCCCAAATAGACGGTGCTCTGTTGCACCAGGTACGATTGGTCTCCTTGGATGAACACAAAGACTCCCGCGGTTCTTTTACCGAAATATTTCAAGACCACTGGGGAACGGTATTGAAGCCGGTACAGTGGAGTGCCGTTAAATCAGAAGCCAATGTGTTTCGAGGAATGCACTTCCATGTTCGCCACGACGAATATTTTTGCCTGATTCAAGGACATTGTTTGCTCGGTTTGCGAGATTTACGTCCCGATTCCCCTACCCAACACCAATCCGCTTTGTTTGAGCTTTTTGGCGAGGACCCGGCCGCCTTGGTTTTTCCCGTCGGAATGTTACACGGCTGGTATTTCTTTACGCCTTCCATTCACGTACAATCGGTATCAGAAGCTTATCCCGACTACGGAGCCGACGACAATTGGCGTTGCCGTTGGGACGACCCCGAACTTGAGTTGGACTGGGGAATCGAAAATCCAATTCTGAGCGATTTGGCCGCTAATGCGCCTTCATTGAAGAGTTTAATCGGAAGTCTGACAATCAATGGCTATTTGAGTTGATTTTCATACATTAAGCATTTGTTAAAGACTTGTAATAGTGGACAAAAACAATGTTATTGCATTGATAATCAGTTTTTCATAAATCTTTAATACAATGCAAACAATTCTTGGATCAGGCGGAGCAATTGGGTCAGAATTAGCAAAAGCTTTATATCAGAACCATACAAAAGAAATTCGGCTCGTCAGTCGCAACCCCAAAAGAGTGAATCCAACCGACGAGCTTTATTCGGCTGATTTATCCAATCCTACCGAAATTGATGCGGCCATTGCCGGTTCGGAAGTGGTCTATATAACCATCGGATTTGAGTATAAATTGAAAGTTTGGCGTGAAAAATGGCCTGCTTTCATCCGTTCAGTTATTGAAAGTTGCACAAACCACAAGGCCAAATTGGTGTTTTTCGATAATGTGTATATGTATGCGAAGGAAGAGATTCCGCACATGACCGAAGAATCTAAAATGAGCCCTCCGAGCGAAAAAGGCAAAGTACGAAAGCAATTGGTCGACCTAATTTTGGAAGCGGTAAAAGCAAAAAAAATCAGCGCACTTATTGCCCGCTCCGCTGATTTCTACGGCCCGGGCATCGGAACAAGTATGTTACAGGAAACGGTGTTCAAAAATTTACAAAAAGATAAAGCCGCTCAATGGTTGGGAGGAGTGAACTTCAAACATTCATTCACCTTTACGCCCGATGCAGCACAGGCAACGGCCATGTTGGGGAATACCCCCAATGCCTATAATCAGGTGTGGCACCTACCTACCCATTCCGATACACTCACAGGAAAAGAATGGACGGAACTGTTTGCCCATCAGATGAATAAAAAAGCCAAAGTGAGTCCTATTCCCAAATTTATGTTGAAAATATTGGGCTGGTTTATACCCATTCTAGGTGAGTTTTATGAAATGACCTACCAATACGAGCAGCCCTATTTTTTCGACAGCAGCAAGTTTATGAAACGGTTTCCTGAGTTTAAAATAACAGGATATCAGGAAGGAGTACAGCAAATTGTAGCACAGGCGTACCAAAACACAGATGTAAAAGAATAGCAAATGTAATGAAAGATGGACTCAGTCCAAAGCTCGTATCAACGCCCAAATTTCACCCCAAAATTGACAAATCCCAACTTGCCCGATTGAGTGGTAAACGGAGCATCAGTGGAAGTGAAATTTCCTCTAAATTGTTGCGAAATCTCAGTAAAAGCAGGTGTATAATTGGCAAATAATGAAATACTGCGGTAGCCTACCTCTGCCAAAAAGCTGATGTTGTTGTTATCAAAATCCTTAGTAGAATAAGCTACTTCATTTGCCAACACAATAGGGCCTCTCGAAAAAGTTGTTCGACCACCTCCCAGAGCATTACTGCCTGAAGAATAAATACCCCACCCATTGGGTGCTCCACCACGGATAGGCTGTTTTATAGAACTTTTGTTGAATCGAACACCTAATCCGAATGAAAAAGATTCTCGTCCTTTTTTGTCCTTTAAAAAGAATTTGGGCATGATTTGGGCGTAATAACTCATGGCTCGAACATCCGTTTGTTCAAGAGTTGTACCCAAATCTTTGATATATTGCCATCGATTATTGTCGAAAGTTCGCCAACTTTCGCTTCCTAAAAATTCTCTGGATATTGGATTAATAAGCATAACGTTTGAATATTCAAAACGTAGCCCTAAAGCTTCTGCTCCTGCACCGTATCGAAGTTTAAACGCCATACGAGATTTATTCACCAAAGAAATATCATGCAGCAAACTTACACCTACTGCCGAGCGCGTCCGAAGCCATAACGATTGACGCATTGTGAAATCAGTAAGACCACTGTTGGGCATAATTACATTCGGGTCGGTCAATCGAAAATATTCATACTCTCCAATGGGCTTCCCCAAAAAACGATAACTTCCCAACCCTACGTGGGCATTCAAAAACGTGTTTTTCTTGTAATTCTGCCAGATTTGTTTCCACTTTGGAATAGGTGCATTTAGGGTGGTTTGGTAAGGCTCCGAACTCATTTGCAGACGGTTTGATTCCACTTTAGCCGAATCCTGTTTTTGGTTCAAATCCCGCAGTAATTTATTGAGATCAAGTCGTTCGATGTTTTTGAGGTCTTCTGGTGATTTGCCGTAAAAAATCACGCGGCTGTTTTTACCGGCATTTACGATAATGGAGTCAGGCTGTTCGACGGCAAAGGCAGTATAAACTGTTAAAAGGCAAATTGAAAAGATAGTTTTCATGGCTGTTTTAGTTATTGTTTAGCGTCGGGTATTACAAAACTTTGCCCTACAAACGACCAAATTCCATTGCCAGGTTTTCGGTCTAAGGCTTTAATATCAAATTTTCGTTCCGTTTTCAGGCGTCTTGCCTGTTGGCTGAATCGTTGTAAAAAAGTCGTTTTTAGTAGATGGTCGGCAGTAGGCGGAGCATCAGGCAAATCAATATCCACCACCAATACCCGTTTTTTGGGTTTATTTTCAACAACAGGCTGCATTTCAGACGCAGGAGCAGTAGGCGGAACCGAATCCTGTTTAGAAGTATTTTTTACATCGGCAAGGGAGATTGGCAGACTGAAAACGGCAAACGTATCTTTTGACATTGGTTCACTGTCGAGGACTTTTTCGCTCTTATGAAACTTAAAGTCGGTCACTTTTTTCTTTGTCTGAACAGGCACTATTTTATTGATTTCCCTTTGCTTTCCGACCACTGATAAACGGTTTTTATTGGGGTTTTCAACTTCAACAACTGCCAAAAACCAAACATAACCTCCCATTAATACTACTAAAGCCGCTGTTGCTGCCAAAGGGCCCCAAAGTTTTTTGTTTTTTTGATGTTGGCGTTGCTCTATTTTTTGCCATACGTTTTCTTTACTCCATTCGAGCGGTTCTTGCTTCAACGTCTCCTCATCGGCGAGGGAAGCGCGGATTTTATCGAACAATTTTTGATTTTGCATAGTCTTTGTCCAATTCAATAATCCGTTTTTGCAACAATCCTTTGGCCTTGCTCAATTGCGACTTAGAAGTTCCTTCGTTGATATTCAGCAATTTCGCAATTTCGGCGTGGGTAAAACCCTCTATTTCGTATAGGTTGAAAACCGTTCGATAGCCCACGGGCAATTGAGATACTAACTCAAGTATTTGTTCTGCCGTCAAAGACTCAATTATTTCGTCTTTGATGGTGAATGCCTCATACTCAGTATTCGAAAGCAGCTGAAAATTCGCGCGTTTTTTAAGGGCTTTCAGCGACTCATTAACAGTGATACGTTTGAGCCAGGCCTCAAAAAACAGCACATTTTCGAATTTTGCTTTAGGCAAGTTCTCAAAAATGGCGCAAAATGATTCCGCCACCACATCTTCCGCCTCCATACGTTCCCATAAATACCTGAATGCCAACCGATACAACGTATTTCCATAGTACTCAAAGAGGTGTCTTTGCGCTTTGCTATCCCGTTTTTGAGCTTGCTGTATGGTGGCGAGTGTAATCAAGAACAAATGGTTTTTAGCTTATAATAAAAAATAAAGCGAAACGGTTGCCTGTGTCAGTGATAAAATCTTTTTGATGCCCTTAAACAGTTGGCTAATCAACCCATAAAAACCCCAATCCAGCACTTTTTTATTCGACGACTCCTTCCTAACTTGCGATTACAATCAAATAAACCCAACAGTTAAAACCGTATGTCACAGGAACTATCGCCCATTATTAAGCCTCAAGAGCTGATTTCAATACAGCAGGCACCTGAATTGGTCATTGTAGATGCTTCTGCCGGGCCGGGCGTCAAAGAAAAATATGCCGCAAAACATTTGGCAGGTGCTCTGCGAATAGATATGGAAAGTCAATTGGCAAACGTAGGGCCCGATGCTGTCAAAGGCGGGAGGCATCCTCTACCGAATCTTACTCAATTTGCTCAGGATTTAACCCAACTCGGCATCGGGCCCGATAGCCACGTAGTTATTTACGATGACAAGAATGGAGCAAACGCAGCGGCCCGTTTTTGGTGGATGTTGAAATCCATTGGACATCACCAAGTTCAAGTGCTGGATGGCGGAGTTGACGCTGCCATTGCAGCCGGTTTTCCCGTAAGCTCGGAGCCAGAAACGGCTTCGGCACCTGCAAAAACCTACGATTCTTTTCAATGGGTACTCCCTCTTTCGGATATCGAGGAAGTTAAAAAAGTAGCGGCAGATGGCGATTATATGGTCATTGATGTGCGTGACAAAGACCGATATGATGGTAAAGTAGAACCGATTGATTTGATTGCCGGCCATATTCCGGGAGCTGCCAACATTCCTTTTACCAGCAATTTAGATTCCAACGGTTTTTATAAATCGCCCTCCGAACTCAAAGAAAAATACACTGAAGCCCTCAATGGCCGAGAACCTGAAAAAGTAATTGTGCATTGCGGCTCAGGAGTCACGGCCTGTCATACGTTGTTGGCAATGGCGTATGCCGAAATGGACATTCCTAAACTGTACGTAGGCTCTTGGAGCGAATGGTCCAGAAATGATTTACCTATGGTGACTTTACCAAAGGAATAACCCCTTTTTGAACTGCACGAATAATTTTCCTTTCAAATTTCAGTAACTCTCTGACAGATTTTCGTTTTATAAAAAAACTGAAATTTAAAATGTCTTATCTCAACATAGACTCCATCAAAGACCGTACGTTCGACGCCATTGTGGTGGGGTCAGGGATTAGCGGCGGCTGGGCGGCCAAAGAACTCTGCGACAAAGGACTCAAAACTCTCGTTTTGGAGCGTGGACGTGATGTAAAACACGTCACCGACTACCCCACTACGCTCATGAATCCCTGGGAGTTTCCGCATCTGGGACAAGTATCGAAAGAAATAAAAGATGCCAATCCAATTGCAAGCCGTTGTTATGCCTTCAAGGAAGATTCCGCGCATTTTTTCGTAAAGGATAACGAGCACCCTTATGTACAGGAAAAACCGTTTGACTGGATTCGCGGCTATCACGTAGGCGGAAAATCGCTGATGTGGGCACGAGGCACGCAGCGTTGGTCGAAATACGATTTTGAAGGCCCGGCACGTGACGGTTTTGCCGTAGAATGGCCCATTCGCTACGACGAATTGGCTCCGTGGTATAGTCACGTTGAGACCTTTGCGGGAATTTCAGGAAATAAAGACGGGTTGGCCCAATTGCCCGACGGTGAGTTTCTGCCGCCGTTTGAACAATCGTGCATCGAAAAACATTTCAGCCAACAAATGGCGCAGCACTACAAGGGCACTCGCCCGGTGATTGTGAGCCGCTGTGCACATTTGACCAAACCTAAACCCATTCATTATCAGCAAGGAAGAGCTCAATGCCAACAGCGCGACCTGTGCGTGCGCGGTTGTCCGTATGGTGGCTATTTCAGCAGCAATGCTTCTACTTTGCCGTGGGCTGCACGAACCGGCAACATGACCCTGCGTCCTGATTCGGTGGTGCATTCAGTGATTTATGATGAGAAATTGGGCAAGGCTACGGGCGTACGGGTCATTGATGCCAATACCAAACAAGCCGTGGAATACTACACCAAAATTATCTTCCTAAACGCATCGGCGTTGAATACCAATTTGATTTTATTGAATTCCAAGTCCAATCGCTTCCCGAACGGACTGAGCAACGACAATGGTCTTTTGGGGAAATACGTTGCCTTTCACAACTTCCGTACGACGATTTCCGGAGAATACGAAGGACTTTTGGATACCTTTACGGAAGGCAAACGCCCGGGCAGCAGCTACATCCCGCGTTTTAGAAATGTGTTTCAGCGGGACAAAGTAGATTTTTTACGAGGCTATGCCGCTGGGTTTTCGGGAGAGCGAGCCATGAGTCCCGATATGACAGGAATGGGCGAAGAGTTAAAAAATAATTTGGCAACGACTAAATACGGCAACTGGCGCGTAGGTTCGTGGATGATGGGCGAAACCATTCCTAAGGAAAGCAATTACGTGACGCTTGACAGCAACTTGACCGATGCATGGGGCATTCCGTTGTTGAAAGTGTCGGTGGCGTATGACGAAAACGACAACAAAATGGTCAATGATTTTCACGAGCAAATGACTGAAATGTTGACCAAAGCAGGTTTTACCAACGTCAAAACCAACGATGTTGCCAATAAAGCACCCGGCCTTGACATTCACGAAATGGGCGGTGTTCGCATGGGAAAAGACCCTAAAACATCGCAACTAAACAAGTGGAATCAACTCCATCACTGCAAAAATGTCTTTGTCACCGACGGTGCCTGCATGACCTCCACTTCGACTCAAAACCCGTCATTGACATTCATGGCGATAACGGCGCGAGCAACGGATTATGCCGTGAAACAATTGAAAGCAAAGAGTTTGTAAGCGTATAACAGACCTATAAGGTTTCAAAAACCTTATAGGTCTTGCCTACCACAACTGATAGACCTTACAGGTTTACTTTACTCGTCGGTCGGACTAAGCCGCAGTACTGCATCTCCGTTCAAAACTTACTGACGATTAAAAGACGCTGCCAGCGAGGTTTTAAAATAAAAAGAAAACTCAAACAAAAATGTACCCGTCGGATTTATCGCCCAAAGCTTTAAAAATCGTTACGATGTACGATGAAATGCGACGGCCCGGAGCAAAGCCTCGCTTGTGTTATCAAGCATTGCCCGACTCCGACCGACTTTCTTACGAATTATTGAACTGGGATAACTACTTAATCATGAATGACTTGTTTGGTAGTGACCCAAGCCCGCTCATTACCTCTGATCTTCGTGAAAAATTACGGTTAGACCTCTATGCCGCTTTTCAATTGGCATCAGGCCGTTACAGCGGGAAGCACGGGTCTTGCGATTGGTTTTTGAGATTGAAAGACGGTACGTACATCGGAGTTCTGCATTTATATGATGTCAGTTTTGAACTCATGGATAGAAAACGATTTCCGTGTAGTTGCGGGTACGCCATTGCCGCGCCTTTTCGCCGCCAAGGTTATGCCATGGAAGCCTTACAACATCTCCTTTTTTATCTTCCAGCACATTTTAAACTCTACGAAGTTCAGGCTGAACCCCTGCGCACGAACGAAGCCTCCATTGGCCTGCTCACGAAAGCGGGTTTCACCCAGAAAAAATACTTTAAGAACGAGTAGGGTGATGCCGTTTTGATGTATAAAAAATTGGTGGATCCCCTACCCCCGTTGACTTGGCAAGAGATTGATCCCTGAATTAATGTAAACGAGTCATCTATAATCTCACAGCCCTTCTCTTGCTTGGGTTTGTGGCGATATACCTTTAAGGTTCAACATCCCCGATTAAACATCCCCATTTGAAAGCCGTTGAGGCAGGCTACTCGTCATCTTCGGTTTCTGCTTCGATTACTTCTATTTCCTCGTCTATGACTGTTTCGGAGATTTCTATACCATAAAGTTGATTGACCAAACGGTCTATTTCGGCTTCGTAGGGTTTGAGGAGTGCGTTGGCATCATGCCGCTCTAAATGCCCCGCGAAATATTGTTTTTTGATGCTTAAACACGCCTCAAAAACACGCAACAAAGCAGACCGTTCCTCCTCCGTTGGGAGTTTAATGGGTAACTTACGAATATCGTTGATTTGGATGGCTACCGTTCCATTGAAAAACTCTCTTAATACTTTAAAAAACAGGTAGGAGTTGATACTAACCACAAAATACTCATCTCCAATCCCAATCTCATCGTACAATGACATTGATTTGACATCATTGACCGATTTACCTTTCAAGCGACACTTAATATATTGACTGTTAGGGTTTAAAACATCATTCCAACAAAAACCATTGCGAAAAAAGAAATTGTAGCCTTGCCAACGTGCTTTTGGGTCTGTGCTTAGGATTTTGACACTTTTTACGCTCCAATCAATAAGGTAGGGCAGATACCAGCGGTTTCCTTCTTTGTCGCCTTTGTCGTAAGGCACGTAGGTGGCAATGCCTTCGATGCCGTCGGTTTTTTGGGTGTCGGTAAGTTGGGTGAGGTCAAAGACCAATTCGGGGGGAAAGATTCGGTACAAAAATCCTTTTCCAAAAAGCCGCAAGTCGTAGCGGCCTTTGAGGTCATCGAAAATGTGCCATACTTCGGTTTCGGGCAGTGTTTCGAGTGCATCAGCTACTTGTTGGGCAGAATGGCAATCTTCTAAGAGCGTCCATCTTTGGCGTATTTCGGGATATTTGAGCATAGCTTCGTAGAGTTTTTCAGCTCTGGTGGTACGGCAGCGTGCTGCAAAACGTGAGTCTGCTTGGTAGCCTACAAAACTACTATTGTCTCCTGTTTGTAGCCCAACTCCTCCATCCGTTAATAAGCCATTAAGCGCCCAGTCTCCTGCTTTAAGTTTTTTGGTAGTAAGTTCAATTGCTTTACGATTAAGTTCAATTTTAGCAGATGTTTCAATTTTTTCCCACCAAGTATCATAAACAGGGCGGGCAGGTTTGACTATTTTCTCTAATATCTGGCAGTTGTAAGGAGTCGGCGAAAAAATAGCGAAGTTGATGGCGTTTCGATAAGTAGCCAAGGGTAACTGATATTTCAATAGCGTAGAACAAGCATCTTTAAAAACAGTATCCCCATCACAACGGTGAGAAATGACCCAATCGGGGGCTTGATGCCCCAGCGCCGAGAAGGTGCGTTCGAGTACTCTTTCCCAGCCGGTTATGTTTTCTTTTGAGGCTTTGATCAGTTGCCATTCCTCGTCTGATACACCAAAGGTTTGGGCATTGGGGCGGCGTAAAGCTATGTAAGTTAAGGGTGCATTTTGAGGAGCTGTTTCCTTTTTCAACGTATAAATAGCCGTATCTACCAGCGCGGCAAATGCCTTGGGTGTGTTAATAATTTCAACTGCGTGGCAAAGGGGACGTACTTCGGTATGTTGGGCAAACAGCCCTTCTCCGGTGGTCGTTTGTTGAGGAACGCCCAAAAACTGCACCCGCATATTTTTCTTAGTTTGCAGCGTTAGAAAAGTGTCGGATGTGATATAACTCAACAGTCCTTTGGGTTTAAGTAACTCTAATCCTCTAATAGTAAAGTGGTTGTAGAGGTTGTCGCAATAGCCATACTCTTCTTCCATTTTTTGGCTTTGTCCCATTTTACTAATCAGTTTGTTATTGACGTAGGGCGGATTTCCAATGACAATATCAAATCCGGGTTGGGCTTGTGCTTTATTGAAAATACCGGGGAATACGATGGTTTCGATAAAATAGTCCTTAATATTCTGTCGAAAAATAGCGAGTTCGGCGAGTTCATTGGCCAAGGCCGCTTCTTGTTTCCTAAGTTTTGTTATTTCTTTTTCCGTACTTTGCCCGCTTGATATCAGTTGGTTGATGGCATTGCGCAGCGCATTCAATTTTTTGGTTACTTCTTCTGATTTTGCATCAACGAGGCGTTCGAGCAATTCGATAATTCGTTGTTTGATTTGCTCCTTGCTTCCCGAACGGTCTGATTTTGCAATAAAATATTGGTTTTCAAGATTGACAAGTTCCTTCAGCAATTCTTCATTGTCTATTTCCTCAATGAGTTTGTTGAGGTTTTGATTTTTGTAAAACCGGTACAATGGATTTTTCTTGTAGAACTTAAATTCGAGATTGGGTAAGGGCTTGAGATTATAGTTAGGCAAGCTAAAATCTACTTTTTGTTCTACAATCAACGATAGCCAGCACCTTAACTTGGTGATTTCGATGGCATATTCGAGCAAGTCTATTCCAAACAGGCAATTACGAAGGATTCCTAATTTTTTGACGTAATTTATCTGCCCATCGGCAAACATTTCGGCAATATGGTTGCGAAAATCCTCATCTCTTGATTTCATCATTTCGGCTGCCCAAATATTGCCATTAGGGTCAACAGTATTGAGGACTTGCATCATTTCTTCGAGCATCCCCATAGGAAAAGCCCCTGAGCCACAGGCGGGGTCAAGTACGGTAGTCTCCAGAATTTTATGAATAATCTCTTTGGCGTTTTTGGGAGAAATGTCCGTATCTAAATGTTTGAGCAATGTACTTCTGCACATATAAGCCACAACTGGACGAGGTGTGTAAAAAGCCCCAGCGTTTTTACGGGCGGCCTCTTTGGTATCATCGCTTTGTTCGGCCAATAAATTTTCAAAGATGCGGCCCAACATTTCGGGGTCAACCGCAATTTCTTCTTCAATGGGTGTATTTTCAGCAATGGTAAACTTATACCGTTCCAAAAGAGCAATAAGTCCCTGTTTAGGATCTAAAAACAGAGCGTCGGGCACAACGAATGCGTTATTCACTTCTTTTTCGCTGCACCAATCATTAGGATGAATATCAAATAAACCACCGTTTAGATAAGGGGAAAAGAAAATCCATTCTTTGAGGGTCTCTATATCTGTGAAGTAATCAGCATAAATATCAAATAAATTATTGTTTCGATCTTTCTGTTCGCAATTGAGAGCATTAAAAAACAGGTTTTGTAAAATGAATTTGTAATAGGCAGAACCTGTTGTTTTGGGTTTTATAAACTCATTGGGAAGGCCGTTCTCCCATTTGAGGGTTAAAAGTTCTTTCTTTACTACTCCCAATTCTTTCAAAAACCAAATAAAAATGAAACGGGCAATGAGCCTTACCGTAAAATCTTTGTGTTTTTCTGAGCCAGTATTTTCCGAGGGTATTTTAATAGTTTGGATCGCTTCTTCAAACCATTTTATAATTTCCTGATAAAATGATTTATTGAGTACACTAATGGAAAAAACACTTTGCCAGTAGTAGTACATTTGGGCGAAATTAGTAACTGCATACCGTCCTGTCGAAGAAATACGGAGGCTATCCAAAATCCGCAAATGCCCCGCGTGGGGCTGTACAATGTCAATGTCTTTGAGGAGCGATACTTTGCCGATTTTTTCACCTTCGCGCCAGTTTTGCAAGTAAGAGAGGCGTTCGGCGTTGGCAATAGAGATAAAATTTTCGTACCGAAACACCACCACCACGGGCAAATGCGGAAAGGCACGATTGAAGGCGCGGGTGATGTCGGCCAAGTGCCCCCTGTTTCCCCCAAAGGGAGATTTTAGCATAACCCCAAAGATAAGAATGCCGTCGTAGTCGGCAGTTAAGTTTGGCAGGTGAGTTTGGGTCGGGTTTTCAAAGGCGGCATCGTCCACCATACCCAGCGCATATACCTTTTGGATGAGCGCGTGGGCGGGATGGGCAGGGCGGTAGTGGTGGCCCAGAATATCGGCAGGGTCGGCGGGCAATTCCGAGATATAATTGACTGGAATGCGGAGCGACACAAAGAGTTGGCGCAGTGCTATTAGAAACGGTTCGTTGGCAAAAGTTTGAAGGTCAAGCATTTATTGTTTTTGTAATTCGTGTTGGATAAAGTCTATAAGATTTGTGATTTTTGGGTCACTGACCCAAAAATTGATAGCACAGATTTGGGGGGCAGTGTCCTCCAAATTAAGGCGCGTTTACCACAAACCAAACTATCAAGTCAAAGTTATCTTTTTGATACTTCTCCTCTACTCCTCCTTCGGTTTTGATTTGGCGGATTGCGGCTTTATTGCCGCTTTTGAGTTGGTCAAAAAGGTTCAATTGCGCCTTACCCATTCGTGGTGTGGTAGTCCCGTCTTCACTGACCTCTTCGGAAGTAGTTTGGAGTTTGAGCCATTGCGTCAGGGCATGAGAGAGTTGTTGGATAGCTTCGGGTTTTCCGAGGTCTATGTCGCGCAGGCCTTCGTTGTCGCGGGCTTCGTTTTTATGTTTAGCCAAACTTTCCAATACTTCTTTTTGATTGAGCAATACCGATTCTCGACGGTAATTGATGTAAAGTAGTTCATGGTTTTTGTAGGTATACTTATCTACTTTCGGAGGGCGTGCAGGATAGCCCAACAGCGCAATTAGGCCCTTTTGGGGGCATATTGCAGATTGAGCCACAAAGCCTGTATAGATAGCATTGGGCAAGCCTTCGTAGTATTTTTGGCGAGCACGCAACTCTTCCAGTAGCTCTTGGCGATAAACTTCGAGCGAAAAATCGTCAAAACCCAACGAGCGTTCGGAATCAATTTCGTCCCAAGAACTCTGCATTTGTTCAAGCATACGGTCTTTTTGTCGTTGTTCAAGTTCTTCATCGGCCGCCATTTCACGAAAAGTATCCGAAAACTCAAGGTGTACCTCCGCCCCTGCCAACTGCATCGCAGCCATGCGTTGCTCAATACGCCCTTGTAGATTCAAATAGGAGTTGATATTGTCGGAAGGCCAGAAGTTCACACCAAATACTACCTCATTGGGCGAGCCAAGGCGATCTATACGCCCCATACGCTGAATGACCCGTACGGGATTCCAGTGAATGTCATAATTGATTACTAAATCGCAATCTTGTAGATTTTGTCCTTCGCTAAGGGCATCAGTGGCTATCAAAATATCAATCGGGGCTTGAAGTTTAGCGTGGGTTTTTGCCTCATTTTTTTCAACCCACTGCTTCCATTCGGCAAAAGCGGTTAAAGGTTTTGTGTCTTTAGCGGGTTCAAATTTCGGTAGTGCGCCAATTATGGTGCTGATTTTGTAAGGGGCAATCGGGGTGTTATTTTTGTTTTACCAAGAACCTAAATAACCTACCTGATGTGTAATACACCCGAAAGATGCCCCCGTTG
>NZ_JAIXST010000077.1 GCF_027484545.1 Runella sp. | reverse complement strand
AAACATTTTTGGCTTAAATTAGAAGACTACAAATGTAAAGACTCCCTCAAAAAAGCAGTCGATAATATTTTAGTGGAAGTCAAAACTAAATACACGATTACTTTTACTTGATTGCTTAATAGGCTCTACCTACAAAGAAAAAACCTACCCAGTAGGTCAAATCAAAACGAATAGGGGAGAAATTCTTTTTTGGTTGTATGACGAAACGCCCAATCACAAAGCCAGTTTTATCAAGCTTGCCAACGAAAACTATTGGGATACGCTTACTTTCAATCGTGTCATCAACAATTTTGTAGCTCAGGGCGGGTGTCCCGATACTCCTGCCAGTTTTGCTGATTCCCCTTATTTATTGAAACCTGAGTTCAGAAAAGAGATTCGTCACATCTATGGTGCAGTGGGTGCCGGCCGTGATAACAATCCTGAAATGCTGTCGGCCGGTTGTCAGTTTTATATTGTCCAAAACAAAAAAGGATTGGCGCGCTTGGACGACAAATTCACGGTTTTTGATCAGGTATTCAAGGGAATGGACATTGTGGATGTTATTGTAGCCGTTAAAACTGATACAACGGATATGCCACTAAAGCCCATTACGTTGGATGTAAATATCATTAAATTGACAGCTAAAGAACTAAAACAAAAAGGCTACGAGAAAACGTTGGAATAACTACCGTTTTTTCATAGCCTTTAATCAAACCTGTAAGGTTTCAAGAACCTTACAGGTTTATTTTCTTATCGCATTTTATTACGTTTCGCCAAATAAGCCGTCAGGATTTGATCGTATCCCTTGGCTACATCAGCTTCTATAAAATCTATTTTGTACTGTCCGCATTTAAGACGAAGTTCATGATAAAACTTTTTAACGGCTTCCTGATACTGCTTCTTCACTTGGCCGGGCTGAATCTTAACTCGTTCCCCCGATTCCAAATCTATAAATTCATACGGGCGGTCGTCAAATGCAAACTCTTCTTCAGTACGGCGGTCTGTGACGTGAAACAATAACACTTCGTGCAGATTGTGCCGCAAATGTTGCATAGCCGAAAAAATACGATCAGTTTCGTTGATGTCTTCAAACATATCACTGAAAATCACCACCAAGGAGCGTTTGTGAATTTTCTCGGCGATTTCGTGCAGAACATCCGCTACGGCCGTTTTACGCTGAGATTTAGGTCGTTTGAGTACGGTTTCCAGTTCTAAAAACAGCTTATGAACGTGCGTAGGCGTGGATTTTATCGGCGTTTGGATTTCGATTTTATCCGAAAAAGTGCACAAACTTACGGCATCTTTTTGGCGTTGAAGCAAATTAGCAATACTTGCCGCGGCCATTACACTGAAAGTTATTTTTTCATGATTGGGCTCGGGATAATACATCGAAGACGACGTATCTATCAGTAAATGACAACGTAAATTGGTTTCTTCCTCGTAGCGTTTCACAAAGAGGCGGTCGCTTTTGGCAAACACCTTCCAGTCAATATGACGCGTACTTTCGCCCGTATTATAAAGGCGATGCTCGGCAAATTCAACCGAGAAACCGTGAAAAGGAGATTTGTGAAGACCTGTAATGAACCCTTCTACCAACTGCCGAGCCAAAAACTCTAAATTACCATATTGCCTTACGCTAGCAATATCGAGATTACGTGTAGCCATTCATAAATAAGTTAAATGTAAAACGGCCTCTAATATACAATTTTCTGTTGATGATTAACGACGAAAATGCACAGACAGTATTCATTAAAATTATTCGTTGGAAAGGGTTCGCTCAATAATATCTCCCGTATCGGTAATGATTTCATCTTTTCCCAGCAGAACCATTCCTTCCATACCCACAACACGAAGATGAACCGTGGCAACTCCCAAACCGACAATGCCTAAATATTGAGCTGCTGCACGAGTCAAGTCTATCAAGCGAGAGTGATGATAGGGACCACGGTCAGTAATTCTCACAATCACAGACCGCTTATTTAATACATTGGTGACTTCTACCATTGTATTAAACGGCAATGACCGATGAGCTGCGGTGTACTCTTTTTGATTAAAACTTTCGCCCAACGAAGTTTTACGACCATGAAACATTTGCGCATAGAAAGATGCTTTCCCTTTTTCTTCTTTTCCCAATAGTTGGGCAGACACGGGATTTCTTTCGATAAGCGCTACTAACAAAAGCAGATAAAAAGTAGTAGAATACATAGGTTTTTGGGGTAAGTATTCATAAAAATAACATTTTCACCAACCATCTTCCTCGAAGCTTACTCAAAAAAATGCAACCCTTTTTGAGTTTAAGGGCTGAAAACTAAGCAAAAAATAAATACGAACTACGTTTCATACAAATCGGCTTACTTCAGCAAGGATATAATAACGTAAAAATCAATAACTTTATTTTAAAAAAATTTTGACAGCAAGCAACAAAACCCGTACTTTAGCGTTTGGTTAAACCCTTAAACCTGATAAGGATAGTGGAAGATAAAGACAGAGAGAAAATCTACTCCAAGCGTGTAAAAGCCGGCAAAAGAACCTATTTTTTTGATGTGCGTTCAACTCGTTCCAATGATTACTACCTAACAATTACCGAAAGTCGCCGTTTCCCGCAGGGAGATGGCTTCGCCTATGAAAAACACAAAATGTTTCTCTACAAAGAAGACTTCGATAAGTTTGTAGATGCCCTTCAAAACACTGTTGATCACATTAAAACTGAATTGATGCCCAATATTGATTTTTCGCAGTACGCCGTACGCGAAGAGTCAGAAGATTTCAGTGGCAGCGATTTAAAGTGGGAATAGCATTTATTTCCTAACCTATCCTACCCTATACTCCGCGCCTCCGGTTTCTGCCGGAGGCTTTTTGGTTTTGCAGCTACGACGAAAAAGACTAATTTTGCGCCTTAATTACCAATTGTGAATTAGTGAATTGTGATTTAGTGAATACTGAGTGGCTCGACGCTACGATTAGTGAATGCTAAAATTGCAAAATCATAAACTTCACAAACTCCAAACTGTAAAATCCAAACTCCGGAATGTCTCTCCAATGTGGTATTGTCGGATTGCCTAATGTAGGCAAATCCACCTTATTTAGTGCTTTATCAAGTGCAAAGGCCGAAGCGGCCAATTATCCTTTTTGTACCATTGAACCCAACGTGGGTGTAGTGGAAGTTCCTGACGATCGGATGCAGGTTCTGGAAGGACTGGTCAAGCCGCAACGCATGGTTCCTACCATCGTCGAAATCGTGGATATCGCCGGACTCGTACGCGGTGCCAGTAAAGGGCAAGGGCTGGGCAATCAGTTTTTGGCCACCATCCGCGAAGTAGATGCCATCATCCACGTAGTTCGCTGCTTTGCCGATGATAATATCGTTCACGTAGAAGGGCGTGTTAATCCCGTCAGCGATAAAGAAATCATTGATTTGGAACTTCAATTTAAAGATTTGGATTCCATTGAAAAAAAATACGCCCGCGTTGAGAAAGCCGCTCGCGTAGGGGATGCGAAAGCCAAAGTCGAACTCGAAATTTTAAATCGTGTCAAGACCGCCTTATTGCATGGCAAAAGTGTGCGGGCAGTTGGATTGACCGACGAAGAAAAAGAAGTCATTTCAGACTTGCAACTGCTGACTGTTAAACCCGTCATTTACGTAGCCAACGTGGATGAAAATGCGATTTTGACGGGTAACGAATACGTGGATCAACTCAAAGCTGCCGTAGCTGACGAAAACGCCGAGGTAATTGTACTTTGTGCTGCCATCGAATCCCAAATTGCCGAAATGGAAGACATAGACGAAAGGACGTTGTTTTTGGGAGAATATGGATTAACTGAATCGGGTCTTAACAAACTCATTCGGGCTTCTTACTCCATCCTTAATTTGATTACGTACTTTACGGCAGGTGTAAAAGAAGTAAGAGCATGGACCATTCAGCGCGGTTGGAAAGCACCGCAAGCTGCGGGGGTGATTCACACCGACTTTGAACGCGGCTTTATTCGCGCAGAAGTAATAAAATTACCCGATTTTGTGCAGTACAAAACAGAAGCGGGTTGCCGGGATGCCGGTAAAATTTCAGTAGAAGGGAAAGAATACGTCGTAAAAGACGGTGACATTATGCACTTCCGATTTAACGTATAATTTTAGAGTGCCGGGTTTTCCTACCCGGCACTCTACTTTTCAGAACTACCACTCTTCCATTTCTTTCGATTTCTTTTTGCCAAACAAAGCCCGAAACGTTCCACACATCGGAATCATGTTATCTACCCGGTTTCGGGCCTGACTCATCAGGTGAATGTTATAGCCTGATTCAATCATTTTGCTGAGCGAAGAAGACAAATAACACATTTCTTCTACATTGACTGAAAAGTCGTTGACTACATATTTCTGAAAGCCTCGGTCATCAAGGTCGGCAAAATACAGAACCAAACAAAAATTTTCTCCTTCAAAATACGAGATAACGCGATTGCTATCAAATTTTTGAGGCATTTCATGGTGGTCTATCAAAGCATCTACAATCGCCACTTCTTCGTTGGTCATGTAGAGGTGTGGTGTCAGATAAACGGGTGGCAGATAATTCATTTCTTTACATTTTGATTTTTGGAGTACTTAGCATTTTTACTTATTTACAAACAAAGCTTGCATACAAAAATCATTTTTCATAATTTTTTTAACAAAATATAAAACTATTTAAAGAAAACCTCCAGTCTGTTTTAAAGTACTTTTAGTTAAAAAATCATGCCAATCAAAAAAATTACCCAAATCCAAATTTTATTTGGTACGATTTCCCATAAAATGGAGCAAAAATGCCTGTTTTTAATACTAACTTTCTAAAAAAAGAAATGTTACTACCCAGGTTGTAATTTGATGATTTGAGTAAGGTACGGTAATACCTCAAGTTTCCTTTTGAGGAGCGTATCAATGACAGAACGAATGATACAAAAAGCACTTTGCCCAGTTTT
>NZ_JAIXST010000240.1 GCF_027484545.1 Runella sp. | reverse complement strand
GCCATCAGCAATCATCGTATCCAGCAAGTGGATCAGGGAAGTGTTACTTTTTCCTATAAAGATTACCGCCAAAATGGTCTCAAAAAGTCTATGAGATTGAGCCATGCAGAGTTTATCAGGCGCTTTGCTCAGCATATATTGCCCAAACGGTTCGTTCGGATACGTCATTTTGGTGTACTTTCAAGCACATGGAAGCGTGTAAAATTCAAGCAGCTACGGGAATATTTTAAGCTCCAACCCAAATCAACAGAGCCACCAAAAACTTTGCTCCGGCGTTGCCGCTGCTGTGGCGAAGGCAATTTAGTAACCATTGAGGTCTTTGGACTACGAGGCCCACCCACCTCGTACATGGGCGTTGGCCAAACCCGAAGCACCCGCAAAGGATAATTTTGTGGGTAGGGGAAGTTATTCCCTGCCCACAACAAAAACCATAAAAATGACCCATAAACAGACATAAAAACAAAAAAGCAGGTCAAAACCTGCTCTCAACGTAGCTGCAACTTCAACGATAACTCCATAACAAAAGAAAAGGGTTTGGTGAGCACTCACCGCTACCGAAGGTTTCGTTCAACAGCGGTTTCAGGGCTTGGCTTTCAGCCACCACGAAACCTTAGATAACAGCAGCAGGTAAAGAATTATCCAATAAAATATATTTTCTTTATTTTGGCGCTTATTATCCCTGAATCGCCAGGGTGGCATGAGATTTTGCCTGTTTAATTGAATAACCGACAGCTCCATGAAACTTGACAAAAAAGAAGCTTCTACGATTGACAATGCCCTTCGCTTTTGGGAAGAATCTCACAAAATATCCCCTGAACTGGCCAAAGAACTGCGCAACAGCTACGAAGTCCGCAGTTCCAACGTAGACACTATCGCGTGGTACGCGTTTATTTCGGCGGTTTCCTGTGGCCTGTTGGCCTTCGGAGCGTTGGTTTTGGATGAAAAATGGATTGAACTGCTGCGCAAAAAATGGGAGTTTTCGGAAGCCACCGTGGGAATCGGATTCACACTCCTCGCCGGAGTGTTTGTGTATTTGGCCCGCCGCCGCAAACTAAAATACCCCACTTCTCAAATCAGCAATGAGTCGTATACCATTACCATTGCCCTGAGTGTAGCGGTGGCCATCGCTTATTGGACGCGCAGTTTGGGGCTTTTCAACGGACATTATGCGCAACCTCTCCTGATAGCTACTTTCGTTTACGGTATCATTGCCGCCTTTTTGCCTTCCCAACTCTTATGGGCATCCATGTTGTTGGCTCTGGTAGGCGGGTGGGCGGTTCAAACGTACCAATGGTCAGGAGGAAGTTTTCGGTTTGCAGGAATGAATTATCCCCTGAGTATCACCCTATTGGGATTGGTCATTTGGGGGGCATCGTGGGTAGTGGATAAAATCAAATGGCTGAGTTCGTTTGAACGAGTGACCTATACTTTCGGTTTAGTAGTGTTTCTTTTTGCGGCGTGGATGCTTTCCATTTTCGGCAATTACGACGATTTCAGCCGATGGTCGGCCATCAAACAGGGCACACTTTGGTATTGGTCGGTAGGTTTTACGCTGGTATTGGGCGCATTAACTGCGTACGCTTTTCAAAGCAAAAACGACTTATTACGCGATGTTTGTTTGGTGTTTTTTCTGGCCAATATCTACACGCGTTACTTTGAATATTTTTGGGATAGAACTAACAAAGGTATTTTCTTCGCGGTGCTTGCCCTTTCGTTTTGGTTGGTAGGCCGAAAAGCTGAGCAATGGCGAAACAACGAAAAGGCGTATCGTGAGAGTTAACCTCTTTCCGATACGCCTTTCTTCTGATTTATGGAATGATAGCTTGATTATTCTTCAGTCAAACGACTTGCTGTTTGATGAATTTTGGTATCCAAATGTTTCACATCTGTGTCAACCAATATACTTGTTACGGTAGTTTCATCCATTGTTGGCAACGAAGCCATCAGTTTTGAACTATTTATTCTTGAAACAGGCATTTCTACGTTGGTGTCAAAAGTTGGCAACGAAGCCATCAAGTTAGCAACATTTACTTGTGAAGGCATTTCAACATTTGCATCAAAAGTTGGTAATGAAGCAATCAAGTTGGTAACATTTACTTGTGAAACAGGCTTTTCTACGTTGGCATCAAAAGTTGGCAATGAAGCAATCAAGTTGGCGACATTTACTTGTGAAGGCATCCCAACATTTGCATCAAAAGCTGGCAATGAAGCAATCAAGTTGGCAACATTTACTTGTGAAACAGGCTTTTCAACGTTGGCATCAAAAGTTGGCAATGAAGCAATCAAGTTGGCAACATTTACTTGTGAAGCAGGCATTTCTACGTTGGCATCAAAAGTTGGCAATGAAGCAATCAATGACTGAAAAGTTACACTTGACTTAGGAGTAGATAAATCAACATCCTGAGTTGGCAATGAAGCCATTAAATGAGCTTCTACAGCTGATTGATTTTTTTGAGGTTGGGCTTCTGCGATGGTACTCAAAGCTAAAAGACTCAAGGCGGCGGTTGTGATGAACGATTTCATGATTTAGTATTTTTTGTTTCTGGCTGTTTGTTTGTCTTAATGACATGACAAAAGTGGCAGGTATTTTTGGGTCTAAAAAGAGAAATAGGATGAAGTGTAGGTTTTGAGGGGCGAAGCATACGAAAAGCACTATGAACGGAATTATATTCTGTTTACTCATTTACACCTCCTTGTATACGTCAAAAATCGTTATTTTAAGTACTGAAATCGCCCTTAATGCCAAATTATATTTTGTTTTAAAATCTTAAATATTTATAAAATATGGAGTAAATTATCCCTTCCCCAATAATGAGTCTTGTAAAACTATGCTATGTAAAAACAAAAGAGCCCTGCCTTCAGAAAGCAGAGCTCTTTTGTTGTATTACTATCTTACTTATTCCCTTCTAAACATCGCAAATTTCTACGGCTTGTTTGAGAGAAGCAATGGGGTCAGGGCGTTTAGGAATAAATTCCTGAGCGACGAAACCCTGATATCCGGTATCTGCAATGGCCTTCATAATGGCTGGATAATACAACTCCTGCGTATCGTCAATTTCGGCGCGGCCTGGTACACCACCCGTGTGGTAATGTCCAAAGTACTGATGGTCTCGTTTAATGGTAGCGATGATGTCGCCTTCCATGATTTGCATGTGATAAATATCGTACAGCAATTTAAATCGCTCCGACCCTACCCGTTTGCAAAGCTCAACACCCCAGGCACTTTTGTCACACTGATAGTCTTTGTGATTGACTCGGCTGTTCAGCAATTCCATAATCAGGGTAATCTTGTACTTCTCAGCCGACGGCATCAGGCGTTTGAGTCCTTTGGCGCAATTTTCCAGTCCTTCTTCGTCAGAAATTCCTTTTCGGTTACCCGAAAAACAAATGATGGTATTCAGGCCGGCTTCGACCAATTTAGGGAAAATGGCTTCATAACTCGCCACTAACTCATCGTGATAAATAGGATTATTGAAACCCTTCTCAATTCCCATTCCCGCCCCGTTGGGCAACGCACACGTTAACCCGTATTTAT
Organism: Runella sp.; assembly: GCF_027484545.1. Lineage (GTDB taxonomy): Bacteria > Bacteroidota > Bacteroidia > Cytophagales > Spirosomataceae > Runella. The sequence goes on along the minus strand of NZ_JAIXST010000240.1, from coordinate 1,840 downwards.
GAACCACAGGCCAATCGTTTGGTCCCAGCAATTCAATGGATTTAATCCCCATGGCTTTGGCTTCACGGCACAAGTCTTCCAGAGGTATTTTTCCATAACACCAACGACACACGGATTGATTAATTCGGCCTTTCAATTCGGGACCAAGTGCTTTGTCGGAGGCTGCAAAAACTTCCGTCAACGTCATTGGCGCTGACGCGAGGGTTACTCCGCCCAGTATATTTTTTAAAGCCGAACGGCGGGATGAAGGGTTTGCCATGATTTTTGATTTGAATTTATTTCAAAAGCCGAATCACCAACTTATTTACCTATTTTTCAGGGTACAGTACCCAAACAACAAAGCCGTCTCAGTTGAAACGGCTCTATTGTTTATTATGAAAGTGATTATGCAAAAGCGAATTTATCCTGACGCAGCCTTTCGATTGTAAATACCTATAAAACGCACCACATCATCCATTCGTAACCGCACGGGCGGCCCCGTCGTCATTCAAAATTCGTCATTCGTATTACTTTCCTTTTTTGGTTTTTTTAATGACAAACGGAATACACAAATCTTCAGGACAGCAATTATCGCCCAGTTCGATGATAATCGGGCAACAGCCTCCCGCCGGACAGTTCGTATTGGTCGCCGTAAAGGTATAAATTCCAACGCCGCTTAGTAATACGATATTTCCTGTGGCAATCGCTGTGCTTCCTCCATCCTTGAACCATTGTACATTCGTGTATTTTGCCGAAATACTGGCTTCTATTTTGTTCGTTGGACACAACTTGAAAGGAACGGTAAAACACTGACGGTCGATGTCATCTTCGTCATCCTTGCCATTGCCCGGTGTGCTGTCCACATCTTTCTCGTTCGTCTTGCTGATTTCGGCCGCGTTGAAATGAATGCCCTGCTGCGTGGCTTTCACTTTGTAGCTTACCACCACTGTGTCGCCGTTAGCAGCAATATTGCCAATGGTCCATTTAATGACCGAACCAGTGATGGCGGCACTGCCGCGACTGGCCACAAAAGAATTGGCAATAAAGCCCACTGTGGTCGCAATTGAGTCCGTCACTTCCACGCCCGTAGCACCCACATTACTTTCGTTCCACACTTTCACGCTGTAAAGCAGGGTGTCGCCAATTTGGGCAATTTTGGTATTAATGAATTTTTTCAAAGCCAAATCCACGATTTTAGTACAGTTTTGGGCATTAACCGTAGAGGCAACCCGACTGGTACTGATGGCTGTCGGACAGGTGGGGTCCGTGCTTCTGGCTTGTGCGTAAAAGACCGTATCTCCCGACACCACTCCCGATGGTTTGTAATTAAGTCCTGTAAAGACCGGCGTTCCACCCGAAGCAGTGGTGAACCACTCTACCGTCGCTAAACCAACTACCTGCGCTTTAATTGTTGGGAAGGTATCACCAATACAGGCCGTCAAACTTGGCGCAATCAGAATAGGCAAGGGTGGATTACAGTTACAATTAGGACCTACTACCAAGGTATCGAATTTACAAACCGCACTCAAGCTGTCTACAATTCGCAGCGTTGCTCCCGAAGGAATTCCTGTGACTGTGTACGGATTGTTGCCAGTCAGGGTACCTTTATCAACTTTGATGGTACCGTTTTTACCTGCCACGCTGAAACTAATACTGTAGGTTTGAACGTCAACTGAACATACAGGTGCACCGGTCAAAGTAAAGGTTGGCTTGACACAAAGAATCACCAAGGCCGCATCAACCGTCGGGTTGTCTTTGGCGATGCCTGTTCCCAACGTATTGATCACAATTACCGGGCTTAATCCTGTAGTTGGATTAAAGTCAGAGTCATTGGTATCATCGTTTGGCGTGCCGGCATCCT
>NZ_JAIXST010000020.1 GCF_027484545.1 Runella sp. | reverse complement strand
CAACAGAGGTTTCTTTCTTGCGATGTAAAACAGGACTTTTTCCACAATCTTTACAAAGTATTCGCTGGTTACCATGACGAGTAAATCCGTTTTTGACGATTGAGTTGCTGCCACATTTGGAGCATTTTTCTAATTTTGTAACTGTGAGCATAAGTTTTTGATTTTTTTGTAGTTTGGTCATTACAAAATTACAAATTTTACTTATGCTTACTTTTCCTATCAACACCTTTCAAAAACTACCATTTCGATAAGTCTTTTGAAGTATTCCGTAAGGCTGATTTTAGTTATGGCATGGCTATGGTCAAGACCAATTTAGGGTATTTAAAAAGTTCTGACAATCAGTTAATCGAAGCTGAAAAATTGTACAGGGAAGGATTAATCCTCGCCGACAATACAGCCCTCAAAACGCGCCTGATGGATAATTTAGCCATGCTTTATTTCAAACAAAAAAAGTATAGGCAAGCTATTTCCTATTTACAACAAGCTATTCATACATACCTCCCGGCATTTGCCGAATACCCTAATATCAACAGCAACCCGTCTCCCAAAACGATAAAATATTGTGCCGAAAAAAACTACCTGCTTGATTTGATTGAAAATAAAGGAAAGGTCTGGTTGGCGCAATATAAACAGGCTAAAAATAAAACCTATTTAATCAATGCTGAAAAAACGTTTTTGGTGGCCGACCAAATGATTGATTTCATGCGATAGGAGCATAAAGGTACTCAATCAAAACTCTTTTGGCGGAACAAAACCCGCTCCATTTACGAGCAGGCCATCGAGATCTGCTACCTGCTCAACGATTACGACAGAGCTTTTTATTTCTTTGAAAAAAGCCGGGCCGTATTGCTCAACGACAAACTCAATGAACTGGGGGCAAAACAGGTCCTTTCAGAAGCCGACCGCGCCAAAGAAATTCAGCTGCAAAGTCGCATAGACGAACTCCGAAAAAAATCAGAAACCGATAAAACCAAAAGTGACCAAACCGAACGGGAATTGTTGATGGCGGAAAATGCCCAAAGTGATTTTATCAAAAACCTTGAAAAAACAAATCCCGCTTATTTTCGATTTAAATATGATACCACAACGATTAATTTAAAGCAAGTACAACAGTATTTGACGTCAAAAGCGAGTACACTGGTTGAGTATTTTGTAGGCGATAGCCTCACCTACGCGATGGTGGTTTCACCAACGGCGGTGAAGATTCAAACGCTTCGATTTGAGCCCAATGATCCGGACGCCTACCTTCGATTCTGCGCGAAAGACATTTCGACCAAGACCGAACTAAATGAGTTTTTGGTAGTGAGCCATAAACTGTACCAGAACCTGATTGCGCCCCTTAAGCTATCCAAAGGCCATTTGATTATTTCCCAAAACGGGGCTTTTTTGCCGTTTGAGGCGTTTAGCCTTTCAGCCTCGAATCCGAGCTATTTGCTCAATGAACATTCGGTTTCGTATACGTATTCAGCACAATTTTTGCTCAAAAATCAACCTTCTTCCGATTTTTGGCCGCAAAAATCATTTTTGGGGGTGGCTCCCGTTCAATTCTCTCAAAAACTCAATACCCTCACTGGTTCGGCTGAATCCATTGAGCGCATTGGCGGCTCGTATTTATGGAAAAGCGAGTTGGTTCATCAAAAAGCCACCAAAAATTCCTTCTTAAATCAGGCGTCCGGGCACCGCATTGTGCAGGTATATACCCATGCTTTTGCCGACAGCACCCAAACCGAGCCACACATTTACTTCGCGGACTCTACGCTTAAAGTTTCCGATTTAGGTAATGCTTCTTTTAAAATCAACCTTTTGGTATTATCTGCCTGCAAAACGGGTGTGGGCAAAGTAGCCAAGGGGGAGGGTGTATTGAGTTTAGCAAGAGGCTTTTCGATGGCGGGTATTCCTTCTACGATTACTAAGCTTTGGAGCGTGGAAGATCAAACGACTTATTCGCTTACGGAGTTGTTTTATACGTATTTGAATGAAGGATTATCCAAAGATGAAGCCTTGTAAAAGGCCAAACTTCACTATATCACCATCCATCCCAACGCCGCTCCGGCCGCTTGGGCAGGGTTGGTATTGATTGGCGATGCTTCTGCTTTACCTTCCAATGCCTCTTGGTGGTGGGGATTGGGAGGATTGGCAGCACTGTTTTTCCTTGGGGGCGTTCGGATGAGACGCAATTTTTCTGCAAAGCATTAATTAAGACTTTTGGGCAGCATTATCAGACCATTTTCTTTTTTTAAAACGTGTGAATGATGCAAGTCTTTGATAAAGTTGTGTAACAACAACTGTCTTTAAGGTACTCACCTTTGAGGAAAAATTAAAGCTTCAAAGGGTACATCATGAGTTACACACCGGAAGAACAACCTACAATAGAAGACACAGCCTATTTAATAGCTCCCCAATGGGCAAAGTTTCGTTTGGATATGCTTCGCTCTTTTCCCTCTCCTTACAAAAACGAAAGAGATTCTTTGGCTGACGGAATCGAAGATGCTATTCGGCAATTGGATCAACTTAAACCCGAAAAGAACGGCGGTCCTGCCTATTTAGGAACAAACCCGGCACTGACCATTGATTTTGAAGATATAAAAGACTCATATTTAAGCCCTAAGATGAATACTTCGACAGAGGTAATCAGGCAAGTAATCAAACTTTTTGAAGGCTTGCCCAATTGGGGTCATCCGCTTACGATGTGTAATGTAAACCCACAGGGAAATACGGCGGCAATTGTGGCAGCAGTCTTATCTGAAATATTTGCACCCAATATTCTGGAGGGCGAATATGCTTGGAATACCCATCAGGCAGAATTGGAGTCGGGGGGGATATTGGCAAACCTTGCAGGATGGGAACCCAAAAAATCAGGCTGCGTCTATACCTATGGTGGCTCAGGTTGTTGGACGTATCATTTAAAATATGCCCTTACCCGAGTTCTTCCCGATTCAAGAAAGAAAGGCATCAGAACTGAAGCAAAAGTAATCTGTTCGCAACAGGCACATTATACGATGCTCAACAGCACCGACTGGATGGGTTTAGGTATGGATAATATTATCCGAATAAAAACGGATGTTAATACCAATGCAATGGATACGCAGCATTTGGAAGAAGTGTTGAGAGATTGCCGGGATAAGGAAATTCCGGTTGCTTCCATCGTTTGTACCATGGCCACCACCGATGCCAATGCATTTGACCCCGTACAGGAAGTCCGCAGGCTACTGGACAACTATCCAAACCCGGAGGAATACGGCAAAGTATTGCTGTATTGTGATTCTGTCATTGGTTGGTCTTGGATAGCTTTTAAGAACTATGATTTCAAAGCCAATCCTCTTGGCTTTTCCGATGCCGTACTGCCTTATCTTGAAAAAAATTACAATGCCGTTAAAGGTATTTTTTATGCCGACGCTTTCGGCGTTGATTTTCATAAAACAGGATTTTCCCCCTATATCAGCAGTGTTTTTGTTTACAAAAATGCAGAAGAGTTTGAGTCACTTCTTTCAAGAGAAGTTCAAGCTTACTTACAGCCCCGTTCGCCCTATAATCCAATGAACTATACTTTAGAAGTTTCAAGAGCCGCAACGGGCTCAATGGTAGGATGGGCTACTCTCAAATTCTTTGGCCATGAAGGCTTCCAGTCAGTTTTGGGAGGCATACTTGAAAATAAAGTTTACCTGCAAAGTCAAATTGCCAAAAAGCTTGAAATGGTGTGTGTTAATTCTTCTGATTACGGATTGGTAACCCTTTTAAGAATATACCCGGCCGGAGTGGATGCTCCTTCTCAATTTGACCTTGAATTGACAAACCCGGATTTTCGAGAAGAGTTGATTAAACACAATAAACTGACGCATGCAATAGGGGACAAACTATTTGAATGGTTTCGTTCGGGTAAAAAAATAAACGGACAGCACACTCCTTATCTCAGCTTTAGTACGGGATTTCGTATGGCTGAATATAACAGGGACTTGAAAGATGCAAAAGCTGTAATCTATGCCATTAAAATGTTTCCGATGAATGTCTACATCACTCCTGAAGTGATGAGTCATGCTTTGAACTGTATCATTGCTGCTCGAGATGAAGTGGTTTTAAGTATAGATAAACAAAGTGTGTTAACTGTTTGAAAATTAACATATTAATCTGGTTGTTGAATAAGATTTAATCTCCCCGCTTTGGATTTCTATTTGATTCAGTTGGGAAAAGATTTAGTGGCTTTTCCTGAGCTACGGCTTGCAGAAGTACGGTAAAAATCAATCCCCATGTCCATGCTACAATCGTGGTTTTATTCATGGTTCCGAAAAAATGCAAAAGGGTTAGAGTTATGCTAACGCAAAATAGAATTTTTGGGTAACTTTATCGGAACATTTTCTTTTTCTTTTATGGAAAAGCTACTCAAAGAACTTCAACAGGCCGATTTGGAACGGCAAACGCGGCGTTATTTTCTACGAACACTCGGCACGGGGCTCGGAACGCTCGGTTTAGGGTCTATGCTTGGTAGTTGTGGGTATTTTGGTAAAGAAGAAACGTTAGCTTCTGCTCCCCTCCAATCTGCTGATCCTATGAGTGTGAGGATGCCGCAATTTGCGCCCAAAGCCAAACAAGTGATATACATCCACATGGCGGGTGCGCCTTCGCAATTGGAATTGTTTGACTATAAACCTGAACTCGAAAAATACCACGGCAAAGATTGTCCGGCAGAGTTTTTGGAAGGGAAAAAATTTGCCTTCATCAAAGGCGTCCCTAAAATGTTGGGACCCAAAGGGAAATTTGCCCAATACGGCCAATCGGGCGCGTGGCTTTCTGATTATTTGCCCTATTTACAGACCGTTGCCGACGAAGTGACTTTTGTGAAGGCAATGCACACCGATCAATTTAACCATGCTCCTGCGCAATTGCTGATGCACACGGGCAGTGCGCGTTTGGGACGGCCAAGTATGGGAGCGTGGACCGTGTATGGGTTGGGCTCAGAAAATAGAAACCTACCGGGTTTTATCGTTTTGGCTTCCGGAGGAAAACAGCCCGACGCCGGTAAATCGGTTTGGGGAAGTGGGTTTTTACCCAGTGTATATCAGGGAGTTCAGTGTCGTATGGGCGGCGACCCGGTTTTGTACGTGTCTGACCCGCAGGGAATGAACCGTGATATTCGGAAGCAGACCATAGAAGCCATCAACGAAATCAATAAGCAAGCCTATGAAGAAGTCAAAGACCCCGAAATCCTGACTCGGATCAGTCAATACGAAATGGCGTTTCGGATGCAGATGTCGGTGCCAGAAGTGATGGATGTGAGCAAAGAGCCGCAATACATTTTGGATATGTACGGCGTAAAACCCGGTGAAGGTTCGTTTGCGATGAATTGTCTGTTGGCCAGAAAATTGGTCGAAAACGGAGTTCGATTCGTTCAATTGTTTGATTGGGGTTGGGATACGCACGGCACAAGTGAAGATGGCTCGGTAGAAGTCGGTCTTCATAAAAAATGCAAAGCCTCAGATCAAAGCGTTACGGCGTTGTTGAAAGACCTTAAAATGAGGGGCTTATTGGATGAAACGCTGGTGGTGTGGGGTGGGGAATTTGGACGTACACCGATGCAGGAAAACCGCGATGGACAGGTTTTGCCTTACTCAGGTCGCGACCACCACTTAGATGCCTTTACCGTTTGGATGGCGGGTGGTGGCGTCAAAAAAGGGTTTTCTTTTGGCGAAACCGATCCCTTGGGCTATGCCGGGGTCAAAGACCGAACTCATGTTCACGATTTACAGGCGACGATTCTGCATTTAATGGGTTTCAATCACGAAAAATTTACTTATCCTTTCCAAGGTCGCAATTTCCGTTTGACCGATGTGGCAGGGAAAGTAATTCGGCCGATTTTGGCTTAAACCAAGGATACTTTCATTAAGTTTTGGGCAAAAGCATGAATGGCAGATTCTATTTTTTGAACCTGTTGGGCAGAAGGATGCTTAACGCCCGACACATATTGCCTCAGTAAGGCTTTGTTGATACCTGCCTTTTCTGCGATAGAATTGATCTTTAGAGGAGAAAATAAATCGAAGAACGCTGTTAAATCGTAGCGATAATCAAATTCTATACTTTCAAGGGTAACACCCTTCCAGTACTCGTCTTCTTTTCCTTCGTTTTCTAAAAAGTCTTCTATTAGTTCAAGCATATTTTGAGTAATTTCTGCTTCAGAATTACCCATTGTGACGTTGAGAAATCCGGGAGCTTCTACTCGTCCCCAGATTTCGCCGTCTCCTTTTTCTATAATTATCGTTAATCGCATTTTTATTTAATGCCTGCTTTTTTCAGTGTAGCTTTCAATGTGCTTATCGGAATATCTTTAGTTCCGTGATCTGCTACGGGAATATTGTCGGTAATCGTTGGATGTTTGAAAATTCGGTGACTGCCTTTTTGTCTTACTTCAATCCATCCGTTTTCTTCTAAAAGTCTGATGACTTGTTTGGCGTTCATAAAAAATGTTGGGGGGGGAAATGTTTGTTTCTTTCATAGATTTAATTGGTTTCATTTGGATTTGTTTATTAATACAAAAGTAGCAAAAAGGCTACCTGTTTGCAAATTTTAGGTAACTTTTTTGCTACTTATTCAAAACTTTCCAAGTCTGGCATATGCTAAATCCCGTACTTATCCAACAGATAAATCATAGCAGCCATAGAAGCAGCACCGAGGTCAAGCTCACGCTTGTTTACGTTCTCAAAATTATCATTGGAAGCGTGGTGAACATCAAAATACCGCTGAGAATCAGGTTTAAAACCAAAAAGGACAGTACCTGTTTGTGCCAGAGGGCCAATGTCAGCGCCACCACCGCCCGGGCCTATTTCTGCCAAGCCATAAGGTGCCAATAAATCTTTCCACAGCAATGCTTTGGCTCGTTGGGCCGGTTTACCCACAATGCCAAAACCGCGAGGTGTAAAACCGCCATTGTCGGATTCGACGGCAGCAATGTGATTTTCTTTATTTTGTTTGGCCAAATCAGCGTATTTCACTCCGCCGCGCAAGCCGTTTTCTTCGTTCATAAACATCACGGCCCGAATCGTCCGCTTGGGTTTGTAGCCCAAGGCCTTCAAAATGCGCAGTACCTCCATGGATTGTACACAACCCGCACCGTCGTCGTGGGCACCTTCGGCCAAATCCCAAGAATCCAAGTGACCCCCTACGACGATAATTTCGTCAGGATTTTCGCTGCCTTTCAATTCTCCCACTACATTATGCGAGTCGGCATCGGGCATAGTTTCGCAGTTTTGGCGGAAATAAAAAGTAAGGTTTGGGTTTGCTTTCAACTGCTGACTCAGCAAATTGGCACCGTTGGTACTGATACCTGCGGTAGGAATAAGTGGAACTCCCGTGCCATAACGCATACTGCCCGTGTGTGGAAAATCGTCTTGAGAAGTACTCATCGAACGAACAATTGCACCTACAGCTCCTAAATTAGCGGCTTCGGTGGCACCGTTGGCGCGTTGTTCTACTGCTCTGCCATACGCCTCAAACGTATTGAGTTTGGTAGGGTCCATGGGGCGATTGAAAAACACAATTTTGCCCTTTACTTTCTCTTTTCCCAAGTCACGCAGCTCTTGAAAACTCTTTACTTCAATCACTTCGGCTTCTACGCCTTTGGGTGCAGTGGCTACGGAACCTCCCAAAGCGGCTATTGGAACTTTGGTTTTTTGTTTACCGACTTTGATATACGCTTCTTCTTTGGCACCGCGTACCCAATACGGCACTTTTATATCCTGCAAAAATACGCGGTCAAACTGTTGTTGTTCCATGACCTGTTTGGTCCAGGTCACGGCTTTTTGTGCACCAGTTGAGCCGCTGAGACGCGGGCCGATTTGCTTGCACAAATACCGCAGCCATTCATATCCCTGACCGTTGCTCAGGGCTTCGTCATAAATCTTACCAATCATTACCGAGTCTTCGCGGGTTTGGGCAAAAGAGGCGGTTGTGATAAAGAGGAGGAGGAAAATTGATTTTTTCAAGGTTGTTGATGTTTGGGTGATTGGCGAATATAGAAATTACCAATGAAATTACTCCAAAACATCTCCTAAAGCAGTCAAAAAGATTCCGGTTGAAGTAGTATCTTGGTCTGCAAAACGATGATAATTGCCTTTGAACCATTGTTGTACAATTGGGCTGATTCGCAACAAACGATTGTTGGGCAGAGAGGCTCGTGTGGAAAGAAAATGAATTTTTTCAGCCACAATTTTTAGATTTTTATTGTCTTTGGGAATCACCCTTTGAAGGTGTTGGTAAAGCCTGTTCAGTTCCTGTTGCTGTTTTTGAAAGGGAGCTAATTTTTCCTCGTGAGGGCGACTCAATCGCTGACGTAAAGTCAAGGCTGTTAAATTCTTCGGACGAGTGCCTACCTGTTGCGATGAATGCTGCCTGTATTTGACAAGCGGTATCGAAATGAACTGGATTTGACCTAAAACCGATGCTACAAATGCAATCCAAGTATCGTGTAAAAACTCGGGGATGTCGGTAGGAAAAGGTAGAATTTTTTGTAAAAAAGACCTGCGGAGTGCCATGGTACAACCCGCTACCCGGTTGCCAACGAGCATAAGACCAATGCTTTCTCCTTTACTCCATTTCTCTAATTGAGGTGGGTGAAGCCTTACTAACTCCCAGAGTCGCTGCTGAAGAGAAACTGCCTTTTCGTTGACCAACAAAGCATCGGAAAAAACTACATTAACGGAAGGATTTTGCTCGAAAAAAGAAATCATTCCGTTAATTTTTTCAGCTTCCCAAATATCGTCCTGATCACATAAAAACAAAAAGTCTCCTTCGCATTGCGTCAATGCCTTCTCGAAGTTTTTGGTTACCCCCAAGGTAGTTTTATTGACCGAAATACGAACTTTGAAAGGAGCGGTTTGGGCGAATTTCTCTATTAATGCCAATGTCCCATCCGTGGAGCCATCGTCAACTATGATTAATTCATTAGGTAGCCTTGTCTGACCCGCTAAACTTTCTAACTGCTCCCACAAAAACCGCGTGCCATTGTAGGTACACAAGGCTATGGAAATCAGGGTTTTTTTTGACATTTATACTGAACTATTTTATACAGTTTTCTACGTTGAAATGGAGTGAAATTCTCTATTTAAAAACAAATCACGCATTTAATAATCGTAATAAACGATAACATCCTGCTACTAATATACGCCTTAAAGCGCGACTTTTTTGATAAAAATACTTTGGGCGATGGTAGGCATTTGGTAAGAGGCGAAAAGACGCATCACCGTTGGCTACCAAAGCCTGATGATACATTTCAAAAAGCGGTTTTACGTCTGACCTACTATCAAAATTATAACGATTTTGATGCACAGAAATATGATTGGGTTCGGATAACTGATAGCCGCTGAAATGAAAAAAGACCAGCGGATACGTCTGATTAACCCAAAATAAATTTTCTTTTTGGGTTACCCAACGCTCGTGCATATTCCAATACCCCATGTTATACCCAGGTTTTTTACTGATGAGCGCATTAGGATAAAACAAAGGAACGTAGTTTAGCCACAATTGGTCTACAAACATTCCCTGAGAGAAATTGAGATAGCCTTCGTGCCACACACGGTCTTGCCACCAAGCCAAGAAGTCGTACGTTTCTTTGCCGCGTTTGAGGGCAAAAAAACCTCCGTTATACAGTCCTGCATTCAAAAAATTGCGCAAACGAGGGCTTTTTTCATCCTTAATAGGCTGCGTCACGTGAGGAGTAAGTACAATGCTGTGATTGTCTAAGTCTGACTCAATAGAAGTAACCTGACCAAAAAACAGAATATCAGAATCGAAATAAAGCAGTTTTTCGACCTCAGGGTACTTTTTAAATAAATAGCTTGCCAAATAGGGTTTTGCCAGACAACTCAGCTCAAAAGGAGTATATCGGTCAAACAATCCCTCAAAATCAGGAATTTGTTCGCCGTTTATTTCAATCAAGGTATAGTTCTTTACTGAGGAAATATCCCGTTCATTTACTTTGTCAAATAAACCAATAACAATTTGGTAATCAGGGTTTTGCTTGATTAAACTGTCGGCCATGGTTTTGGCCTGTGCTAAATGACTGAGGGTACAAATGGTAAATGCAAGACGCATTAGGTAAATAGTAGATTTGCGACAAAAATAAATGCTTATTTCGAGTTTCAGACGTTCGGGAGAAATTTTTGATTATTCGGTACAACCCGATAAAAGTTTTGTACCTACATTACGGCTAAGAATTTTACTGAGATGACAAATACACATTTGCAGGATTTTGTTTCTAAACCTCTTTTCAAACCTTCGGTTATTTTATCTCATGACTCGCTATATCCTAAAATATCGGTAATTACTCCATCCTACAACCAAGAGGCATTTATTGAGCGCACTATTTTGAGTGTTCTTAATCAAAATTATCCCAATGTGGAGTACATTATCGTGGATGACCGTACACCCGATAACAGTAATGAAATTATCAGGAAGTACGGAGAATTTGTAAAATTGGCAGGGGACGGTACAAATCGCGGGCAAACAGCGGCGATTAATTTCGGTCTTCGACAAACGACGGGCGAAATTGTGACTTTTCAAAATGCCGATGATTTATATGCTCCCAATGCTTTTTATGAATTGGCGAAATCTTACGCTCAAAATCCAACTGCGTCCGTTTTTTTTGGAAACTTATACATCATTGACGAAAACGACCTTATTCAAAATGAGATGAGAATGACTCCTTTTTCGTTGGAAGAACATTTGGTATTGGGAATGCAGGCTCATAATCAAGCCTTGTTTTTTAAAAGAGAGTTGCTAAATACAGTAGGGTATTTAGATGAAAAATACAATTATTCGTTTGATTATGAACTAATTATGCGATTTGGGACTGCTCCGGGAGTTTTGCTGAAATACGTGGAAAACCTTTGGGGCGCTTTTCGTATTCATTCGCAGTCAAAGACCACTAATATTACGTCTTCCTACAAAAACGAGAGAACTGAAATTAGTCAGCAGTATCAAAAACAGTTGGGAACCAAACCAAATTATACGTGGGTACGGGCAAAATCATATCTCCGAAAACTTATTTACTGGTTTGGACAAGGCCAATGGAATTACTTAATTCGCAAATTAACCTCCAACTAAACCCCTTATGAGGATTCTTGCCATTCACAATATTTTATGGTCACATTACAAAGCACGAATATTCAAGGGCATACAGGAGATTGCAGATGCTGAACAATTTGATTTTTATGTCATACAATTGGCTTATACGGAACACAGCCGGGCAGCCTTAAGGACTGATTTAGGAACTCATCAATACAATTACAGGGTACTTTTTCCTGACGATGTGCTCGAAAATATAAAAACGTTGCCCAAGGCCCAAAAACTGTTGGCACAAGTCCAAGCTTACCGACCTACCCTTGTCTATCTCAATGGCTATTATGACCTGGCCTATTGGTTAGTGATGCTGTATTGCAGGTTGAAAAATATCAAAATAGTGCTTGATTTTGAGAGTACCGAGACCAGCCGTAAACGAGTTTGGTGGAAAGAAAACCTCAAAAAATATTTTTTGAATAACTGTGATGGTATTGTATGCTTGGGTACCAAGGCTGCCGAATACCTGAGAAGATTAAATATTCCGGAATATAAAATACTGAGTACCAAGAACGTGGGCATTGACAACGATGCGCTGTTTCAACTGCATCAGGCAGCTTTGGGAAATCGGGAAAGTAATAAGAAGAAATTTGGGCTGCCGCCCTACAATTTTATATACGCTGGGCGATTTGTGGGTCGAAAAAACTTGCTCTTATTGATGAAAATGTTTGATTCTGCTCAAAAAAAGAGCGCGAATAAGGATGAATGGGGACTGATTTTGAGTGGAAGCGGGGAGGACTATGGAGCAATGAAAGAGTTGCAAAAGCAACTTTCCAATGACTCGATCACTTTTTTTGAACCTTGTGAGTGGTATGAGGTACCGGGAAGGTACGCTTTGGCAGATGTGGCTGTTTTGCCGAGTACTTTTGAGCCGTTTGGATTTGTCACCAACGAGGCTTTGGTGTATGGGATGCCGGTCATTGTTTCGGAGCGGTGCGGCAGCGCGGCGGACTTGGTCGTAAATGGACAAAATGGATTTACGTTTGACCCGTTTAATGCCGCTGATTTGGAAGATAAGTTGATAGCAATCATGAAAATGCCCGAACGATTTAAAGAGTTTGGGGAAGTTGGTCAGAAAAAAATAGCCGAATGGCACCCCGATATTATTGTCAATGAATTGATGCAAGCCTTTAAAACGGTACAAAAACGGTAGTATTTATGCAAAAAGAAAAAGTATTGGTCACGGGAGGGGCTGGATATATTGGGTCGGTACTGACACGGATTTTATTGAATGAAGGTTTCAAAGTGAGGGTGATAGACAACCTTATGTTTGGGGGAGAAGCGCTCATTGATGTATGGACACACCCTGATTTTGAGTTTTTTAAGGGAGATTTACGCCACACACAAGACATCAAAGAAGCCTTGAAAGGTATTGACCACGTATGTCATTTGGCGGCTATTGTGGGTGAGCCACCCTGTAAAAAATATCCGCAGGAAACGCAGGAAATAAATTGGTTGGCGTCGGTCAAACTGTATGAACAATGCGAAGAGGCCCATATAAAACGGTTTGTGTTTGCTTCTACTTGTAGCAATTACGGCAAGATGCCCGACCCTGATTTGTACTTGGATGAGACTTCACCGCTTAATCCGATTTCATTGTATGCCGAAACCAAAGTCAATTTTGAAAGTTATTTATTAAGCCAACAAAATTCGTCGGTTTACAAAACCATTTTACGCTTTTCGACGGTTTACGGCATTTCCCCGAGGATGCGATTTGACCTGACCGTCAATGAGTTTACCCGGGATGCGACCTTAGGTAAGGAGTTGTTGATTTACGGAGAAAACTTCTGGCGACCTTACTGCCACGTCTATGATTTGGCCAATGCGATGAATTTAACGCTCAAAACGGACGCCAAATTGGTAGCTAATGAGTGTTTTAATGTAGGAAATACGGACCAGAACTACACCAAAAAAATGCTTATGGACGAAATACAGAAGTGGGTGCCTAACCTCCAAGTAACTTATAAATCCATGGGGGAAGACCCGCGTGATTACTGCGTCAATTCGGATAAAATTCGGGACAAAATAGGATTTACTATTACAAGAACCGTCCCTATGGGCGTGAAAGAGGTAAATTACCTTATTAAAAGCGGGATTTTGACGGATACCTACACCGCTCGTTATCGTAACATCTAAAAAATGCAACTGATGCTACCTATTCCTTTATGTGAACCTAATTTGTCGGGCAACGAGTGGCAGTATGTCAAAGAAAGTTTAGATTCTAACTGGCTTTCGGGAGGGAGTTTTTTGAAAAAATTTGAGGAAAGCGTAGTGGAATATACAGGGGCAACCTATGCCGTAGGTATAAGCAGCGGCACTACGGCGCTCCACATTGCGCTTTTGCTGGCAGGAGTTCAACGGGATGATTTGGTGATTACCACTAATCTGAGTTTTGTGGCTACGGCCAACGCCATCAAATATACCGGGGCTGACCCTATTTTTCTGGATATTGAGCCTGAAACATGGTTATTGGACATCAAACTGCTCGCAGAATTTCTGGAAAAACAATGTTATGTAGAAGGTCAAAGTTGTTTCCATAAAGCAACAAATCGACGAATAAGCGCAGTTGTTCCCGTTCATATTTTGGGTAATATGCCCGATATGACTGAGTTAGGCGCATTAGCTGATTTATATTATCTCGCCTTGGTAGAAGATGCTGCGGAGTCGTTGGGTTCTTTTTATAAAGGACAACATTCCGGCACATTTGGGGAAGCGGGAACTCTTAGTTTTAACAGCAATAAAATCATTACTACGGCAGGAGGAGGGATGCTGTTGGCCAACAATGAACAAGCGGCCAAACGCGCCAAACACCTCATTACGCAGGCCAAGAGCTCAACTTTAGAGTATTTACATGATGAAGTAGGGTATAATTATAGATTGGTTAATCCATTGGCAGCCATAGGTTTAGCTCAAATGGAGCAATTGCCGCGTTTTGTAGAAAAAAAGAAAGAGATAGCCGGACTGTACACGCAGCAATTGTCAATTTTACCTGAAATTAAATTTCAGAAAATCACGTCTGATGTCAATTCCAATTATTGGCATTTTGTCATTTTAGTAAAAAACAGTCGAGAACTTATTCAATTTTTAGCGACTCATTCAATTGAGACTCGCCCATTATGGATTCCGTTGAATGAGCTTCCGCCTTATCGGAATGATTTGTATATTAGCAATGAAAACCACACCCAACAAGTGGCGTATCAGGGCATAATGCTGCCTTGCTCTACTTCCATTACTCTTGAACAAATAGCTTTTGTAGGTGAAAAAATAATTGAATACTATCCCTAACCCTTTCTGATATGCTTCCTGTTTACGACAATAGGCTGCCATTGAACGTAGTCATTATGGCCGGAGGACAAGGAAAACGCCTGAGACCCTTGACCAACGATACCCCCAAAGCTTTATTGGAAGTAGGAAATAAGCCGATTGCCGAACGGCTTGTTGGACATCTGAATTCATTTGGATTGAAAAATCTCTGCTTTTCAGTAGGGCACCTGGGCGAAAAAATCAAAACGTATTTTGGAGATGGAACCGTGCTGGGAGTAAACATAAGGTATTTGAATGAATATCAACCTTTGGGAAGTATTGGCATTATAGGCCATCAAAGCGAATGGACGCACGAGCAATTTTTGGTTATCAACGGCGATTTATTAACCAATTTTGACGTAGAGCGATTTTACAATCAGTTCAAACAAAGCAATGCCGATTTGGCAGTTGCTACTTATAACTACAGCCTCGAAATACCTTGGGGGATTTTAGAAGTGAGTGAAACGGGCAATGTGAAAAGAATTAGAGAAAAGCCCACCATTTCACGACAGATAAATGCCGGTATTTATCTTTTCAAGCAGAAAATGCTCAATTTGTTTCCACCCAATGAGCCCTACGAAGGATGGCAAATGCTGAAAGATGCGATTGAGCAAAATTACCACGTGATAGCTTTGCCTATAGAAGGGTATTGGGTGGACATTGGTAATTTGAGTGATTTTGAGCGAGCCCAACAAATGATTTTTGGAAGTGTGAAGGCATAAAGCCTTTATTGCCTAATTTTGGGATTCCAAAATAAAAACCTAATGATGAAAAAAGGATGGGCAATCGGAATAGCAGTCGTGCTGTTTTTAAGTAATTGTCAGTCAAACTCTACACTTTTTGAACGTCTTGATGCTTCTAAAACAGGAATTTCCTTCGAAAATCGCCTTACTGAGACTGAATCGTCCAATATTTTAGCCTACGAATATTTCTACAACGGTGGCGGGGTGGCCGTGGGAGATTTTAACAATGATGGACTGCCTGATGTGTATTTTACGGGGAATCAAGTCCCTAATAAACTGTACATAAATACGACAAAATCATCGGAGGAAGGAGTAACTTTTGAAGATATTACCGATAATGCCGGCGTAGCAGGTCGAGCCAATGGCTGGAAAACGGGCGTGACCCTTGCTGATGTGAACGCCGATGGTTGGTTGGATATTTATGTTTGTTATTCTGGTAATCTCCCTGTCGAAAAACGTAAAAACCAATTGTTTATAAATCTTGGTGTATCAAATAAAGCACAAAAGGAAGTAAAATTTACCGAACAGGCGGAAGCCTACGGCATTGCCGATGCTGGTTATTCTACACAAGGCTTATTCTTCGATTATGATACCGACGGAGATTTAGATTTGTTTGTGCTGAATCACAATCTGCGCGGCTATCAACGCAAGGAAGCTGCCTACCTTAAAAAAGAATTTGACCTAAATGCAGGAGATAGGCTATACAGGAATGAAAGCCCGCGCGGCGGCGGTGCGCCACTGCGACCGTCCCTAACCCCCAATGGGGGAATAATGGTTCCCCCATTGGGGGTTAGGGGGCTGTTTACCGACGTCACTCGCGAAGCAGCTATTATCAGCAATGCACTTGGTTTCGGATTGGGCATCGCTACGGGTGACTTTAACGGGGATAATAAACCTGATTTGTACGTCTGCAACGATTATGTAGAAGAAGATTATGCGTATCTCAACAACGGCGACGGCACGTTTTCGGAACGGGGAAAAGAGATGATGGGGCATTTTTCATTTTCTACGATGGGCGTTGATATTGCCGATGTAAACAATGATGCTTTGCCCGATATTTTTACGACGGATATGTTGCCCGAAGACAATCGTCGTCAGAAATCACTTTCGTGGCCCGACAACTGGAATGTGCAGCAAGCCATGCTCGAAAATGGCTTTCACTGGCAAAATATGCGGAATATGCTGCAGTTGAACCAAGGAGTCAGGAGTCAGAAGCAGCCGCCGCTGCGGTCAGAAATCGGGAAGAATAAAGTAATGAGGTTTTCCGAAATCGGTCAATTGGCTGGTGTTCAGGCTACAGATTGGAGTTGGGCGGGCTTGTTAGCTGATTTTGATAATGATGGCCTGAAAGATTTGTTTGTTTCCAACGGTTTTGTACGTGATTATACCGATTTGGATTTTGTGAAATACTACGCCGATGAGCAGATGAACGGAGAAGGCCAAAAATCCACTAAATCATTGTTGGAACACCTCAAAAAAATGCCCGCCACGCCTACGCATCATTATATTTTTAAAAATGAAACTCTCCTCCCTCAGAGGGGAGGAGTTCAGTTTTCCAATAAAGTCAAAGAATGGGGTTTTGAGGAAAGTACGATTGCCTGCGGAGCCGCTTATGCCGACTTTGATAGAGACGGTGACCTTGACCTCATTACCTCCAATACCAACGAGCCGGCGAGTCTATACTTAAATCATCAACAGGAACGTAATCCGCAAAACTTTGTCAAAATCAAGTTGAAAGGGGAGGGAGGAAACCTGTTTGGCGTGGGTGCCAAAGTGTACGTGTATGCCAATGGTCAGGTGCAATACCAGGAATTTACCCCTACGCGCGGTTTTCAGGCTTGCATGTACGATGACCTTCATTTTGGGCTGGGCAAAACGACTGTGATAGATTCTGTTCGAGTGCTTTGGCCAAGTAATAAAAGTCAATTGTTGCCGAAAGTGACACTAAACAAAACACAGGTAGCCGAAGAAAAAAATGCCTTTCCTTTCAATCCTGCCTTGTTATTGCCCCAACCTAAACCCATTTTTGAAGAAACGGAGGCTATTGATTTTGTTCACCATGAGAATCCGTTGATTGACTTCAATACCCAAATTCTACTGCTCTATCTTTATTCCTACGGCGGGCCTCGCATGGCAAAAGGAGATGTGAACGGAGACGGATTGGAAGATATCTACATCGGTGGTGCAGCCAATCAAGCAGGACAATTGTTTTTGCAGACAAAAGACAAGCGTTTTGTAACCAATTCTCAACCTGCTTTTGAAGCGGATAAAGCTTTTGAAGACCGAGATGCCGTTTTGTTTGATGCGGATGGAGACAAAGATGTAGACTTATATGTAATAACGGGTGAATATAACACCGAGTTTGCGCTGCTGCAAGACCGCCTGTATCTTAACAATGGCAAAGGCCAATTTAGTCGATGTCCAATGGGACAGATTCCTGAAATCACGCTTAACAAAACGTGTGTAGAAGCTTTTGATGCCGATCAGGACGGGGACTTGGACTTGTTTTTGGGAGGTGGTGTTCAGTCGGGCAATTTTCCCTACGCCAGCGAAAGCTTTTTGTTGCGTAACGATGGAAAAGGACACTTTGAGATAGCCGAAAAATGGGAGTTGGGTTTAGTTACCGATGTTGTAACTACAGATTTAAACAATGATAAACACCCCGAAATAATTATTACCGCCGAATGGAAACCCATTCAGGTATTAGAAAGTAAAAACAAAGAATCAACTGTAAACTATCAACTGCAAACTGTAAACTCTTTTTCCGGCCTTTGGAACCGCATCGCTTCCGCCGACTTGGACAACGACGGCGACTTGGATTTTATAGTAGGAAACTTAGGATTAAATACCCCGCTAAAAGCAACCGCCGAGCAACCCATTACGCTTTATTACGACGATTTTGACCAAAATGGCCGTTTTGACCCGTTTATTTCTTATTACATTCAGGGGAAAGCCTTTCCTTTGGCGGGACGAGATGAGGCATTGGAGCAATTAGCGCCACTGCGCAAACTTTTCATTGATTATAAATCCTACGCCGCTGCTACTGCCGAAGAAGTGTTGGGAAAGGAGTGGGCAACGCGTTCCACCAAATTAACGGTTACTGAAACCCAATCGGGCATTTTGTGGAATGATAAAGGAAAATTGACGTTTAAACCGTTGCCTTTAGCTGCTCAAATTTCGCCCGTTTACGCTATTTCCACAGGCGATTTTGATGGAGATGGTAAAACGGATATTCTATTAGCAGGAAATCAATCCAAATTCCGCATCCGAATTGGTAAAACCGACGCCAATTATGGAATGATATTGAGAGGAAACGGAAAAGGCGATTTCGAGTATTTGCCTCAATATCAATCCGGTTTGCATCTGACAGGCGACATTCGTGATGTACAACAGGTAGGAAATCAGTTGATTTTTACTGCAAATGACGGGAAGGCACAATCGTATCAAATAAAGTCTCCTGACTTATTTTGAAATGTAAAACTAAGTTGCCATCCGAGTAGTTTAATTATTCCCCTTTTTGATTAATTCCTTTACAAACTCTAATTGTACATCCTTATGTTGGAGAAGGCTTTCAAGGGTAATAGGTACCGTGTAATCGGGTAGTGTACCGCGTCCTTTTTGTTTGGGCTGATGAACAGCATTTTGATAATAGACCAGCGGCGTTCCTACCTGAATTTTGGAATTCGGTAACTCTAAATGAATAAAACTGCTGCCATTCCCACCTTCATAAGCGCCGCCGGTTTCTTCGCCTACAAACGTACCTACTTTATTGCTGTGGGCTACCGCAGTAAATTCGGTAGTGGTAGAAAAGCTTCGACCATCTATCAAAATATACACCTTCCCTCTAAAACGATTAGGTTTAGGAGATTGCAGTTGTAAATCAGGGTTTTCGTTTTCTTTTAATGTAAAAGTCCCGTCTTTCTCGCTTTGGAGTTCCTTTTTGATATTTTTCAGATCATCAGATGATAGGTCTGAGTACTTGAAAAACTCAGAGCTATCGGTAATACTGTGCAGGCGTTGATAATATCGAACCGCACTATCGGATTTCATCAGGTAAGTAAAAAGCTCCACGCCTTGTGTATCCCAACCACCATAGTTGCTCCGAACATCAACGATAAGATAGTGCGTCTTTTTTTGCTGAATTTTCGCCATAGAAACATCCATAAATCGGCGAAATCGTTCGCGTGCTTCCTCTCCGGTTTTAGCTCCTTCACCCGAGAAACTGTCAAATCGAAGATAAGCAGTAGAAAGGTCTTTTATAAATGACAGTCGCCACGGTTTTTTGGGCCGTTTGGTATTGTACCATTTCAACATTTGTTTGTTAACCGGATTTTTAATGTAGGCTTTTTGATGGTTAACAAATGTTTGGGCAGGAGTTGTAAGGTGTACAGTATCTCCCTGTAAATCTCGAAAGGCAAGTTGAAAAGTATCAGGACGATCTATGCATGTATAATAAAACAAACCGAACAGCTGTCCCTGAAGCGCAACACTTTTGGAGCTTTCAATAAAGCCATCATCCCAATGATATCTATAGATATCTTTACGGATACTTTCCATACTTTTCCCATTGATACTTATCAGCTCAAAACCCGGTTGAATACGTTGGTCGTAAGTACCGTTAAATAAAACATAAGACCGATTTTGGATAGGAAAGAAAAAAAAAGGAAGAGTTTTCATGCGGTTGGAATAATAGCTCACCCAGTTTTTGAAGGGCAAGGAATGAGTATGAGCACATCGAATATCTGCAATAAACCCTTCGATGGTGCGATAAAAATCGTAAAAACCCATGTGCTGTTGGATCAACTGATAGATACTGTCCATTTTAGCCTGCATTTGCATTTTGGACGTATAGCGATAAAGGCCCGGGTGAGTTTCTTCCAACAATCTGCGTAAGTACTTAAAGTCTGTTTGCATCTCAGTAGGGGTGAGTACTTTAGTAAGGAGAGAATCGCCGGTTTGAGCAGAAGTCCTGAAAAAAATAAGCAATAATAAGAGGGGTAAATACTTTTTCATGGCGTTTTTTCAGGCAAAACACCGTAGAAAAGTCTATTCAATCTTCTCAAAACCGGTTTTGAGAAGTAATTTTTATAGAATTTAAAAAATCTTTGGGAGTAAGTTGAGTCTTGTTTTTGAAAACTCGCTGAAAAGTTGCCTGTGAATTAAAGCCCGATTCGAGAGCAATTCCTAACAGAGTAAGGCGTTGCCCGTTGGGTTCAAGCAATCGTTTTTTTACCTCCTCAACGCGGTATTCATTTACAAAATCATTGAAACTTTTGTGCAAACGTTGATTCAATACCGCTGAAATTAACTTAGGGGTAAAACCGATGTGTTTGGCTAAATCGCTCACAGAAAGGGTAGGGTTGAGGTAAAGTTGTTCCTTTTCCATAGCTTTAAGCAGCACTTCCAAACAAGTTGTTATTATTTCTTCCGAAAAGTCATTTAGGAAAGCTCCTGACTTGGAAGGCTCTACTGCGACAAATTTTAATCGGTGATAACTCCCAAAACCTATCCAATAAATCATGACAACTATCGCTACTTCAATGGGATAATAAACAGACGAGTCATAGGATTCGGAAAGGTGTTTTTGGCTTACCGTAACTACCCAAAATATCCAAAATAGGGTAAAAACGGCAATAAAACTTCGCAGCCATTTTTTTAACAAAAGCCATTCTTTAGTCGAAAGCGTCGTTGGAGGCTGACTGAACCATTGAAATTTCTGCCATGCTAACAGCGCATAAGTCCCCGTCAAACCTACGGCCAACCATTCTGAATAATCAAGAATTTGAAACCATAAATTATCGAATGAGTTTGTCCCGATTTTGGATAAAGCAGGATACATCAATGCCCATGCTACTACTGAAAAATTGAATAAAATCTTAATTAAAACGGGAGTATAGTGCCAAAGCTGTTTTCGAGAAATGGAAGCAGGGCTAAATGATCCGATATATAGATATAAACTTGGCCCCAGCCCCATGATCCAAGTATAGGTAAACAGATCAAAAATTTTGTAGTTAAAGTCGGCACTCCAATTAAGGGTTTCAAGGCCGTTATAGACCAATATCAACAGGAAGACAGCCAGAGAGTATCGTGTAGGTTTTGACGTATTTTTGGAAAAAAGCACAATTCCGGATAAAATGCTGCCTTGCAGCACTCCTAATAAAATCAGGATATTGGCGATGGTGGGGGGCAGCATATAAAGGCTCTTTATATCATTGCCAAATTACGCAAAAATTTAAAGCCCTTGAGAAAGTTGTTAAATTGACTGAGACTTTCCAAGTTTCAGGCTCAATCTATGATAATAAACTTGGAAAGTCTTAAGCTTTATCAAAACTACTTCACCTTTGCCCGTCGTTCACGCATTTCGCGCCAGGTAGTGAGAATAATACCTTCTTTTTCGATGAATTTCTTGAGTTCCGGGTCTTGCATCGCGTAGAGATCTCCATAACGAGTCGGCCATGAATCGGTAAGTTCCTTAAAATTATCGCTTGGAGCAGCGCAGTGCATAATGACCATCGTAATGCCCGGTTTGGCTTCTTTCAAAAGCTCCATATATTTCTGCGTTTTCATTTTACGCAGGTTTTCTTCGGTATTAGGCGTTTCGGCAGAAAGTTTCCAGCCGTATGTATCGGCAAACAAATCATCCAACACAGGCAAGCCCGCGTTCCACAGCAGTTGACCTATTTGTTGAAATTGCTTAATTTCCTGAGCGGGACTATTGCGTTCTTTGGCAATCAGCGTGGCATGTCCGCCGGGCAACATCACGGGAATTTTTTCCTGCATTCCCACTTTGATATAACGTTCGGTAAAAGCAGGTGACCCAAACAACGTGCCCATGTGAGAGTCAATGTGCGAAGGTTCCACACCAAACGAGCGGAAACGCGCAATTTGGGCGCGAATTTCAGTTTCCACTTCATCGGCAGTGGCGTGTTTGACTACATCAGGAACATTCGACCACATGGCCCCTTCTTTGTCCAGGAGCCCCGGTACTTTTTCCCGTCCCGAAAGCGGAAACCAACGGTAGCCTTTCCATTCAGACGTAAGAGTAAGATGAACGCCCGCGTCGGTGGTGGGATGTTGTTGAAGATACTTCATATAGGCTGGTACCCATCCGCAGGGCATCATCACGCTGGTAGAATTGGCAACGCCTTTGTCCATGGCCAGAATCGTTCCTTGGTTGGCCTCATAAGACATTCCCGCATCATCAATGTGCAGAATGATTACTTTTTTGCCCTTGGGGTAGCGCAGTTTTTCGGCGTACGTTTCCTGCGCCCTACATTTATTGGTAAACAGAATGGATAACGCAGCGAAGAAAAAATATTTCATAAACAACAGTGGTTATATATATTTGCCTTGATAAAGTCTTGCACTTTTAAACCTTACCCACTCAATCAGGGAATCGGCCCTTTTACTTACTCTTAGCCTGCATGAAAAGACTACTTCGTAATTCACTTTTTGGTTTTGTAGGAATCATTCTGTTAGGTACCGGCCTAACCTATACGCCGCCGTTTATCCACATTCGCAATTATGTACAGTGGGGAGAGGTGGATGTGTTAGATTATAAATTTCATCCTACGCGTCAGGTGTTGGCCTCTACACGTCCTGAGCCTTGGCCATTGGATTCTAATTTTAATAAAACTACGATTCCTCAGAATCTGATTGATACCATGGAAAAATACCATACAACGGCGTTTTTGGTATTTCAGGATGGAAAACTCAAGTACGAGCGTTATTGGGAAAATTACGATACCAAAACCCTTAGCCAATCCTTTTCAGCTTCCAAAAGCATCATTTCGATGTTAGTAGGAATCGCTCTTAATGAAAATAAAATCAAAGGATTGGACGAGCCGGTTGCACATTACATCGGTTCATTTTCAGAAGGCGGGAAAAATAAAATTACGGTTCGTAATTGCTTGACAATGAGTTCTGGCTTGAATTGGCACGAGAAAGACCGAGGGGTTTTCAGCAACAATGCCTATGGGTATTACGGGGAAAACATTGCAGACGTAATTGATGAACTCAAAATTGAAAAACCGGTAGGGAAAGAATTTGAATATCGGAGCGGTGATACGGAAGTGTTGGGATTGATTTTGGAAAAAGCCTACAACAAAAAAATTGCTGACTTGGCTTCCGAAAAAATCTTCCAACTCATTGGCAGCGAAACCGACGCGATTTGGATGCTGGACAAACCCAAAGGGCGTGAGAAAGCATTTTGCTGTTTTGCTCCCACTGCCCGCGATTATGCTCGATTTGGACATTTGATGCTTTGGAAAGGCAATTGGAAAGGACGTCAAATCATCCCTGAAAAATACATGACTCAGGCATTGAGTCCGGCTTCTTATCTCAAAGACCCCAAAACCGATAAAGCCCTTCAAGTGTATGGGTTTCAGTTTTGGGTGCAACCTTACAAAGAACTTCAGACCGTCAGTATGAGAGGACTGTTGGGGCAATTGATTTGGGCAATCCCTTCCAAAAATGCGGTTGTTGTACGATTAGGGCATAAAGAAGCACCGCAGAAAGTAGGTCCTTATTTCAAACAGGATTCGGAAATGTATTTAGAAGCGGCATTGAAGGTATTAAAGTAAATGTACTAAGATAACAAAAGCGGCTCTAAATCAGTATTTGGAGCCGCTTTAGCTAAAATTAAGCGCCAAATGCCCCTAAAAGTGCCGCTACAAACAATACACCAAGTATAAGTAAAAGCAATTCAATAAAACCAAGTATTAAGCCTCCAAGCGCCCAGCCTCGTCCCCCGAGTTCGCCATTGCTGTGTCTGATTCTGCTGAGACCGACGAAGCCTAAGACAATTGCCGCCACCATTCCTATCAGAAATAACCATCCTGTTGTGAATAGGCCGACAATTCCTAAAATGGCCGCTAAAAAGGAAGTTACTGCAATTCCGTCTGACCGTTTTGCTGTAGGATTACTATTTTGCTGAACGCTCATTTTACTTATTTTTCGTTCAACAAAACGTTTTATCATTCGCTGTTTCAGGGGCGTTTTTGTGCTGTGGCTTGTTACTTTTGAGGTCGAAGTCACCACATTTATCTTCGTTTCATTAGTAGAACCGGAAATACTTTCTGAAATTGAAAAAGCAAAAGCAGGAGTAGAGGGTGCTATGATTTCGGCAGATAAGGCAGTAGTTGCATTCGCTTCAAAGTTAGATTCTATGATTGGTTTCGAAACCGACCCCGAAGTGTAATGATTAAATGTAGGTGCAGGAATGGACGAGACATAATTTTGCTTTTGGCAAGCAGTGAACAAAAGTGCGATTACAGGTAAATAAGCGAGCTTTTTCATAGTTTTTCGTTTTAGAGTAGATATAAAGAATAATAACAAGTTTGGCAAATCTTATTTAAAATCAACTTAGTACCGATTTTCTACTTTGCATTAAACCAAGAACAGCACGTTAATTTTTTAAATCATAATTATGAAATCAAAATCTCAGTATTTCAACGAAGACCATGAATTGTTTCGGCAAAGTGTGCGGCAGTTTATGGAAAAGGAAATCGTGCCTCATACGGAAGAATGGGAAACTGGGCGCCGCATTCCGCTTTCAATCTTCAAACGTATGGGGGATTTGGGCTTTTTAGGGCTGCTTTATTCTGAAGAGTATGGGGGAGTAAATGCTGATTTTTGGTTTTCGGTCGTGTTTTTAGAAGAATTGGCGCGTTGCGGAATGGGTGGTTTTGCCACGGCGGTAAGTGTACATCAATTTATGGCCATCAATCATATTTCCAAAGCGGGCAGTGTCGAGCTCAAACACAACTACCTGATGCCAGCCATTTTGGGAGAAAAAGTAGCGGCTTTGGGTATTACTGAACCCAATACCGGTTCTGATGTATCGGCTATTCACACAACTGCCGTGCGGGAAGGCGATGAATTTATTGTTAACGGTTCCAAAACGTTCATCAGCAATGGTACCTACGGTGATTTTATCACATTAGCGGTAAAGACCAAACTGGATGCCGGTCAGGCTCAAAACGGAATTAGTTTACTGGTAGTAGATTTAGAAGCAGAAGGTGTCTCGCGGACCAAACTCAATAAAATGGGTTGGCACAGTTCGGATACTGCTGAAATAAACTTTGATGAGGTACGCGTACCCGTTGAAAACCTGATAGGTGTGGAAAATTTTGGATTCTATTACCTCATGGAAAGTCTTCAATTGGAACGTTTGGTAGCTTCCATAATGGCCGTTTCGGGCGCACAGTGGGCGCTCGATCAAACGTTACACTATCTGAATGAACGTGAAGCCTTTGGAAGAAAAATTGGTAAGTTTCAGGCCATCCGACACAAAATTGCTGATATTGCCACTGAAATTGAGGTGGCAAGGGAGTTTGTGTACAGCACCTGTTGGAAATTTACGCAGGGAGAAGTGGCCGTAAAAGAATGTTCAATGGCGAAGCTTTTTACAAGCGAGATACAGAAAAGGGTAGTGGATAGCTGTTCACAGTTTTTGGGTGGATATGGCTACATGGAAGATTACCCGAATCGCGATGTACGCGTCGGCACTATTGCCGGGGGAACGTCTGAAATTATGCGGGAAATCATCTCGAAAATTGTGGTTGATGCAGTGGGATATAAGTCGGTTTATTAAAAATAATGCAATGCAATTATTAAAAAATTGTTGTTTTTATCTCATTTGTAGCCTTAAAAGAGTTAGAAATAGTATTTTTTCAAGAAACAATTTTACTTTTAATGATTTTTTAATTTTTTTTTAAGAAAACCATTGCGAATATTAAAAAAGGCATTACCTTTGTAGAGGAAACCTTAAAAACATCACAAAAAATGAAAAAGACATTTGCATTCTTATTCGTTGCCGGTATGGTAACTTTGGCAGCTTGTGGCGGTAAAACTGAAGAAGCGGCTACTACTGATTCTACTGTTGTCGCTGTTGATACTACTGCTGCTGTTGACACAGCTGCTGTTGATACTACTGCTGCTGTTGATACTTCAGCTGCGAAATAATTCGCTTCTAAAAACGACAAAAGCCCTGCGAACCTTCGCAGGGCTTTTGTCGTTTTTAAGTCATTATGAAAACTATCGCCGAAAAAATACGCTTGTTGCGCACACAGCACGGTTTATCTCAAGAGAATATGGCCGACTCATTGGGCATATCCACTACCTCGTATGGGGATATTGAACGGGGAAAAACCGATCTAACCCTTTCAAGATTGCATCAAATAGCCGAAGTGTTTGAAATAAGTATCACCACTTTGTTGGGAGAAACCACATCTCTTCAGCAGGAATTGCAGCAGTTGGAATTGGAAAAATTGAGAATTGAAAATGATAAACTCCGCCTTGAAAATCAATACTTACGGGAAAAATTAGCGGGAAGAATGATTATTGATTTGGTTCGCGAAAAGGTAGATTTGCCTTCCGAACGGAAAAGAATCGGTTTTTAGATAAAGAAATTGTAAAAGCTATGCCCTGACGTTTGTTCACGTCGGGGTATTTTTTTAGGTTTAAGGCTCGAAACTAAACAACCTTATGATGAATCTTGCAAAAATACCGGGCAGAAACCGCGTAATCGTGGAAAGCGTAGTACCGGAATTAGAAGGTAGGCGCTTTTTTATCAAGGCTGTTCTACAGGAAGTTATTCAGGTAGAAGCGGATATTTTCTGTGACGGTCACGATAAAACGGCTGCTCGACTGCTTTACAAACATGAATTAGAAAAGAAATGGAGCGAAGTTCCGATGCGGTTTGTCGATAATGACCGTTGGGGGGGAGAGTTTGCGGCAGACAAAGAAGGGTTTTACAGCTATACCATCGAAGCATGGGTTGATCATTTGGCTTCTTGGGAACACGAAATAAAACTTAAAATCCGCGATGCCCAGCACGTAAACAGTGAACTTTTGGTAGGAGCAACTTTGCTGGAAAAAATAGTAAACCATACTTCAAAAGAAGACAAAGAAGCAGTTCAGGAGGCTATCAAAACGTTCCGTGACGAAAGCAGGTACGAAGAAGCAGTGCTTCTATCTATCAGTGAGCAGTTTGTGAGTTGGATTGATAAGTATCCTCACCGTGAAAACGTAACCCGATACCACGAGTTGCAACTTTGGGTGGATCGCCCCAAAGCAGGGTTTTCCAGTTGGTATTCAATGTTTCCGCGTTCGGCAGCCAAAGAACACGGAGTGCACGGGACGTTTAATGATGTAGTTGATTTGCTCCCCCGGATTCAGCGTATGGGTTTTGATGTCTTGTATCTGCCGCCGATACATCCCATTGGAATGCAGTTCCGAAAAGGCAAAAACAACAACGTACTTTGCATGCCCGGCGAGCCTGGCGTACCGTACGGAATAGGTTCTGAATTGGGCGGTCATGATGCCATTCATCCGGATTTGGGCACCTTAGACGAATTTAAAGCCCTTGTGGCTGCCTGCAAGGCACATAACATGGAAATTGCCATGGATTTAGCCATTCAATGTTCGCCTGACCACCCTTGGGCAAAAAACCATCCTGAATGGTTTAAAATTCGCCCGGATGGCACCATTCAATACGCCGAAAACCCTCCTAAAAAATACCAGGATATTTACCCTATTAATTTTGAGACGGAAGCATGGCAGAGCCTTTGGGAAGAATTGCGTCGCGTCATTTTTGTATGGGCAGAATGGGGTGTTCGCATCATTCGGGTGGATAATCCGCACACTAAATCGTTTTCGTTTTGGGAATGGGTCATTGCCGAAACCAAGAAAAAGTACCCTGATATGCTTTTTCTGGCGGAGGCGTTCACGCGCCCGAAAGTAATGCAGCAATTGGCAAAAGGAGGGTATACTCAATCTTACACCTACTACACGTGGCGTAATACGAAGTATGAACTCATGGAGTACATGACAGAGTTGACGCAGACTGAAATGAAGTACTATTTCCGTCCGAATTTTTGGCCTAATACTCACGATATAAATCCGCCGTTGCTCCAAAGTGGGCATGAGCCTAACTTCCTGATTCGCTATTTTCTGGCCGCTACTTTATCTTCCAATTACGGAATCTTCGGACCTACGTATGAGTACATGGTGAACGAAGCTTTTCCGGGGAAAGAAGAATATTGGAATTCGGAAAAATACGAAATCAAGTACTGGGATTGGGAACATACCAATAAGCTTACTTACGTAATTACGCTGGTAAACCGCGCCCGCAGAGAAAATGCGGCTTTACAACAAACCAATAACATTACTTTTTGCGATATCAACGACGATCAGCTATTAGCCTATCTTAAGACTCATCCTGACGGGAATCGAATCCTGTGTGTTGTCAATTTAGATGGATACAATCGTCGAGGCAATATGGTAAAAATACCTCTCCAAAAAATTAAGAAAGCAGGATGGGAGGAATATGTTGTACATGACTTGATCACGGGCTCAAAATACGTTTGGAAAGGGGAGTACAACTACATAGAGCTTGACCCTTATTTGTTGCCGTTCCATTTGTTTTTGATTGAGGATTTGTAGTTTTTTACTATATAAGGCATATAAGTTCATATAAGGTTGCCGTACAACTTCTTGTATTTTCTTATGTGCCTTGTATGGTTCATCAAATTACTTCCAAAATTCTTCTCCTATCAAACGCTTCAATTCCAATCGGTTCATAAACAATTGGAATTGATAATTGAGTTGGGACAAAAGAGCTTCTTCGATTCCTGTTTGAGCGCCTTCCAATTCTACGTTGGTGATGGTTCCGTTAGCCAAGCGGTTTTTGGCAATCGTCAGTGCTCGTTCAGCTTGGGTTACTTGGAGACCCACATTTTCCAGGCGTTGTTGATTGCTTTTGATATCAATCTTCACACTTTCAATGTCTTTTTGTAAATTCTCATTAACGGCAGTGAGATTGTATTTGGTGGCTTCCAAATTTACCTGAGCAGCCCTGCGCTGTATGTCATAACGCTTGCCGGCATACAAGGGAATATTTACACTGAGTCCGGCAGCAACGTTGAAACGCAATTGGTTAACATTGGGCATATAACCATTTTTTTCACCGACACTTCCGTTGAGCATGATCGTGGGCAGGTGTGCTTTTTGAGCGATTTCAATCTCCGTTTCAGCGCTGCGAATTCGGTCTTTAGCGAGTAAGATTTCCTTACTGTTGCCATCCGCCAGTGTTAACAAAGATTCAGTCGAGACAGCAGGTGACGAACCTTCAATTGCCAGTTCGGGTACAGTAATATTTGCGGCCGGGGTGCCGGTCAAATAACTCAACATGACTTTTTGTTTTTCAATTTGGTTCTCAAAATCAATTTTACGGTTTTGAGTCATTTTGAGTTTTACCTGTTGAGATACTACATCAAATTCCAAGGCGTCACCGTTTTTGAACCGTTGTTCCACTTGTTTGAGTACCTCTTCACTGCCTTGAATGACTTCCTGTTGTACTTTCAGGCTTTTTTGTAAAAAGGCAATAGTATAGTACAACTGCGCAATCTGATACGCCAGATTATGGCGATTCAATTCTAAATTATGGCGAGACGTCAATACATTTTTCCGCGCCTGACGAATGGTTAAATCCGTTTTGCCAAAATCATACAATCCATAACTTCCGTTGACTCCTAAATTGATATTATGATTGGGAATAAACTGAATTTCGCGGGCTCCTTCGGGAAGCGGTAACGTGGCTTTAGCCGTGGGTGTAATGTAATTGTACGAGCCGGCTGCGCTTACGTAAGGTAATAAAGCGGTTTTTGCTACATCTACGCGTAATTCACCTACTCTTATCAGCTGCTCGGCTTCTTTGAGTTTGGTGAAATTTTGGAAAGATTGCTGCACTAAATTTTGGAGTGGGGCAGGAATTTGAGCCATGGTTGCATGGGTAATGCCTGCCAATAAAGAGCCGAGTATGAGTATTTTGAGTGAAGTTTTCATCGTAATGTATGAGGATGACTGTAATGTGAAAAGAGTTCAAAGTCATGAATTAATGCGCTGAATCGGATGCCGCTTTGACGACAGTTAAATCTGTTTTTTTGCGCTCTAAGAGAAACAGCAACGGGAACGTGAAGATGAAAAACCAAGTGGCCATTTGGAAAACGTCCAGATAAGAAAGCATCAGGGCCTGTTTTTGAATAATTATGTTCATGTTTCCGTAAGCTAATTGCAGGGCGTCGAGTGGATTAATGCCGCGACTTATCAGACTCTGAGACATCGTTGTGATGCGTTCTTGGGTAAGCATATCACCTGGCTGCAAGTGAGAGGACAGATTCACGGCGTTGAATGGAAGGCGCTGAGCGATATAAGTGTTGACTAAGGCTACACCCACGGCACCCCCAATTTGTCGAATCATGTTTGTGATGGCAATTCCCATCGGCATTTCCTTGGGAGTCAACGTAGAAATGGATTGGTTGATAAGCGGCACATTGGACATTGCCAATCCCACCCCACGAATGATCAAAGCAACCAAGAAAATCCCCGTCGAAGTGTTTAAATCAAACGTGGACATCATATAACAAAAGGTCGCAAAGGCGATATAACCCGCTGTGGCAATGTACCTTGGTGGTACCCCCTTTGAAATAAGACGTCCTACAATAGGAAAAACCAATAGAGTAACGGCTCCTCCGGGAATGAGTAAAAGCCCCGTTTGGGAAGCGGTGAAGCCAAGAATTCGCTGGACAAACAGCGGATACATGAACACGGAGGTAAACAACCCAATTCCAATGACGAAAATTAAGATAGACCCAATTGCCAGATTGCGGTTTTTGAGTACCCTTAAATTAACTACAGGATTATCTATTTTAAGCTCCCACCAGATAAAAGTGGTAAGAGAGATAAAAAGCAAAATTGTACAAATTAGAATGCTTTGATCTTCAAACCAATCGTTGGCTTCGCCGCGTTCAAGTACAAATTGCAAACAGCCAACGCCAACGGCCAATAAGACAATTCCCAAGTAATCGATTCTTATTTTGCTGCGGTCAATTTTGTACTCTTCCGGCTTCTTATCGATGTATAAATAACTCAATATGAGCGCCACAATCCCAACCGGAATGTTGATGTAAAACATCCAACTCCAGTGATAATTGTCAATAATCATTCCTCCAAGCGTTGGCCCGAAAGTTGGCCCCATCACAATCCCCATCCCAAAAACTGCCGAAGCAATGGGGCGTTGATTCACGGGGAATGAATCAAAAAGCAGACCTTGAGAAACAGACAGCAGAGCTCCTCCGCCAATTCCTTGGAGAAAACGTGCAATGACCAGCAACGGCAAGGTATCGGCTACTCCGCAGAGGTAAGACGCAAACGTAAACAGGGCAATGGAAGCAATAAAGTAATTTTTTCGTCCAAAGTAGCTTTGCAAAAATCCCGTCATGGGAATAACAATCACATTGGCAATGGCGTAGGCGGTAATGACCCACGAAATATCTTCGATGGTTACGCCCAGATTCCCCGCCATTTGATACAGCCCGACGTTAACAATGGAGGTGTCTATCAGCTCCATCACCGCCGCCGTAATCACTGTAATGACCACAATCCATCTTTTCATAACACAGGCTTTTTTAGTACAACTATTTCACTTTTACGGCTACTTCGGTACTGAGTCCAGCGCGCAGGAGGTCTTTGTATTGTTGTGGATTGTCAATCTCAATTTTAACGGGAATGCGTTGCACCAATTTAACGAAGTTGCCCGAAGCATTATCG
The DNA here is from genome assembly GCF_027484545.1 of Runella sp. Lineage (GTDB taxonomy): Bacteria > Bacteroidota > Bacteroidia > Cytophagales > Spirosomataceae > Runella. The sequence goes on along the minus strand of NZ_JAIXST010000020.1, from coordinate 18,054 downwards.
GCGGGTAGCAGCGAGAACTTAGCACCCGTCGCGTCTGAAATCGTAGTGATTTTTCCCGTGATTTTTAAGTTTGGAAACGCATCAATTTTGATTTCAACGGGTTGTCCAACGCGCATTTTTTCCAATTGTGTTTCTTTAAAATTGGCCGTTATCCAAAAATTAGAATCGTTGATAATCGTGAAAAGATTCTGACCGGGCTGCACATATTGTCCTTTGGCTACGTTGATTTTACCCGTTTTACCCGATACCGGAGCGTCAATATGGGTGTATGACAAACGTAATTTGGCTTGGTCCAATACCGTTTGTTTTACTTTCAGAATAGCTTCCATTTTTTTGATGTTAGCCAAAGCCGACCCTTCCGATACTTTTGCCTGATTGACTTGCGCCAAAGTGGCATCGTATTGACGATCCTGAATTTCTACGTTCGATTGACTTTCTTCAAATACCTTTTTAGTAGCCGAGCCTCCCTCGTAAAGATTTTTGTCACGTTGCAGGTCGGTGGCAGCTTTGGTCTTGCGGCTTAGCTGTACGTTGGCGTTGGCTTGGGCAACTTTGTAATTTTCCTGAATGTTGCGGAGCGATGCTTTCGCCGTTTCTAAGTCGGCCAAAGATTGCTGATAATCAGCTTCGGCTTGGCTAACGGCAATCGCATATTCCTGCGGGTCAATTTCAATCAGTCGTTCGTTGGCATTGACCGATTTATAATCTTCTACGTTTGACACTTGAATATAGCCGGCTACCCGAGCCAATACGGGAGCACTTTTAGATTCAATTTGAGCGTTATCGGTGGTTTCGTAGGTTTGGTTATGACGATACGATTGAAACCCATAAAATCCCGCACTGCCCAGCACAATAAGGCCGATGACAGGAGGAAGTAACTTTCTAATGATGCTTTTTTGCTCAGTTGCCATGGTTGTTTTGCGTCTGAATGGTGAAAAACAAATTTTTAATTGAAATTTATTAATAAGTAAACTTAGTTGACTACTTTTGTGTCCGTAAAGGTAAACTAAGTTGACTATTAAAGTCAAATAAGTTGACTATTATTTAGATTAAAATTTAATTGAATTTTTTTAATAAGCTGTCTTTCAGTAGATTTGTAATATGGAAACGGTAGAAAACAAAATGGGTAATTTTGATTTTGAAAAATTTCACGCCATTCGAAGTCGCTCGTTGGGGAGATTAATTTGGCGCTTAAAACGTCATATACATCAACACGTAGAGCCGATATTGCTGGCTAAAGGTCATGTTGACTTTAAATTGAGCTCATTGGCTTTTATCGCCAATATTGATGAAAATGGGACAACAAACAATGAGTTGGCCAAAAAGGCGTGTGTGACCAAACAGGCGATGAGTAAGGTGGTAAAAGAATTGGAAGAGCACAAATATGTCTATATACGGCCTAATGAAGCGGACGCTCGTTCGAGTGTGATTTTTTTGGATGAGCGTGGAAAACAATTGTTTGTAGACCTCAATGAAGCGATGATGGAGGTCCGAACTCGTTTTGATAAAGCTATCGGTGCAAAAAAATGCCAGCAAATGATGGATACAATGTATGATTTGCTGGCAGTTTTGGATGAAGAGGAAGAGCGCCAAAAATAGTTACATCAGTCGGCGGATGATGAGGCTTTTGACCAATTCGTAAAAAGGTTGCGGTTGCATTGTCCGCCAATTATCCAAGTGCAGTGTTCCGCCAAAATTGAGGTAATAATCCAGTCGGTAGCGTTTCCATTCCTGCTCAGTATGTTCGCGGGAGCCAATCACTGCAATCCACCCGTCTTCAACTTCGTCAAACCATTCGGCGTAATATTCATCATCAGAGCCGTGAAAATTCAGAATATTTTCGGCAATTAAGATGAATTGGTTGATACCTTCTGCCAACAAATGATCAATCACATTTCGTTTGAAATACATGATGTCGTTGTGAAGGGTATCGTTCCATTCACCAAACAGCTCAATGATTGCAAATTTCTTTTTGTAATCGGCAAAAAGGATTTTTACGTATAAAGTTTCGGAATCAATTTCGTCCCACAGAGGATGAATATAATAACCGTAAATATCGTGTTCGTACTGATTCATGTTGTAGTCGCGACCGTAAAAAGGGGATTTTCGGTCTTCAGCAGCTACATAATGCTTTTCCCAGTTATAAAAAGGCTCAATCTCGTGCATAGCTCACCACAGTCAAAGTCTCACGTTGGTATTCGACAAATATATAGACAAAGATAACAACTGATAAGGAAAAGTGGATGTTACAGAAAATTGTAAAAAACTGTACCCTAAAAATACAGGCTTCCAATGGGTATTTTTTTTCTCACTATGAAGGCCGGAAAGACAATAATGGGGTACATTCTCTGGTAAAATCTATTACTCCTTTTGCTTTATGCTCTTGAAAACCGTCTATTTTATGATTAACTTGTTTTATCTTTGAACAATCATAATAGCAGTCAGATGAAACTAAAAGTAGTAATTCACAAAGCGGAAGGAGGTGGCTTTTGGGCTGAGGTTCCCGCAATTGCAGGGTGTATGACACAAGGAGACAGCTTTGAAGAGCTCCTTTCAAATATTTATGAAGCTGTAGAAGGATGTTTATCAGTTAAAGAAGAATTGTAGATCTATTAGAATGTCCTCTAAAACAATTCAGTACGATTATAAACCCGAACACCTCAACATTTCAGAACCCAGTAAATACACTGCGGAGAATCTGAAATCGGAAGAAATGGTGATTAATCTGGGGCCGCAACATCCTTCTACGCATGGGGTGCTGCGACTTGAAGTAGTGTCTGACGGAGAAATTATTGTGGATGTAGTTCCGCACATTGGTTATTTACACCGGTGTTTTGAGAAACATGCCGAATCATTGCCCTTCAATCAAATCATACCCTACGTAGACAGGATGGATTACGTAGCGGCGATGAATTCCGAGCACGCCTACGTGATGGGCGTAGAACGAATGCTGGGCATTGACAAAGACCTTCCCAAGCGCGTCGAATACATTCGGGTATTGGTAGCAGAGTTGAATAGATTAGCGTCTCATTTTGTGGCAATTGGTACTTACGCCATGGATATTGGCGCTTATACGCCTTTCCTGTGGATGATGCGCGACCGTGAACATATTTTGCGGATGCTCGAATGGCTGTCGGGCGCCCGTATGCTTTACAATTATATTTGGGTAGGAGGGCTGTTTTATGATTTGCCCGTCGGTTTTGAAGAGCGTTGTCAGGAATTGGTTACGTATTTAAAACCAAAATTGCAGGAACTCCAGCAATTGGTTATTGAGAATAAGATTTTTATACAACGTACTGCTAATGTGGGAGTTTTACCTTTACCAGTGGCGATAAACTATGGCTGTTCAGGGCCGGTATTGCGTGGTTCAGGCCTGCGTTGGGATTTACGAAAAGTAGATGGATATTCAGTTTATCCCGAATTGGATTTTGATATACCCATGGGGGAAGGCATTGTAGGGACAGTAGGTGATTGTTGGGACAGGAATTATGTGCGGGTGCAGGAATGCTGGGAATCAGTTAAAATCATTGAGCAATGCGTTGAAAAGCTATTGGGAGAACATCGTCGCACGCCTGATTTTGACCCCCAAGCTTTGGTGCCTAAGAAAATTCGTCCGCAGGCAATGGATTATTACGTGCGGGCCGAAAATCCAAAAGGCGAATTGGGTTTCTACTTCCGAACTGATGGTAAGTCAGATATTCCCGTTCGGTGCAAAGCCCGTGCCTGTTCGTTCAACAACCTTTCAGTCATTGCCGAAATTTCACGCGGTGCGATGCTCGCCGATTTAGTGGCGATTATCGGTTCGATTGATGTAGTGATGGGAGAAGTAGACAGGTAGAGACGCAAAATATTGCGTCTCCTTAATGCATAACGTAATGTTTGAAAATGAAACGCAAAATATTGCGTTCCTACAAATTATTCATCCGTAAACATATACCCAACCCCTTTCAGGGTCTTGATGTAGGTTTCCCCGATTTTTTCGCGAACTTTACGAATGTGTACATCTACTGTACGTTCCAAGACATAAATGTTGGCTCCCCAAATTTTCTGCAAAAGTTCATCGCGATTGAAAACCTTGTTGGGGTGTTGTGCCAAAAAGAAAAGCAATTCGAACTCTTTTTTAGGTAACACTACCGACTTATCTTCTTTCGTAACCGTATAATTTTTACGATTAATGGATAAACCCGCAATTTCAACTTGCTCTCCGGGATCCACTTTTTGGGCTTCACGGCGAAAAAGCGCGTTGATGCGACTCATCAGCGCGCGGGGTTTGATAGGTTTGGTGAGGTAATCGTCCGCTCCGATTTCAAAAGCTGCTACTTCTGAATATTCTTCCGAGCGCGCCGTCAGGAACAGGATGTAGGTATTTTTAAAATCGGGAATGTCGCGCAGGAGGCGAGCTGTTTCGATGCCGTCCATTTGAGGCATCATAATGTCTAAAACAACAAGTTCGGGAATGAACGTACGTGCCGTTTCGATGGCATTTTTTCCATTGGAAGCAGTAGCTACGTCGTAGCCCTCTTTTTCCAGGTTATAAGCAAGAAGCTCTACAATATCCGGGTCGTCGTCAACGACTAAAACTTTGTGTGCAATTTGAGCCGATTTGGCAGCGCTCATAGCATAGGTGTTGGTTTCGGTGACGAAGTTACGAGACGTGTCAGGAATTTTAACACGACTTCCTCATTGTTAACACAAATTTAACAGCTGTTGTGTATAAATGGTCAATCTCAAAGGAGTTATAAAAGGTGATTATGACTCCTCTGGAGTGTTCTGTGCAGTTTTTGTTGCTTCTTTTTCCTGATTGACTTCTTTGCTCAATCGTACGATTAATTTTTTCATTGAGCGTTCAATGACTTCATACGCTACTTTTTCTTTGGCAATAAGTACAAAGGCAATGGAAGCAGGAGAATGACCTCCGGGGGATTCAAAGAATAAATGTTTGTTTTTACGATAGGCTTCCCGGCAGCGGCGGCGAAGAAGATTACGGTCAACGGCTCTCTTGAAATTTCGTTTAGAAATGGTGAACAGGACTTGGGGGAGTTGTTCGGGAGCTTGTGTGGAATCGAAAAGGTAAAATACCTTAAATGGAAAAAGGTAGGACGTTTCTGTTTCCGTGCTACCTTTTTCAAACAAACGCTCGATAGTTTTTTTACTACAAAGGCGTTCTGTTTTTTTGAATGTCTGATTAATCATTGTATCGAGTATCAGTCTAAAGTTTTGGAGAATAAACTCTAAACCCTAAACTTCAAACCCTAAACTAATGAATTATTGCTTATGACGCTTTTCGTCAGAAACAGTAAGTTTCCAACGGCCTTTTTTGCGACGAGCTGCCAATACCTTGCGGCCATTAGCCGATTCCATACGCTCACGGAATCCGTGCTTGTTGCGTCTTTTGCGGTTTGAAGGTTGATATGTACGTTTCATTTCTTATTACTTTTATACCTGTAAAATCCTTGGATTCAAAACGAGTCCGCAAAGGTACGGAAATATCTAAAAGTTTACAAACTATATTTGGAGGAAAAAACAGAATTTAAAGTCATAAACTTTTAATTGTCAGTTGTTATTGATTTATTGAGTAAAAATTTAATAGGCTGAAAACTTCTAAAATCAGTTTAAATCAAATGACTCTCTTTCAGGTTGACAAAGCAAAATGGATTCAGTGTGTTTTATTTTGTTTGTTGAGTGTATTGGCATATTGGCTGATTGGTTACCGATTTATCCGTACCCAATCGGGTGAATTGATCCTGAGTTTTGGAGTCTTGTTTTTAATATATGGGTTGATTATTAGCCAAAAATGGGATAAGTTGTGGGTCAGAAGATGGTTGTGGATAGCTTTAGGTTTTCGGTTGTTATTCTTGCTTGCCGTTCCTGTGTTGTCGGATGATTACTTCCGTTTCATTTGGGATGGGCGATTGTTGGCTGCCGGTTATAATCCGTACTTGTATTTGCCCTCTGCACTGATTGGTTCCTCCATAGCGGTTGATGCTCAGTTGGATACAGTGCTTTTTGAGGGAATGAATTCACCTCATTATTTTACTGTATATCCGCCGTTGAATCAAATGATGTTTGGAGTGGCCGCTTGGATCGCAGGAGGGAATACTTTAATAACAGTTATTTTGCTGCGCAGTTTTATAGTTTTGGCAGAAGCAGGTATTTTTTGGATGATGATGCATCCTGCCAAATCAGTAAATTCTGTCATTAATAAAAAAAAAGGAAGCCAATTTGCCTTGATTTATGCCCTCAATCCATTAATTATTGTGGAATTAACGGGGAATCTGCACTTTGAAGCGGTTACTTTATTCTTTGTTTTGTTGGCCGTGAGGTGGTTGAATACACCCTTTCAGGGTGATAAATACTACATTGCGTCGGCAGTGGCATTGGGGTTGGGAGTAGTGGTTAAGTTGTTGCCTTTGCTTTTTTTGCCGCTATTTATCAAACGTCTTGGAATCAAAAAGGGGCTGATTTACAGTGCAATAACCGGAAGTGTTTTGTTGGTTTTATTTCTTCCGTTTCTCAGCTTGGAGCTATTGCTCAACTTCGGTAAAAGCCTTGATTTGTACTTTCAGAAATTTGAGTTTAATGCAAGTTTCTACTACTTGTTAAGAGAGTTAGGGTATTGGGTGACAGGCTATAACCTTATTCAGGTGCTTGGGCCGTTGTTGTCACTGATTACATTTACTTTCTTGATTTGGATTGCATTTCAACGGCGTTCTTTTTTGGAGAAAATGCTGTTTTCATTGACAGTTTATTTTCTGCTGGCTACCACGATTCACCCTTGGTACATTACAACCTTGGTTGCCTTTGGGGCATGGACGGGGCGGTGGTATCCGGTAGTGTGGTCGGCGCTTTTGCCTTTTACGTACGTGGCGTATTCGTCCATCCCTTATCACGAAAACCTCCGTGTGGTAGGATTGGAGTACATTTTAGTACTGGGCTGTCTGTGCTACGAAGTATTTTTAAAAGGACTGGATTGGGAAGCTTCTTAAGGTTATTTTGCTTTGATTTTTTCCTGTAAAAACTTGAGTTTCATTGTTGTAGAATCGGCGGGAGATTCATAATTCAACAACAGATAAGAAGCTCTGGTGTCTTTGGGCAAAAACAAAAGCCCGCGTACCGATTCGCCCGCAGGCAAAGTAGTTTTGCGAAGAGCCAATTCCTGCCAATTGGCGCGTTCGTTCTCCAATCGATTTGTACGCACTTTTTGAAGATTAACGTCAGCTATTTGCTTCTGAATGATGAAGTTATAGGCTTGAGCGTGTGCATATTGACGGTTGGCACGTTGCTGCCACGAACGGTCATTTTTACTTGAATGAATATCGCTGGCAACGGTTGCTACTAAAAGTATACCATTAAAGATGGAAGAAGCTATTAAACGCTGCTTTTCACGTTTCACATCTAAAATGGCCTGTTGAATTTTTTCTTCGGGGTCAGCTGCTCGATAAAAAGAACCATAGACTGGATTTTGCTCGTTGCGAAGCGTATCGCTTTGATTATTGAAAGGAAGGAAGAAAAAGTCGTTGGGATCAACGAGCAGTGGGGTAGAAGTCCGATTTTTTATTTCTACATCCAATACCATGTGATGGGGGTCTTCAAACTCGTAAGAAGCCACCAATACCACGCCGTTTTGTTCCGTGCGGGTTACTTCGCGACCTTCCAGCCAAGCTACATCGCCTGATACGGGCCGTAATTGATAAAAATTAGTAGAGCAACTGGTTAGAAACCCAACGCAGGCAAGAAGAAGAAAATAAAATTTGTTTTTCATGGCAAAAGCGGCTTTTAGAATGCTGTCTAACAAAAATAGATAGTGGCAAATCGCTTTCCAACTAATTTTTGACGAACGGTTAAACATGTATATACGGCAATAGTAATTGATACACTTGGTGCAACGGCAATCCCATAATTGTGTAAAAAGACCCTTCAATGCGCTGAATACCAACCATGCCAATCCATTCCTGGATGCCGTAAGCGCCCGCTTTGTCGAAAGGGCGATAATGATGAATATAATAATTGACTTCGGTGTTGGTCAGTGCTTTAAATTCTACTTTAGCAATATCGCTGAGGGTATGAAAACCTTCGGAACTTAAGAGACAAATCCCAGTAATGACTTCGTGGGTTCGACCCGAAAGTTTTTGGAGCATTACCTGCGCTTCGGCTTCGTTGGCGGGTTTATTCAGAATTTCGTTTTCAACGACCACAATCGTATCGGCACACAAAACGAGTTGATTCTCCAAATCTGACTGAAATTGTTCGGCCTTGTGTTGTGCCAAAAAGCCCGCAACTTCCGCAGGAGGCATGTTGGCTGGAAAAATCTCGTCAGTCGGTCGTACCTGCACTGTAAAATCAAACCCCAATTCTCGCAATAGCTGCTGACGACGAGGAGAATTGGAAGCGAGAATGAGGGGGCGTGAGAGGGAAATCATATCTTTTCTTTGTGCATCAGCGTTGCCACCCCTTTAGTGGTGATTTTTCCCGTAGTTACGTCAAAGACTTCGCCTAAAATTTCTCCTGTATGTTTTTCAGAGTTTAGGCTGATGACGGTGAATTTCACTTTGTAATCGGTGTCCACAAACATGGGTCGTAAAAATTGAAAAGTTTGTCCGACGTAAATGGAACCATAACCCGGAAACTTCGTACCAATGACTTTGGTAAACACACTTGCTCCCAACATTCCATGAATAATAGGACGCTTGAAAGGAGTCGTAGCCGCGTATTCGGGGTCTAAATGCAAAGGATTATCATCGCCAGTAAGTTGTGCAAAGGCAATGACGTCATTTTGAGAAAAACTGAATTCGTATTCGTAGGTGTCACCGATAGAGAGTTGCATATTTTAATGAGTGATTTAGTGAATGAGCGATTTAGTGAATGTCAAGTCATTGTTGGTTTGCGTCTGCGACGCGAATCACTGTTCTGTGCGTTTGAAACGCATTTGTAAAACTTTGCAAGAGACAAAAATAGACTCCTTCGGAATGACAAAATGGTCTATAAGGAACCTGTTTTTCCGCCATCAACGGGCAAGTTGATGCCGTTGATAACGGCTGCCGCTGGACTGCATAAAAAAGCTACTGCGGCGGCTACTTCTTCAGGTTCTGCAAAACGTCCGATGGGAATTTCGGATTCTAATAGAGTTGCCACTTCGTCAACGGTTTTTCCCGTTGCTTCGGCTCGCGATTTATTGACAGTATCTAAACGCCCCGTTTTGGTGTAGCCCGGCAAAACATTATTGACTGTGATACCAAACTTGCCAATTTCGAGCGAAAGGGTTTTGGCCCAACTTGCCACCGCCCAACGGATGGTATTGGAAACCCCTAAACCTACAATCGGCTGTTTGACCGAAGTCGAAATGATGTTGACAATGCGCCCGAATCCTGCTTTTTTCATAGCAGGAACAATCGCCTGCACCAAAATTTGATTATTGATAAGGTGCATTTCAAACGTTGTCAAAAATTGTTCGGGTTTGGCGTCAATGATGGGGCCTCCCGCCGGTCCGCCGGTATTATTGACCAAAATATGAACCTCGGGAAATTTGGCTAAATAACCCTCAATTGCATTTTTTACGTTTTCTGTACTTGAAAAATCGGCAACAATGTAGCGGTGGATTTGCCCTCTGCTGACGTCCAACGCACTGACGGTTTGTTGAAGAGATTCTTCATTGCGTGCCATGAGCGTCACATTGGCACCCAATAGGGCCAATTCAACGGCAGAAGCACGGCCTATTCCCTGGGTGCTGCCGCAAACAATGGCAGTTTTTTGTGTTAAATCAAGATTCATGCGATTGGCACAATTATTTATTGCTAAATAGCAGGTTGAAAATCTCTTTTAGTCAGAATTAACGTTTGTATTGTAAAAACAACTTAAAATTATGCGCAGTTTCGCTTTCATTGTGTTATTTGTTGCGGCACTTTTTGGTAGCTGTACAGCCACTCCCACTTCCGATGCCGCACCCGTCGACCACTCTGCTTGGGACAAACTTCTGAAAAAACACGTAAACGACAAAGGTTTTGTGAATTACACTGCCTTTAAAAAAGATTACGACGAGCTGAAAAAGTACCTGGACATGCTCAGTACCAGTGCTCCCAATGAAAAAACGTGGAGTAAAGAAGAGCAGTTGACGTATTGGATCAACGCTTACAATGCATTTACCATTCAATTGATTTTGGATAATTATCCGGGCATCAGCAGCATTAAAGACATTGGGTCGAAGATTAAAATTCCCTTTGTCAACACGCCTTGGGATGTGAAGTTTATTAAGATTGGTAACACGAAAATGGATTTGAATAATATCGAACACGGTATCATTCGTAAAAAATTTGACGAGCCCCGTATTCACTTTGCCTTGGTTTGTGCCGCAAAATCGTGTCCTCCGCTTCGCAATGAGGCGTTTGTGGCAGAGCGTTTAGATAAGCAATTGGACAATCAGGCCCGTGATTTTATCAATGACAAATCCAAAAACAACGTGACCAAAGACAAGGCAGAGGTGTCGAAGATTTTATCTTGGTACGGGGGAGATTTTACCAAAAAAATGCCGATGGTGGATTGGCTCAATAAATATTCTGCGACGAAAATAGACAAGAATACGCCCATTTCATACAACGACTACAATTGGGAGTTGAACGGGAAATAGTTGGCAGTAAGTAGTTTACAGTTTACAATTTAGGGTTTACAGTTTTTAAGTTTCAACATTCTAACCTAAAAACTGTAAACCCCAAACTTATAAACTAAACCTTTACAGCTATCGGCTTCAAATCGGTGAGGTCGGCGATTTTTACGGGTAGGCCCGTTTGGATGCTCTTGCGAGCACCTATGCCTACCAAAATAGCCATAGCTCCGTCGCGGCTGCCGGCCAATTGACGGAATGTATCTGCCGAATTTGGATTACGGAAAATCTTGTCCCGTAAGCGAGCGTCACCGCCGCCGTGTCCTTCGGCTTGTTGCACTTTAATGTATTCCACTTCACCAAAGTTTTTGGAAAGCATCAATTCATCATACGGTTCAATCGTCATTTTTCCGGCTTCTTTTATCCACGCTTCCAAACGGCCTTTCGTACCGTTGAAGGCAATTCGGTACCCCTCGTAGGGTGAATACGTAGTAAGCGAATAACTCACATTGACACCGTTGGCGTAATGAATCGTAGCCGCCATTTTATCGTAAATGTTAATATCTTCTTTAAACACGCAACCGTCGCGCAGGTAGCCGTCGTGTTTTTCATTGTCAACGTAGAGCGCCGTCAGGCGCTTGTCTTTGTTAATATCCCAATAAAATTTACAATCAGTTTTGTGGTCGCAGGTACGGCAATTGTTCCCTCTTACCGCGCCGTTTTTACCATAATGTTCCAGTGAACCTTGAGCAAATACGCTTTCGGGTTCCGACTCCAACCACCAATTCAACAGATCAAAATGGTGACTGGCTTTGTGCACCCAAAGCGACCCGCTGTTTTCTTTGAGGCGATGCCAACGACGAAAATAATCAGCGCCGTGACGAGTGTCAAGGTACCAGTGAAAATCAACCGAAGTTATTTTACCAATGGCCCCTTCGCGCAAAAGTTCATATAATTTCTGGCGGTGAGGCGAATAGCGATAGTTGAACGTAACCGTTACTTTTTTGCCCGTACGTTTTTCAGCATCCAAAATCGCCTGACATTTAGCTTCATCCGTCGTCATGGGCTTTTCGGTAATGATGTCAGCGCCCATTTCCATGCCTTTGATGATGAATTGGTCGTGGGTAGCGTCTACCGTAGTCACAATAAGTAAATCGGGTTTGGCTTCGCGCATCATTTTCTCAAAGTCAGTGTATAGCGGGCAATTGACGTTGAGCATTTTGCGGGCCGTTTCAGCGCGTCCGGGGTTGATGTCGCAAAGACCTACAAACTCAATAATATCACCGAATTCTTTGACAACGGGTACGCCCCACATGCTTGTGCCACGGTGGCCTGTACCCACCATGGCTACTTTGCGTTTGGCGGTAGCAGTTGCATTGGCAAACAAAGGTGCTGATGCCAGTACCCCCGCCGTAGCCAACGAAGATTTCTGTAAAAACTCGCGACGGTTAAAGGTTTCCTGAGGGTTGTTCATAGTAGGAAGGAGTTGTGGTAAAAACCTCACAGGTTTGCATACTATTGTACCGTAAAACCTGTGAGGTTTGATTTTATTAATCCATGTGAAAAACGCATTCTAACGACGTACTTACGGGCGAATTGTCGGGGTTGGTATCCATAATATCGGCCATGTAAGCCCACCATTTTTTTACAATCGGCAGTTGAGGTAATGCGTCAGCGGTATGATTTTTGGTACGTTTTTGGACAGCAAATAAGACTCCCGTGGCGCGTTCAAGGTAAATGGAATAGTCGCTTACTCCCGCAGCGGTCAATGCTTCGGAAAGCTCGGGCCAAATTTCGTCGTGGCGTTTTTTGTATTCTTCCTCAAAACCGGGTTTGAGTTTCATCAAAAAGGCGATTTCGTGCATGGTGATTTAGGAATTGGTCTAACAAATCAAAAAGAATCTAAAGGCGCAACCCTCCTGTACTTTTATGGAATTGTATTTTTTTGTTCTTTACAGTTTTACACAGAACTGATAATGGAACACAGATTGTACGGATAAAACCGCAGCAGCGGACCGCGGTTTAGAACGGATTTAATCCGTGAGAATCTGTCCAATCTCTTTCATCCGTGGGCTATTTTTGACCAATTGCTTGTAAAAGATTATAAACGGGCCAAAGCATGTGTCAAATCTTCAATCAGATAATCGGCTTCTTCCAACCCGATGTAGAGTCGTATGAGGCGATGTTCTTGGTTAGAAGCATCAAATTCTTCGGGACAGAGCCCGGCGCATTTGGGCATAATGAGTGATTCGTGTCCTCCCCAACTCACGGCCAATAAGAAGTGTTTTAAGGATTTGGCAAAGGCTTCGATTTGCTCATAGCTTTCGGCTTTGAGGGCAATAGTAAGCAAACCGCAGGCACCCGTCATCTGTTTTTGAGCCAATTTGTATTGCGAAAAATCAGGGTCAAAAGGGAAATAGACCTTTTCGATGTTGGGATGAGATTTCAGAAAAGCAAGGACTTTTTGAGTGCTTTCCGAAATGTGTTTTAGGCGAATGGGCAGCGTACGCAATCCCCGCAGCAACAACCAACCGTTGAAAGGCGATATAAAAGCACCGGTATTCAAGGCTTCGCGGTCAAAAATCTGCTTTATCATGGCTTTGCTACCCGTCAATACACCACCGACCGTGTCCGAATGACCGCCAATGTATTTAGTGGCTGATTGCAAACACAAATCAATACCCAAACGATGAGGCTTTTGGAACAGTGGCGTGCAATAACTGTTGTCAATAATGGTAATAATGCCTTTCGATTTAGCCAATTGGGCCACGGCTTCTAAATCCTGTAACTCAAACGTCAGCGTATTGGGAGATTCCAGATAAATTACTTTGGTATTGGGCTGAATAGCGGCTTCAAAGTTTTCAATACAAGTACCATCTACGTAAGTGGTAGTGACGGCATAACGCGGCAAAATGTTGTCAAAAAGCTTCCAAGCCCACGTATAAGGTTTATGAACGCTGATGATGTGGTCGCCTGCCTGAACATTGGACATGACTGCGCAAAAAATAGCGGAGGCACCGCTATTGAGCACCAAACAATCTTCGGCTTCGTCCAAAGCCGCCAGTTTTTGTCGTAAAATATCTACTGTTGGGTTAATGCCCCGGGAATACAAATAGGTGGACATTTCGTCGTCAAACGCTCCCCGCAATGAGGCAAAATCTTTGAAAGCGAAATTACTGGTTTGGACAATGGGCGGGCTTACGGCGTTAAAATACAGTTCGCGGTCTTCGGCGAGTTCGTTGATAATTTGGGAAGGGTGCATTAAGAAAGTGATTATATTTTTTGTCGTTTGGAATGCTAAAATAGAACACTGATTTTTAAGATTGTTATGATTGGGAATGAATTATTAGGAGAAAATAAAATCAAAAATAGGTTTCTACTAACTTGCCGAACTGAATCCCTCATTTCGGCTTATGAAATCACATACTTCACTCCACGAATTAATCCAATCTTTCCAGCTCAATCAAAGTAGAGTAGGGGTTTTGTGCAATCAAACCGCCTTTGTGTTTGAACAACGGCAGTACCTGATTGAGGTATTGGCCGAAAAAAAAGTACTGAAAACGGTCTTTGTTCCGAAACATGGCCTTTTCTCAGAATTGCAGGACCAGGAGCCCCTCGAAACTACCCAAGCCTATTCATTTTGGGAGGATGTCTCTTTTGTGTCGTTGTACGGTCATGACGAGCAAAGCCTCAAAGCGGCTCCTGCTTTATTGGAAGAATTGGAAGATATTATTATTGATATTCAGGATGTTGGGTGTCGGTATTTTACGTATTTGACGACCATTGCCTATTTGTTTGAAACCCTCTCTCGCTGTGCTCATCCGCCGCGAATTTGGCTCATTGACCATCACAATCCTGCCGATCGACAAGTGGAAGGCACGCCGATTAGCCGTAAATATGCTTCGTTTATTGGTCACGAAGGACTGCCGCACCGTCATGGTTTGACATTGGGAGAATTGGCGGTTTGGCTAAAAGACGTTTACGGCGGTAATTTCGAACTGAACAATATTTCCCCTCACTACAACGACTTCTATTTTCAGATTTTTCCTTCCCCCAATTTTCCTTCATTGCAAACCGCCCATTTGTACAGCGGACAATGCTTGTTTGAAGCTACTGTTTTAAGTGAAGGACGCGGTACCACGCGCCCGTTTGAGATAGTGGGGGCTCCTTTTTTAGCATGGAATACGTTACAGAACATCAAACGGGATTTTGAAAACTGGACTGATGATTTGCCGTGGGTGAACTACGTGTTGCGGCCATTGCAATTCATTCCGACTTTTCATAAATATGCCAACGAGCTTTGCGGTGGTTTTCAAGTACATCTGTCTCATAGGAAGGCGAATCACTCCCTGTTGAGCTCTTTGGTTTTACTCCGAATTTTTAATGAATATGTGCCTAACCTTTGGCGGGAAGGTGCTTATGAAAAAGGTAATCCGCGTACAGCATTGGAGATTTTGGTGGGTGATGAAATTTTGATTGATTTTGTACAGGGTAAAGGTGAACTCAAAACCACGATGGACTATTTGAAAAATGCTGAAAATGAATGGATTCAGTCCGTGCAGGGGATTGCGAATGAAGCGCTTTTTCGATGTGGCTAAGTTGCTGATTTCATACGGCTTAAAAATAGAATTGTATTTTTCTAAAGTTATCCTCTTACCTTTGCAGTCAATTCTGGCGCGCGGAATTTTTACATAATGGGGTGCCCTAACATGACGGGCTGAGATTATACCCTTAACACCTGAACCGGGTAATGCCGGCGGAGGGAATTAGAAATGCAAAAGATTACATCTTGGTTTTTGGCCGTGGCAACGGGAGTGTTGCTGTACGTGCCTGCACTTGCCCAACTATCTGTGTCGGGTAAGATCATTGACGCCGAAGACGGTACACCGTTGCCCGGTGCTACTATTCGAGCGGGGAGTTTTCGGGGAACGGTGACAAACGCAAAAGGGGAATTCTCTCTCTCAAATCTTCCCGATAATACCAATATCGTAGAAATTTCGTACGTGGGGTATGAAAGCAAAAGCGTCACTATTTCAGATTTACAAGCGGACACTAATCCCATTCAACTCAAACGCAGTTCTTTCAACGCCGACGAAGTGGTCATCAATGCCACGCGGGCCAATCAAAATTCGGGTGTGGCCTTTACGAACGTTGGTAAACTCGAATTGAGCAAACAAAATCTGGGACAGGACTTGCCCGTATTGCTCAACTTTACGCCGTCACTCGTTACGACATCGGATGCAGGAGCGGGCGTAGGATACACGGGCTTACGCATTCGTGGAACGGATGCTACCCGTATCAACGTGACAATCAACGGGATTCCTTACAACGATGCTGAAAGTCAGGGAACCTTTTGGGTAAATATGCCCGATTTTGGTTCTTCAGTCAGCAGTGTGCAGATTCAGCGAGGAGTGGGGACTTCTACCAACGGTGCCGCTGCTTTTGGCGCCACTGTCAACATCAATACCAATGAGTTTAGAAAAGAGGCGTATGCCGAAATCAACAATTCGTTTGGGTCTTTCAATACAAAAAAACACACGATTTTGGCTGGAACGGGTTTGTTGAATAACAAATTTACGTTGGATGCCCGTTTGTCAAAAATCACTTCCGACGGTTTTATTGACCGTTCCAAGTCGGATTTAGGTTCTTTTTACGTGTCTGGGGCTTATTTCGGCAAGAAAAGCTCGGTACGGATGAATGTGTTTTCGGGTAAAGAAGTCACGTATCAGGCATGGGAAGGAATTCCCGAAGCCCGTCTCAAAGGCGACCGCGAAGGCATATCGGCTTACATTGACCGTAATGGACTGAATGAACGCGACGCCCAAAATCTGTTGAATTCCAACAGCCGCACCTACAATCTGTATTTGTACGACAACCAAACGGACAATTATCAGCAGGACCATTACCAATTGATTTCATCGCACAATCTTTCTAAAAATTGGACTTTCAACCTAAACGGGTTTTTGGTAAAAGGACGAGGTTACTATGAGCAATACCGCGACAATGATAAATTGAAAAACTATAAACTGCCCGATGTAGTTGTCGGAAATCAGACCATTACGCGCAGCGATTTGATTCGCCGCCGTTGGCTGGATAACGCTTTTTATGGCTCAACGTTTTCCTTAGATTACAACAGTTTCAAAAAACTGACGGCGAACATTGGGGGAGGATGGAATCAATACGATGGAGACCACTTTGGGGAAGTGATTTGGTCACGTTTTGCGAGCAGCAGCAGTATCCGTCAGCGGTATTATCAAAGCGTAGGTTTGAAAACAGATTTCAATTTGTACGGTAAGGTATACTATCAACTTTCGGAAAAGCTCAATGTTTTTGCCGATGTCCAACTTCGTAAGGTTGGTTACTTTATCAAAGGCGATGACAATCAGCAACGGCAGCAATTACACGATGTCAATTATTCGTTTTTCAACCCCAAAGCAGGCATAACGTACCAAGTTTCGGCAAGCAGTACGGCTTTTGCTTCGTTTAGTTTAGCCCATCGGGAGCCCAACCGGGATGATTTTACGGAATCGACTCGACAAATTCAGCCCAATCCGGAAACCTTGCGTGACTTAGAAGTGGGCTATCGTTTCCAAAAAGGGCGCGTAGCAGCTTCCGTTGGCGGTTATTACATGGATTACAAAAATCAATTGGTAGTATCCGGACAGTTGAACGACGTAGGCAACCCCATCAAAATCAACGTGCCGGAAAGCTACCGGGCGGGGATTGAATTGGAGTTTGGAGCGCAGTTGAGCAAACAATGGAAATGGAATGCCAACGCGACGTTGAGCCAAAATAAAATCAAGAATTTTACGGAGTATGTTGTCAATTACGATGACGAAAACGGCGGTTACAAAACCACCAACCACGGCAATTCAGACATTGCTCTGTCGCCCAATGTGATTGTCGGAAGCCAACTCCTGTATACACCCGCGAAGAATCTGGAATTGGCGTTGTTGACCAAATACGTTGGGAAACAATATTTGGATAATACCTCTAATGAAGGCCGTAAATTGGATGCGTATTTCACCAACGACCTTCGTTTGATTTACCGAATTAAGCCCAAATGGATGAATGAAATTACGGTGAGCGCGCTGGCCAACAACGTTTTCAATGAATTGTATGAATCCAACGGCTATACGTACAGCTACATTTACGGCGGACAAACCACTACCGAAAACTTCTACTATCCGCAGGCAGGACGAAACTTTCTGGTGAGTGTAGGTTTGAAGTTTTAATTTTTGGAACTCCTAAGCTTGTTTTAGGAGTTCCAAAACTTGATTGATAACATTTGATAACGACGCAAAAGGAAAAAAATGACTTGCTTGAAGAATTGGAATTCTGAGAGGCTGTTTTAAAATAGGGTAAAGACAAAAGACACCCGAAAAGAGTTAGTTAGGAATCTCACTTACTAATTTAACTCCAATCAGATGTCATTCAAAATTAGCAACAAAAAGAAATAT
>NZ_JAIXST010000276.1 GCF_027484545.1 Runella sp. | reverse complement strand
CTATTTTGTTATGATACTTGCACAATTCATTATTGAAGTATTGTAACTCTTTAAATTTGTCAAAATCTATAACATTCATGACGCAAAGTTAAATATCATAAATTATAAACCCAGTACCCAAATTCCCATTTTGATATGAAAGATTTTTACAAGGCAGACTTTTACCGCTCAATTTTTATAAACTGTAGTTTTAATCATGCAATTTTGCAAGGAGCTAACTTACAAGAAGTTGATTTACAAGGAGCTGATTTACAAGAGGCTAATCTACAAGGAGCTAATCTACAAGGAGCCAAATTACTAAAAGCGAACATACGAGGAGCCAAATTACAAGGGGCTACTCTATAAACTACTTAAAGATTAATGTTATTCACACAAAACCGCCACAAAGCCCAAGCTCTGCGGCGGTTTTTATAATGAACGGTTAACCAATAACGGTCTTGCTCCTACTTCTTCAAATTCGCCAAATACTCAACCACGTCGCGAATCTCTCTTTTTGACATCAATGAACCCATCGGTGGCATACCTGACGGCATGTTTTCGCGCTTGGTAATACGCGCTACCGGAATCACCAACGGCTCCGCATCGGACGTATTGACGGTCAATTCTGTGGCAGTTTCTTTAGCCAATGTGCCGTTTACTACCTGTCCGTCTTTGAGTGTGAGAGACACCGTTCCAAAACCCGGCGAAAGTCGAGCGCTTGGTTCGATCAATGCCTGCAACAGTTGCTCGCGGGTTAAGACATCACCGATATACGTCAATGAAGGCCCTACTGCTCCACCCGTACCGCCAATGGCATGACAACGTACGCATTGAGCCGTTGAGTTGTTGTTGAAAATATTGCGACCCTGGAAACGGTTACCGCCAAAAAGAGTTTCTGCATATTCGTCCAACAACGTAGCACCCGGCTTCAAAGATGCCATTTTGGTCTTCAATGCCGCTATACCGGAGGCTTCGACAGTTTCTTTCAATTCCAATGAAAGATTAGTTGACAGTTTCTTATCTTTGAGTTGGTCGATCAAACCATCCAGAATCACCTGCGTTTTGTCGGCATCCATTTTACCCAATACTTCCAACATTTTCTGTTGCTCGCGTACCGTGCCATTCGTAAATACCGAATTCACGATGATAGGCAACATTTCTTTGGTCATATTTTTGTTATCCAACAATCCCAAAGCTACCGTACGTACACTTTCGTCTTTATCGTCCATGCCTTTTTTAATCATGCCGTCCATTTGGGCATAGCTTAATTGATTCAGAGCAGGCAAAATGGCGGCTTTCACTTTGACGTTCTCCGTCGCGTCATAGATTTGAACTAACTGTGCATTCGCAGTGGTAATCTTCAAATCAGCCAGTAAACCTGCTACTGCAATAAGGGTTTCCAGATTCTTTTCTTTCAAAAATCCTGCGATATAAGGTGCTACTTTAGCTCTCACACCTGCTGGGTCTCTTTCAATTTTACCCCGGTGGCGACCATCCACCCGATCCATGAGCGAAGGATTCGCCCACGTGCCTAAGGCCGCTAAGGCTTCTGCTTTGATGTCATCCTTAATGTAAGTACGGGTTGCAAATGCTATGAGCAGATCCAATTCTTTGTCTCCGCCCACGCGCAAAGCAGCGTTGATAGCTCTTCGCAAAATGACTTCTGAGGAAATATTCATGCTTTGTAATTTTGCAGCAAGAGAAGGCAATGCGCCCGGAATAGATAAATCATCATTAATGGCACGGGCAGCTTCAGCTACGATATACTCGTCTTCATCATTAAGAAAAAGAGCTACACCTTCATTCCGTAAACGTCTTAATACCAACACCCCAGCTATCCGTAGGGCTTTACTTGGATTTTCAAACAATTTGATTATCGGCTCCACTTTTCCGATTCTCGATAATGCCAATACACCTGCGTGACGGAGATACACATCTTCGTCGTTATTGGCAGCAATCATTTCAATTAGGGGTGTTACTGCATCAGCATAAGCAATTCTCCCTAATGCTTCAGCCGCGTAAAAACGAACGCGCGGATTGGTGTTTTTAAGCAATGGAATCAGGTCGTTTCCTGCCGTAGCGATGCGGGCATCGCCCAGCATTTTGGCGGCTTGGGTAATGATTTCCGAATCCTTGTCTTTCAACAAAGGCATCAAAGTCGAAGCATACGCTTTATCTTGGCGAGCCAATTGGCCAATTCCCCAAATCCCGTGAACACGCGCCAATTGACTTTGGGTTTGTTCAATGGCTTGGGTCAGCATAGGTACTCCTTTTTTGGTCCGATTCACCAATTCAAACTGGGCTTTCTGACGAATGCGCATATCGACATTAGAAAGCATCGAATACAGCATATCTTCCGTTTGCGAAGCATAATCCAATTGAATCAAACGTTTGGTTTCCAATCGAATAGCTGCCAAATCATTTTTTTCTTTGGTTACATCCAACTTCCACACACGGCCGTAGTTTTTGGTACCCCAACCGTTAATCCAGTCAGCGACATACAAGGCACCGTCCGGGCCAAACTTAATACCTGTGGGCAAAATGCCGCTCAAAATATCTTTTTCACCATCCAAATCAAAGGAAGCACCTTTGGGTTTTAGGCCAAACGACCAGATATGCGAACGTGACGGTGTACCCACAAATTCCACTAAGAAAAATTTCTTTTTCCAATCAGAACCCAGGGCCGTACCGGGATTATACACCATCCCTGTAGGGCCGTTGTGGTAGTTCATAATGGGAGGAATGATATAAGCGGCCTGTCCGTCCCAGCGTGGCTTGAACAATTTTTCGTCCATCCACACTTTGTATTTATTGTTTTTAGGATCGGTGTATTTGCCGTATTGCCAGTTGGAGCGCCAACCTGCATCCGAACCCTGCACCACGTGCACCAAGCGCTCGCTTTCGCCGGGATGGTCGCCGTCGTTATCCGACGAAATCAGGTTGCCATATTCGTCAAATACAAACTCGTGGGTGTTGCGCAGGCCATGGGCAAAGATTTCAAAATCGCTGCCGTCCGGGTTAGAGCGAGCAATAATACCTGAATTGGGGTGCTCATGTTTTTTTCCATCGGGAGAAGTAATATTGGCTCCGATATCACCGATATTCCAATAAATCCGTCCGTCAGGCCCTTCCGTTACACCCGACATACCGTGTCCGCTAAAGCCAATGTGTATGCCGTAGCCGTGACTGATAGATGTTTTTTTATCAATGATTCCGTCACCGTTACGGTCTTCCAATCGCCACAAATCCGGGGCAATGGCCACAAACATATCTTTGGCACGTACCAACATTCCGCCGGCCACGTCGGTGATTTCGTCGTAAAAGTCTTCCAGAATTCGCAACGAAACATCGGCTATGCCATCGTTATTGGTATCTTCCAAACGCCAAATTTCGTCTTTTTCAACGGCCAAATCCTTCCAATCGTGCGAGCCGTCTTCGTTCAAATCATCCAGCCACGCATTTTCATTGGAGCGCTCAGGTGAAAAGGTTTTATGCAAAAACGCACGACGGTCTTCGACGGTTTGCAAACCAATAGACTCCGTCATCCAATCGCGGTGTCCTCGAATGTCAAATTCCGAGTTTTTTTGGCGATTGGTACGATTGATATATACACGTCCTTTATCGTCAATCGACATCGCCACGGGATCGGGTGCCAACGAATCAGAAGCCCAAAGGGTCATTTGAAGTCCATCAGCCAATTTTGCGGGTGTTTTCTCGCGAATTTCCTTCGCATTGCTAAGAGCCTTTGCGGGATCTTCTTTGATGAGAACGGGTTGGCTGCTGCGCGGCATCTTCATGCACGAAACCACCAAAAAGGCTACTCCCAGTGATGAGGCGAGTTTGATGTTAGCCTGTTTTTTAAGATGCATCGATATAGAACGTTTTTGTGTTAGAGAGAATCAAAAATAAACGGTTATAGATTAAGTAAAACGACCGGTTACCCGTTTTTACTTATTGACAGGCAAATTTTTAGGTTAAATCACTATGCTCTTTCGGATTTGAAATGCCAGTGGCACAATTAAAAGCCTGCACAGCAGAAATACCAGAACAATTGAGGAGTTTTTACCGATTATTTTTCAAATCCAATATCCAAATTCATGACAAAGTTATTTACATTTTTCTTGCTATTGCTGACTGTTTGCGCTCACTCTCAAGTGACTCAGCGAAATATTCTGGGGAACAAATATTCGTTAGAAGCAGTCAAACAATCCTTGATTCCACAGAACCAATTCAAGCCCTATCCCAAAACCGCTGCTGAGTGGAAAGCCGCCCTCCCCGACTCTGTTATCACAAAAACCATCAAAGCAGGAGAAGACGTACTCAATTACAAATTTGAACCGATTTCCGCCACCCTTTCACTTGATTTCGTACGCTCCGGCGACCGCGAACGTCACAGCAAGATTTCGTTTGGAAAGCGGAATGCGTTGATTGATTTAGTAGTAGCCGAAAGCATCGAAGACAAAGGTCGCTTTACCGAAGCCATTCTTAACGGCGTTTGGTCTATTTGTGAAGAAAGTTTCTGGGGTGTTCCAGCCCATATCGGGGGTACTGGATTGCCTAATGTCGAAAATCGTGTGGTTGATCTTTTCGCCGCCGAAACCGCCTCTGTATTGGCCTTAGCTGATTATTTTGTGGGGGATAAATTAGATAAAATCAACAAACTTGTCCGTAAGCGGATTTATTACGAAACCAACAATCGCCTCTTTGAACCCATGCTCACCCATTCCGACCATTACAGTTGGATGAGCAAAAAGAATGCGGTCAACAATTGGAATCCGTGGATTATGTCCAACTGGATGACAGCTGCCTTATTACTCGAAAAAGACGAAGCCCGTCGCGCTCAATCGCTGCATGCTTCGATGGTGGGATTGGATTTGTATTTAAACGGATTGGGCGAAGACGGAGGTTGCGACGAAGGTCCAAGTTATTGGTTTGCAGCGGGTGCCTGCGTATTTGACTGCCTGGAACTGCTGGACGAAGCTACCAAAGGCAAAGTAGCCATCTATAGCGAGCCGTTGATTCAAAAGATGGCTTCTTACGTTTACAAAACACACATTTCCGACGATTACTTCGTCAATTTTGCCGATGCCGACCCCAAGCTCAAACCTGACGGGATTATGCTGTACCGTTTCGGACAAAAAATCAATGATTCTCAACTGAAACAGTTTGGCAAATGGGCGGTGGAAAAATATCCGACAGCTATCTCCAACAATGGTTTTCATCGGATGCGTAAAGTTCAGAATTTACTGACGGTTAAGAACATAGAATCCGGAAAGAATAGCTATAATCCCGTTAAAAATGCCTGGTTCAACGACATTCAAGTACTCACTACCCGCGCTGACAACGGTTTTTACATGGCTACGCACGGCGGCCACAATGCCGAAAGTCACAACCACAACGACGTGGGCGATTTTTTGCTTTATGCCAATGGTGAGCCTGTTATCATTGACGCCGGACGCGGAAACTACACAGCCCGTACGTTTTCCTCGAAACGCTATGAATTGTGGTTTACGCAATCGCAGTACCATAATTTACCTATCATCAACGGATTAGGACAAATTGCGGGAAGAGCCTACGAAGCGGCTAACGTAAAAAGTGTAGTGAACGATAAAGAGTCTTCTTTGAGCATGAACATTGCCCCAAGTTACGACAAAGAGGCAGGTATTGCGTCGTGGAATCGAACCGTAAAATTGAACCGAACTAAAAACACGATTGAAATCAGCGACGATTATGCGCTCAATCAAAAACCCAATTCGCTGCAACAGGTCTTCATGACGGTTTGCGACATTGATATCGCCACGCTAGGGAAAATCATTTTCAAAACGTGGAAAAACCAAACCGTCACGCTGCAATATGACTCCAAACTCTGGAGTATTTCGACCGATTTGCCTTCCACCGAAGGAATGGAATACGTGAGTTTTAAAACCAAATGGGACAATCACCCAGTGCAACGCATTTTATTGACCAATAAGGCATTGGCACAGAGAGGGAAGTATGGCTTTGTGATAGGGATGAATTGAGAAGCGGCTTTTGATAGGAACACATTCCGATTTTTGTAGAACGACACGGTTACTTAGCAACTGACCGTGTCGTTTCTGTAAATGGTGTTTCAAATCTTTCACGGCATGTATTGATTGTCACCTCCGATTTATCAGTATATTTAAGACTTCGAAAAAACGTTACTTTTAGACCAGTGAAAATGAACAATTCTATTCTCTACGTCATGCTCGCCATTACCGATGGCGTAATCATTCCCTTTCAGAGTGCTATGAATTCGGTTTTGGGAAAAGGTCTGCAAAACCCTTATTTTTCAGCACTTACCATCTTTATTGTTGCCGTCATCGGGCTGTCAGCCTATATATTGCTGTCCCGACAAACTGCTCCGAACATGGCGCATTTTGCTGCCACTCCCAAGTGGAGTTATATCGGCGGTCTTTTAGGGGGCACCTACGTTTTGCTCATTGTTTGGCTTGCCCCTAAACTGGGCATTGGAAATGTGACTGTTTTGGTACTGATGGGACAAATCATCGCAGCGATGGTGATTGACCAATTTGGGCTACTGGGCGCCACACTTCATCCCATCACTTGGCAATGATTAATAGGTGTCGTGCTTTTGTGTACAGGGGTGTATGTGATCCGAAAATTTTAGAAACAGGGCACGCATACATTGATACAAAACGCTGATTATTAAGAGAATTTTATGATTATTTACGCTTCAACAAAACATAATTCCATCATAAAAATCTTAAACAATCAGCGTTCTGACATAATCGTATAACGGACAGCTTTTAAATCACCTCACGCAAGGCCTCCTCATTGGCCTCTATCAATTGCTGAATGTGCGCATTTTCCAAGGCGTAAGAGAAAAACAGGCTTTCAAATTGCGAAGGGGCCAAGTAAATTCCACGCCTGAGCATCGCTTGGAAATAACGGCCAAACAACGGCAAATCAGCCGCTTTGGCCGAAGTAAAATCAGTAACGGGTTGGTCGGTCATGAAGAGCGTGAACATCGACCCAATGTGGTTAATGGTATAATTCAACCCTAATTTCTGTAGAGAAGTTTTGAAACCGGCGGTAATGGTATTTCCCACTTCATCCAAACGCATGTACACTTCGGGATGAGCGTCTAAATAACGCAGCATCGCCAACCCTGCCGACATGGCAATGGGATTCCCCGAAAGCGTCCCGGCCTGATACACAGGCCCGGCAGGAGAAACGCAATCCATGATTTCACGTTTGCCTCCATAAGCTCCTACGGGCATCCCGCCGCCGATGATTTTACCCATCGTAGTCATGTCGGGCACAATACCGAAACGTTCCTGCGCACCGCCTTTGGACAAGCGAAAACCGGTCATCACTTCGTCAAAAATCAGAACAATGCCTTCTTTGGTGCACAGCGAACGAATGGCTTCCAAATAGCCCTCTTTGGGCAACACACAACCCATGTTTCCAACGACCGGCTCTAAAATCAGGGCGGCGATTCGACCTCGGTTGGCATCAATGAGCTGTTCCAACGCTACCAAATCATTGAAGGGAGCCGTCAACGTATCATTGGCCACGCCTTTGGTAACACCCGGGCTATCGGGCACCCCCATCGTGACGGCACCGCTTCCGGCCGCAATCAAAAAGCTATCGCCGTGGCCGTGGTAGCAACCTTCAAATTTGATCATTTTGTCGCGTCTGGTGTAGCCTCGCGCTACCCGAATGGCCGACATGGTTGCTTCTGTACCAGAATTCACCATCCGTACTTTCTCCACCGAAGGCACCATACTCACAATCAATTCTGCCATCTCTACTTCTTTGCGGGTAGGTGCTCCAAAGGAAAATGAATTTTGGATGGCATCCGAAACCGCTTTTTCAATCAATTCATGAGCATGTCCCAAAATCATTGGCCCCCACGAGTTAATGAATTCCAAATATTGATTTCCGTCTTCGTCGTAGATATAAGGGCCTTTGGCCAATTTGATAAAAATAGGTGAGCCACCCACGGCTCTAAACGCCCTTACCGGCGAATTGACTCCCCCCGGAATGTATTGTTTTGCTTTTTCGAAAAGCGATTGACTCTCTGTAATTGACATCTAAAAATTATCTATTGATGGTGGAAAATATACAAAAATTAACCGTTTACTGAACTTATGTGAATTAGTTGTTTAAGTTGTGGGCAGTCGGGTCAGACGATAGTCAGACCCAAAAGAGCAGAAGACGGTCTGACTACCGTCTGACCTATATCCACAACGTAACAAACCATTACACCTATAAACTGTAAACTATGGTTTAGACTATAAACTGTGGATTACTGCCCATTGACCCGAACCCACTTCGTATCATCCATTTGAACAATGGGAACCACTTGGTTATCGTTGGAACGCAGGTAATTAAATCCTGACAGCAGGTAATCATCCGAATAGGCTTTGGCATCTAACCCGCTACGAAGTTGATTGCGGTATTTATGCATCATACGTCCAAAGAAAAGCAAAGCATCATAACCCTGCAAGGCATAAATGGAAGGTACGGTATTGCGTTTTGTAAAATATTGAATCTGAAAATCACGCACTTGAGGCTTAGAAGTATCAATAAATTCAGTGTCCATTAAATACACATCCCGACCCGACAAAGAAGAGGGTTGAATATTTTGCAAATTGAAGCAGGATGCATTTGCCAACAAAGGCGCATTTAAACGCCGTTTGGTCAACATATTCATTACTTTGGTTCCATCCGTTTCGGTGCCGCTGAATACCGCTACGTGGCCCGGTTTATTTGCCTCGGTAATGGCCGCTGTCGAATCCAATTTTTCACGGGTTTTACGAAAATCAGCCACCTGAAAACCTGCTTCCGTAACTTTGGCTCGATAAGCCGCCGCCAACGTAGAGTCACGCCGAGTCGAGCCGTAGTAAATCGCTACTTTACGATTTGTATTGGCAGGCAATGAACGCATAAACTCAAACCCTTGAGCCGCCTGACGTTCAAACGAGGGTTGCAGCATCAGCGTATTGGGATGATTTATTAAAATATCAGTTGCCAGAGTCGTTGGATGTACGTAATAAATGCTGTTGGTTTCCGCAAAATCAGCCGCAAGTTTAGCCGGCTCGCTGTACACCGGTCCTACAATTAAATCGGTTTGAGCAAAGTTCGTATTGTTGACAATATCCAGCATTTCTTCCGCGTCATTTCCGACATCGTACGTAAACATATTCACCAGTATTCCTTCCTGTTGCAATTTAACTTTTGCCAACTTCATGCCTTCGTACATATCAAAGGCAAACTGATTAGAGCGAACGCGCTGATTTCCACTGAACTCTTTCAGTCTGAACGGCAAAACGACCGCTACGTTGTAGTAGCCTTTTTGGGGATTATTCGCATTTTGCCGGATAGGCGTAACTGCTGCCGAAGTAGAAGCAGAAGAGGCCGATTTGGTCGCAGTCGCGCCAAAACGATTGGTAAGTTCATCCGAAAGTTCTAAATCCGCTTTATCGTTGGAGGTCTTTTGAATCAAATCAATCAGTGTATGGGCAATCAACTTATCGGAAGGATATTGCTTATTTAAGTTTTTCAGGTACTTGATGTCCTGCAATTGGCTGATGTACATCTTTTTCAGTACTTCTGCATCTTTCTTAACGGACGCATTGGTAATTTCGCTTAAATAGTCCAGCGCTTCACCAAACTGTTTTTCGCGAAAGGTCAAATCAGCCAATAGATAATTCGCTTCATCTATTTTCTTCCAATCCGGATAGCGCTCCCGCAGCTGAATAAGCATTTGGCGGCTTTCAGCAAAGCGATTGGTCTTTTGGGCTGCTAAAGCATAATAATAATGCGCAAACGGCACCATGCCATTCTGGTGTTTACGCGAAGTAAGAGGAGTCAAATCATTCATTGCCAATTCATACTCACCTGTTTTATAGAGGGCTACCGCACGTTTATAATCTCGCTCATAATTGGCATCCTGAGCGTAGCTTCCTAATGTAAGCATCACCCCGACGCAAAGGGGAAGCAGGCAAAAAACAATCTTAATATTCCTCATTATGAAAGAGTTAGGATTTGAAAGTTGAGTATTAAGAAGTAATAATAAAAGAGCATTAATTTTCAAAACTCTTATTATGATTCAACTTAAACTTTTCAGGACACAAATGAAATGTAAAAATAAGGAAGAAGACTCAAAACAAAAAAGCCATTTCGCTATAAGCGAATGGCTTTTCTCACACTTAACCTATGATGAGAAGCCCTGATTTTCATCAGGACTCTAAACGTAACGTGAATATACGCGTTTTTATTCCGTTCAAGCAAATATTTTTTAAAAAATTTAGTAATTAATCCTATTTTAAGTCCAATTCTTCACCAATTGCCTTCACTTTTTGCTTGAGTAACTCATAAACTGTATCAAAATCTTCATTTTTCTCCAAAGCGCCCACGACTCCCACGTAAAACTTGATTTTAGGCTCTGTTCCCGAGGGACGACACGTAAATTTGGTCCCATCGGCCGTAAAGAATTGAAGTACGTTTGATGATTCAATTCCCATACTTCCCGACGGAATATCTACCGTAACGCCATTTTCGGTGCGCTTCAAAAATTTGTAATCGTCGATGCGCGTTACCGGAGAACCGGCCAATGACTGAGGCGGATTCGCCCGAAAATCAGCCATCATTTGTTGAATTTCTTCGGCACCTGTTTTACCTTTTTTGGTTAAAGAAATCAGACCTTCGTAATAGAATCCAAATTTCTTGTAAACTTCCATCAGCATATCAAACAAACTCAGGCCTTTGTCCTTGGCGTAAGCTGTCAACTCGGCAATCATCCCACAGCTTGCAATGGCATCTTTGTCACGTACGGCATCACCAATGAGGTATCCGTAGCTTTCTTCTCCTCCGCCAATAAACTGTTGTTGTCCTTCCAACTCTCTGATTACCTGCGCAATGTATTTAAACCCGGTCAGTGTATTGTAACAATGAACCCCGTAACCGGCAGCCATTTTATCAATCAAATCGGTGGTAACAATGGTTTTGCACACAAACTCTTTCCCCGTTAACTTACCCGCTTCTTTCCACGCCTGGAGCAGGTAATAAATCAATACAGTAGCGGTTTGATTCCCGTTCAGTAATTGAATTTCACCGTGGTGGTTTTTAACGGCAATTCCTACACGGTCGGCATCCGGGTCGGTTCCCATCACAAGGTCAGCGTCAATTTCCTTGGCTTTGTTTACCGCCATCGACATCGCTTCCGATTCTTCGGGGTTAGGATAAACCACTGTCGGGAATTGTCCGTTTCCGTTGGGTTCGGCTTGTTCAGTAATGACGGTTACGTTCTCAAATCCCATACGCGACAGCAACGTCGGCACAAGCGTTACACCGGTTCCGTGGATGGGCGTGTACACAATCTTCAGGTCTTTTTGCCGCGCAATTGCCTCTTTTGAAATTGACAATGATAAAATTTGGTCAATGTATTTTTCATCGACTTCTTCACCGATAGGGTGAATTTTGGAAGAATCTCCTTGAAATTTAATATCATCGATCGTTTTGATGGCATTGACCTCGTCGATTATATTTTTATCGTGCGGAGCCACCACCTGCGAGCCGTCATCCCAATACGCTTTGTAGCCGTTGTATTCCTTCGGGTTGTGAGAAGCCGTTACGACTACGCCACTTTTACAGCCCAAAAGTCGAATGGCAAAACTGAGTTCGGGAGTTGGGCGCAATGACTTAAATAAATAAACGTCAATTCCGTTGGCCGAAAATATGTTGGCAATCACCTGCGCAAATTCATCTGATTTGATACGGCAATCGTGAGCAATAGCGACACTGATTTTTTCGCCAGCAAAAGTTTTGTTCAGATAATTGGCTAAACCTTGTGTAGCAGCTCCTACGGTGTACTGATTCATGCGGTTAGAACCAATCCCAATCAATCCGCGCAATCCCCCAGTACCAAACTCTAAATCTTTGTAAAATGAGTCTGTCAGCTCAGTAAAGCTTTGTTGATCAACAAGTTGTTGAATAGTAGCTTTGCTATCGGCATCGTAATTTCCACCGAGCCATTGGTCTATTTTGGTTTGTACAGCAGCTTCAAGCATTGTAGTTTAGAGAAATTTAGTTCATCAAAGTTATTAAGATTCAAAGTCCCCAAATTTACTAACTCGCTCGAATCTTCCAAGTAGTTGTTTGAGGTAAAAGAATTAGAATACCCAAAAACCATTGTAATTCTGTATATCCAACCTGTTGAATTATTTTTTGTGTAATTCAAAGAGATTTTAATGTGGTTTATGGAACAAATTCACTGTTTGTTAGAGTTTTATGGTCAAATAAACCGCACTTATTGGCTAAAAAAAGTAGAAGAGAAAGAGCATTGGAGCCAAATGGTGCTAATGGGCATAAAATACACACGTGTTGGTACGATTTTTTAGTGATTTATCATATATACTAAAGTATGTATTCTCCACTTAAAACCATCGTTAAAAAATGCAATTACAGCCTATTGAAAAACGTTCGGGACTTACTCCTGAAGAATTCAGAGAACAATACCTTTTACCTTCGCGTCCGGTAGTTTTTCGCGATTTAGCTGCCGATTGGCCTGCCACTGACAAATGGACGTTCGATTATCTGAAGACCAATTACGGACATTTGAAAGTCCCTCTTTTTGGAAATGATTTCCACAACGCAGGCAAAGGCTACATGGCTCCTAAAGTGCACATGCCTTTTGGGGATTATCTGGACTTAATTCAGGAAGGCCCTACCGAATTGAGGATGTTTTTGTATAATATCTTTCAACATGCACCCGATATGGTGAAAGATATTAAAATGCCTACCATTACTGACGGCTTTGTAAAAGAGTATCCGTTCATGTTTTTTGGAGGGCAGGACGCGGTTGTCAGTTTACATTACGACATCGACTGCTCTTCTGTATTTCTGACGCAGTTTCAAACCCGAAAGCGGGTTGTGCTTTTTTCCCCCGACCAAAGTCCTTACCTATATCAACATCCGTTCACGGTACAGAGCCACATGAACGTGTTGAAGCCCGACTATGAAAACTATCCCGCCTTTAAAAATGCTCAAGGCTGGGATACAACTCTCGAACACGGCGAAACCCTATTTATTCCTTCCATGTATTGGCATTTTATTCAATATGTGGACGGAGGATTCTCCATAGCGCTTCGTTCCAATGACAGTGTCTATACCCGTTTGCGCGGTTTATGGAATATTGCCCGCCACTTTGCCATTGACAAAGGAATGAATAGAGTATTAGGACCGCGCTGGAAACACTGGAAAGAAGAAAAAGCCGAAGAAAGGGCAATGGAATTGGTTTGAAAAGTTACTAAAAACTGAAAGTGCGATGTAAGGGAGAGTCAATCCTCTTCCCTACTCCGCACTTTTGTTTATTCAGTAAATGGCTGTTAAGTAAATGAGCAGAAGTTTTAGGGTATTTGCTTCGATATAATTCGTTGATTTTAAACGGATAACGGTTGACAAATAACGATTAACCGCACGGGCAGCCCCGTTGTGCTTTAGCACTTAATTAATTCCTATTTGAATTTCGGTGATGTTATTGGCGGTTTCTTCCAAATCTATCGTTGCATAAATCTCCCGACATTCACCAGTCATCGTAAGATCATTGGCAGAAAGATAACCCATCGCTTTTCCGTACGATTGGGGCAAGTTTTCCCACGGTCCTTCATGCACCAATGAAAGGCATTTGATCGCAGGAATTGGCTTACTTTCAAAACCCTGCACTTCTGCCTCTTTTTCATGAACAGGTAAGGCTATCTCCAACGTAAAAACCGTTTCGGGCTTTCCGTCTATTTCGTAGTAGTTCCATTGAAGAAGGCCGCCGGGTTGTATACCGAGTCGCTCGGCTTCGCTGCATAATTTCTGACCAACCGGACCATACTTACTCAGTTCAGGAAGGGTAGCCTGCGTTGTGAAGGTAAGCGCATTAAAAGGCTGCGTTTCTTTGATAATCATGGCTGTTTTTTTGTGGGGTTAAGTAAAGTAGTTTAGTTTTTGGGGTAATCGTAATTCACCAACCATTTGATACCGAATTTTTCAGCGGTCATTCCGAAGTAAGCTCCCCAGAAGGTATCCTGTAACGGCATTTCTACATCACCTCCTTCGGCCAAGCCATTAAAGATTTTTTCAGCTTCTTCTTTGCTGTCGGCGCTGATAGACAGCGAGAAGTTATTGCCAAAAGTAAGCGTATGTCCCATAGATTCCAACGCGTCAGTTCCCATCAACACATTTCCATTACCGATGGGTAAGGCGATGTGCATGAGTTTGTTTTGATCTTCGACGGATAGTTTGTCTGCCTCAGGCGTGTCTTTAAAACGCTGAATCATTGCAAATTCTCCACCAAAGACCGATTTGTAAAAGTTAAAAGCCTCTTCGGTGTTGCCCAATAAAGTTTAGATAAGGATTGATTGCTGCCATGGTTGTCCGTTGTGTTTTAGGATGAATAATTGGTTGATTATTTAACTGAAACAAAGGTACAGGGGGCAAGTGACAACGGTATGTCAGTAGGGTTGCAGATAATGTTCCTGAATTTCGAGGGCTAAAGTTTGCATCATTTCTTTTATCTTTTGGGGGCTTTCTATACTAACGTGTTTGCCAAACGTCATCAGCCAACGACCCATTCCTTCAAAGTACTGCGTCATGAATTTCATTTTGATGTATTTGTCGTGAGACTCTTCCGAAATAAACCCCCAAATATAGCGCTGTTCCTGCATAAACAACGCCGCGCCTTTGTGCACCCAAAGCGTAACTTCTTCCAAATGTTCCTGCACCCGCAGTCGGTCGAGGTAGGCTTGCAGCATGAGTAAATTCTGTTTCGGGAAAAACTGCTCGGTATTGGTCAGGCTCTGAATGCGGTCGGTTCGAAAATCGCGATAATCCCCACGCAAACGGCAAAAAGCAATCAAATGCCAATGAGAACTGTAATGAACCAAACCGATGGGCTCAATTTCGCGTTGCGAACTTTGGCTTTGAAAATTGGCGACGTAATCAATGCATAACACCTGCTGGCGGACAATGGCCTGTTGGATTTCATTCAGCACGTTTAAAGAAAATGGCTCATTTCGTCGGCGAGCAAGCACGGCTACGCGGGTTTCGAGGTCTTCTAAGTGCTCTTTTTCAGCGCGTTTCAGCACTGATTTAATCTTATAAAAGGCCGACTCGAACCCTTCACGCAAAGATTCGTCCGCCATTTTACCAATGAGTTTTGCCCCAAAAAGCAGCGCACTTGCTTCTTCGTTGGAAAACATGACGGGAGGCAAATGATAATCTTCCAAAAAATAGCTGATACCGGCTTCGGCCCCAATGGGTACGCCTGCTTCTTCCAACGCGCGTATGTCGCGATAAACCGTTCGCAAACTGATACCAAAACGGTCGGCTACTTCCTGCGCTTTAACGACCCGTTTGGATTGTAACTGAATCAAAATAGCGGTGAGGCGGTCGATGCGGTTCATAGCTGTTTTTGAGATTTACTCCCGATAGTCATCAGGATTTGAGGCTGCAATTTACAGTTATTTTCAGGCAGAATTTTGTAAACTGTCTGATACATCATAGTATTGAATAAGATTTCAAAATTGACAAAAAACCATGAATAAACGCTTTATTTTATCTTTTTTAGTGATTATTGCCGGACTGACGGCCTGCAATCGCCCAGCAAGCGACGTACAGGAAGCCCAAAAGCGCCTGACGGCCGTACCCAAATGGCAGATTCAGGAAATCCTGATGGATGAAGCCCCCGTGTTTAAAAACGGGAAACATATTCCCCACATCAGCGGGATAGAATTTGAAGCCTACATGGATTGGGTGCGTTTCTTGCCAAATGGTGTTTTTGAAGGGCATTTTAAGGATGCTGCTGACACCAAAAAATTTCAATGGGAACTTTATACAAAACAAAACGTGATTGCTCTGCGTGATACGGTTGCCAAAACAGGCGGTTGGAACATTTACCCACGAAACGTGTATGAAGACCATTTTGAGATGGAAACCCGCAGCACGCTCTATGACCCTCCGCGCATGACAAAGCTGACGCTAAAATTCAAACAGTAGAGCCGCACTATTTTGCGGCTAATGATACGTAGAGACGCAAAATAGTGCGGCTCTACGTATCATTAAAAGGCCGCTGCAATTTCTTTAAAGAACTTCACTTCGTCAAAGTATTTTTCTTCGGGGCTGCATCCCAAACGTACAGCTACCAATTGTTTAGAAGGAATAATCAACACAAATTGCCCTTCAAAACCATTCATAGTAAAGCTGTCGGCAGGTAAGCCATCTTTTCGTACATAAATCCAAAATTGGGCTGCGTACTTGCCTTCTGAATGAGGCGTTTCGCGGGACGAATACGCGACCCAACCTTCGGGCAACAGGCGTTCGCCTTTCCAAATACCATCCTGCGCGTACAATTGTCCAAACTTAGCCCAATCGCGGGCCGAAGCATACAAAAACGAAGAACCTACAAACGTACCTGATGGGTCGGGTTCTAAGTGGGCAGTGTTCATTCCTAACTTTTGAAACAGTCGTTGATGCGGGAAATTCAAATACTCCGCATGAGTTTTACTCTGCCGACGAATGATTTCCTGTAAAATATTGCTCGTGCCACTCGAATAATACCATTTCGTAGCAGGCGGCACTTCCACGGGGCTTTGAATAGCATATTTTCCAGCACCGGCCACGCTGAACAGCATCTTGGTAGCGTCACTGACTCCGCTGTACACCTCATCAAACTTCAGGCCGCTGCTCATTCTTAACAAGTTATCCAGCGTAATTATCTTTCGGTTGTCATTCGCCCACTCCATGACAGGGGCGGGTTTGTTTACGTCCAATTTTCCATCTTTTACTAACATACCCATCATGGCATTGGTCACGCTTTTGGTCATGGACCAGCCCGTCAATGCCGTCGTTGGGGTAATGCCGTTGGCGTAGCGTTCAGCCACTATTTTCCCTTTGTGCAAAACCACTACCGCCCGCGTACGAACGGGATGTTTGGGATCAGGCTCAGCAAATGCCCAATCCAACGTTTTTTTGATGGCGTCTTGTTGAGATGGTGGTAATACAGAATCCGTCAAGACCTCCGTTGGTGTACTACTTGCCGTGATGCTGGGTTGTTGGCGAAGTTCTTCGGCAGTCATTTCATTCAAAATCGTACAACCTAACTTGGGGCGATAAAGCGCCGTTTTGGAGGCAATCCCAAAAAGAGTCGCCGTGGCTGTTTTTGCAACCGTATCAATGGTTTTGGTACCATACGGAATCCCGTATAAATCCTCCGCCACGACTGATTCCAAACTCCGCCCTGACACAAACACGCATGAACAAACGGTTTTGGCATTGTATCCCGCCCCAATCAGCGCGTAGCGATAAGCGTAATTGGCGGCGTAGCCTATGCCGATGAGGGGGATAGCTAAAAGGGCAAAGAGTACTTTCTTTTTCGTGCTCATGGGGTAAAGTAGGGGTAAGGAACATAAACTATTTAATCAACAAACAATCAGGCGCTTCAGCCTGACAAAATTTATCTCTATTTCTCAAACTCAATGATATACTCCGACATATAATCGCTTTTTTCTGGTTTAATGTACTTAATGTAGAGGCGGGCTTTTTGGCCTAAGCGCATACAAGTGTGTTTTTGAGCGATGTCTTCAGGGGTGTTCATGGGTTGGAGAGATGGATACCACATAATGAAGCCGGGTTTGTCAAGTAATAGTTGCGGCTTTGTCCATGCTTGGGAATTGTTGCCTTCGCCTAAGTCTTTGTTTTTATTGAACGAAATATACACGCTACTGCCTTTCCATGAGCTGCCCGTTACTTTTCCCATGAGCATTACCCAACAGTTGAGATAGGTGTTCCAACTGACCGAAGGCCCCCAGTGAAAACCGCCCGTGGGAGAAGAGGCCGGGCCGCCGCCTTCGCCGGAAGGAATCTGCAAGGAGGCAATGGACGCACCAAAACCGTTATAAGCCGCACTGAATTCTTTCCCATTCCAGCGCAGCGCTTTTCCAACGGGATTGTCTAAATCTCTGAGTGCGATGCGAGCCACACTGATACACTGACCTTTGTATTCGTCCTCTCGTTTGTAGGCGGCTTCGTCGTATATACCCGGAAAGCCATATTCACCATAAAACAAATACAAGTACTCGCCGACTGCTACCGCCGACGGGTCGCCGACGCCTCCCGCAAAGGTTTTGGAGGTGTTGTGCGGTTTGAGAATCATGCGGGGTTGGAGGTCTTCGATAAATAGCCCTTTGTTATCCCAGCTACGTCCACCGTCAGTTGACTTCATAATGCCGATGCGACATACGGCGGCGGGTGATTTGGGACCTGTGAGTCCTTCGGGCCATTTATGGTCAATGTAGCCTTCGCCTGTTTTGGAGTCGTAGGGGAGGGTCGCGGGGTAGTTTTCGTTGTGATAAACGGCGTAGAGGGTTTTGCCCGAGACGTCTTTAGGGTCTTGATAGACGGTCTCAAACCAAGCAGCTCCGTGCAGTCCCTTCTGGCCAATAGGAGCGTTTGGCGGCATTTTGGGTTCGGTAAATTCATTGGCTTTACGGTGAAATGCTTCTTCAGCGTGGCGACCATCGGCAAATTTCAACTCGTGCGAGTATCCCCAAACGGGGTCTTCGCCGTACTTGCCGGGAAAAATTCGAAAGGTATCGCCCACCCACGCCTCGGCCATATTGCAGTCCACAAAGTTGTTGAAATGCAC
This sequence comes from Runella sp., assembly GCF_027484545.1. Taxonomy (GTDB): domain Bacteria; phylum Bacteroidota; class Bacteroidia; order Cytophagales; family Spirosomataceae; genus Runella. The sequence goes on along the minus strand of NZ_JAIXST010000276.1, from coordinate 34,549 downwards.
CGTATCGGCAGGAATGAGTTTAAATTTGGGGGCAAAAGTAGTGGCTTCGTTGGCAGACTTTTGGCAAGCCATGCTAAAGGTCAATAGCCCTGTGAGCAAGAGGTAGTAAGATTGTCGCATGTATTCCATTTTATCACTCCGTTTTTTCGTTCTCGGCCATGGGTTTTATTATACTTTCCATAAACACCACCTTGGCTTCGGAGAGGCCATATTTGCGGTATAGCTGCGGGTCTATGGTTGGGGTTTGATTTTTACGATTTTGTTATCACGTAAAACAACTAATTCACTGTTTTTTAACCTCTTAAATTCCAAAAGTTTTTCGTAAGCCTTCTCCAATCCTTTCAAAATTTTACGTTTCTCTTCAGTTTGAATTTCATTTGTGTTCATAATAATTCCTTAAAAGGTTAAACTTCTCTTCATTTATAACGATCAATAAGCTGCCGGTTTGTTTTTCGGCCAAGAGTTCATGCCTCCCCTTAGAGTTGTCAAAAATTAAAGCGCCATCTACAATTGGAAGATAAATATCGAACAGATTTCTAATCCCTTTGACATATCGCCTTTCAATAACTTCGGGTTCGATATTGTGCCCTCCCTCTGATTTTGACCCGTTCTTTGGCCAATTCACTATTTTGAAGCCAAAAAAATAATGACGTAACTCGATACCCTTTTTCCTTTGCTTCGATTATTTTGTTCTTGTAACTTCGGGTGGACAACGTCGTTTCAAATGCAAAATTCTCATTTTCAGCAAGCAACTCGTTTATTCGGTGCAACATGATTCGTCCTGCTTCAAACGAAACTTTTTCAGGCTGAAAAAGGGATAGCCCTTTTGCGATTTCGTCGGCATTGACAAATTCTTTACAGTCCAAAACTTCAGGTAAAATTGTAAAAGATGCCGTCGTTTTCCCTGCCCCGTTGCATCCCGCAATAATATAGAGTCTTTTGTCATCCATCTGCACAAAGTTAGATTAGTTGTTTTTACAGGGTGTGGCAAGCCCTACAGCCTTCTTACTCCTGTGTTTTTTCTGCCATTGGCTTTATCATGCTTTCTATAAAACCAATCTCTTCTGTGGTCAAGTCATATTTACTATACAACTGCCTGTCTATCTCCGAAATAGACTTGCTCCAATCTATATCTGACTTGTTTGTAAAGTCTTGTAATGGGACGAACTTCCAGACATCTTTACTATTATGCTGTGTCACTTTTAACGTACCTAACATGGCTCTGGTAAATTTGGATTTTATATATTTATCACAAGCCTCTGCCTCATTTAAAGATTCAAAATTCCCAATGCAAATGAATGATTGTGTGAAGCCAATAGATGGTTTGCCAATAACAGGTGATGATAAGGTTTCTCCAAAAATCCCAGAGCCATTACTAAATGGTAAAAAAACCTTATATTTATACAAGCATATATGCTCTTCAATATATTTTGTGTGGATGTATCGGTAAATTCTATTGTTTTTTATCAGACCAAGAACTTGAATTTCATTATCGCCGGTGGCATTTTCCTTAAAAACTTCGAGTTGTTCAAAAATTAAAGTTGTTAATCGTTTTTCCGTTCCATTACTTCCTATAATGCTTTTATAATTTGGGAAATCGTTATACAATACATTTAACTTGAATTTATTTTGAGAATGTATTATACTATCAATTGAATAAAAATTTGATGAAGATATTACTTTACTCAAAATAATGCTCAATAGAGGATATGGTGTAAACGTTCCAATTTTATTGAATGCTTGCTGTTTATCTCTGAAAGTAACAGCTACGCCTCCCTTAATATCCACATTTGGAAACACTTTTGTACTATCACTCTCATACCAAATTACTTTAAAATGTGGGTCTTTAAGAATTTTTGAGTTCCATTCCTTTGGTGTTTTCCCCGCATTAAATAAAAACCGAGCTGGTGTTATAAATGTTACTTTATCAGAAGTTTTGAAAGCGATGTCCATGAATAAATGATATATAGGATTGTCACTCGTCCCTTCAGTGGTTACTTGATAAGGCGGATTGCCTACGATTGCGTCAAATTTCATAGTATCATTGGTGTTTGCTTTCCAATACGTTTGCCCTTTTTTAACTTTTTTGATAAAGTTATCGGCTTTGTGCGTGATTTGGTTTACCAAATCTTCAAAATGGTGGGTGTTTACATTTGCTTTTCTGAATCCTACCAACGTTCGTTTGGTGATGGTTTTCGCCATAGGCGTTTTGCAGATCACAAAAACGTTTTCGGCTACCGTTTTATCCCAAAGTGCCTGTTGTTGGGTGATGGTCAGTGTGTTGGCATCTTGGTCGGGGTACCGATCTTTGAGGCGATTACGAAAAATACTGTACGTGATATAAAGCGGATAAAGACCTGATTTTGAGTTTATTTCAAGAATGAGAGCCTTAGGAGAAAACACACTTTCGGTTACCTCCCCATGAGAAACGTAATTGGGATGGGCAATTGTCTTTTCGCGATTTTCATCTAAAAACACATAGCCCCCGAGGCAGTCGCCCAAGTGCATATTTACGACCCGCCACGGGGTCAATACGGTCTCTTTATCGGGGTTTCTAAAGGTGCCAAAGATAGAAGTGATTCGCTCAATACGCTCTTCCACACTAAGGTGGTCGGCGGCACGGGCCAACGCCCGGATGCGTTTGCCGGCAGCACGAAACACATCCGGCTCATAGTATTTCTTAAACTTTCGGAAGGTTTGTTTGGTCACGCCCTTGGGCATAAATTCTTCCCAAGAATGGTTGTCAACCAAATCGGCAAAGTTGTCTATCGAGATTTCCGTTTCTTCGTTGGTTACTTCTGCGCCATAGATAAGCAAAGGCATACGAATAGAAATACCTCTGAGGATGGAAACGGCGCTGTCTCTGATTTCTTTCTTTTTATTTTTTTCTTCAATGAGTCGTTTTTGTTCGTCTGTCAGTTCCTTTTTATTCTTTTTTTGGGCTTTTTCCAGTTCCTCATATTCTTCGTTCGTAAAACCCTGATTGTTTACATCAATATCACCGCTTTTAGGCATAGCCTTGGTGCTGCCGATTATTTTTTTCAATCCATCAAACTCTTCTAAGTCAATAGATTGCAATTTCATCAATTGGTCGTTGTTGTACAGATAAGTATCCTCAAAACCATTACGCACTACTCGCTCCACATATACTTTTTTGAGCTGTTCCAACATGCCATTGACATCATAACTTCTCATTTGAGAGCCATGAATATCGATAATGGGGCAGAAGTTCAGGAACTCCCCCATTATCGTTCGGTCTTCACCGGAGGTCTTCCCTGCTTTGGCTGATACTTTGGCTGTTTCGGCAATCACTTTGAGGGTGCGGTCCGGGGCAAAGTCAAACACAAAGCATTCTTCCTTGACTTTGCCGTTAATGGTAGCGGGCGTTTGCACTCGAAAAATGGTTTGCATGTACCCGGACGCCGAGGTATTGTGCGAACCCGAAAGCATGAAAACCGCCGTCCAAGCTTTGACCGAAACGCCAGTGGTTAAACGCCCGCAAGAGAGCGTAATGGTGTAGGTTTCGTGAGGTTTATCACCAATTGCTTTTTCTACTTTATGGAGTGCTTCTTCGTTGGTTTCTTCTTCATCGCCATCGCCGGCCACATTCACAATTTTAAATTGGCCGAAAACAGCATGATTGTTGAGCATTTTGCTCAAGGCTTTAGCTTCTTTGACCCCGGGCACCATCCAGAGGGAGTGCCGGAAATTATCCCGGTATTCATCGGTAGAATACGGATAGTTGCTTGCCGGGTCTTTTTTACAAATGAGATTTAAGAAAGAAAGCACATCCTTTTGGTGAAGGAAACTTCCGGTGTCGGTCACTCTAAAAAATTCACGAAAGTTAAATGCTACTTCTTCGTCAATGTATTCATGCAACAGTTTGCCGAGGTCGTACGTGTAAATGTTGAGTTTTGGAAGCGACGCATACGGGTTGGGGTCACCAAAGTGAATTTTGTCCCATTCTGCCTTGGCTTTTTGCTCCATGACATAATCCCAAGTATAGATTTCTTCTTCTTTGTAATTGTCGAGAAGATTAAAAGGGGTACCGGAGAGGTGCAGGATTTTGGTATTCGCTTTTTTCAGTACATCAAGCACATTTTTACCAAGGTCGGTTTGAGTGCCTTCATGGGCTTCATCTACGATGATACAATCCCAGAGCGTACCGAATAATTGATCATTTTTATTAAAATTACCACCTACCAATTCTGAACCTCGCAGGTCTTGCATAGAGGCAAAGTAGATGTACTTTGATTCTTTCGTTTGGCAGCCTTTTTCTAACGTTGAAAACGAATTTCCTTGGTTTTTAGAACCATAGGAGTATTGAGGCGAATCATAGAATATTTTCCCAAAGTCTTCAAACCAACCCTTATCGACTACGGGGCGGTGCGTTAAAATGAGTGTTCTGGCAAATTTATGTTCTTTAACCACCTGAAGGGCAGAAAGCGTTTTTCCGAAGCGCATTTTGGCGAACCAAAGCATTTCATTCCCTTTTTTGAATTGCTTAATGGTTTTTTCAATCGCCTCTTTCTGTTCAGGTCTAAACAGTACCGGATTCTGAGTGTCTGTAACCTCGCCAGCATGAAGCGACTCTTTGCCCTGCTTTACCGCAGCTATCGCTTTTTTTACAGTTTCAAGGTCAGTAATAAACCATTCATTGGCGTTATTTTTTGTGTCAAAGGTTTTTCTTTTTATCCCTGAACGAATCAGGACTTGATGCACTTCTGCATCAGAAAAGGCTTTGATGGTGCCTTTTTGGGCATAAACAGCCACTTCTGTATAAAGTAAATCATACGCAATACCGGCAGTTTGGGTATATTGGTCTATACGCTTTTTGGCGGCTTTATTGAGAGCCGAACTATTGGGTTCTAATCCCCAAATATTGTCATTGTCAGAAGTTGTTTCGCCTATTTTCAAGCATCCCCTGTGTGCCTCATCATTGATACGAAACACATAGATCAACTTTAACTTGAGTGAGGATGTAAATTTCATTTTCTCGACTTTTTTAAAACATCAATAAATTTGATTTTCCGCCCGGTTTTCCCTGTTTTTAAATCTTTGTTAGACCAATCTTTTATGAGGCAATAAATGCCATTGTGCTTATTGATATTATCTGTTTTGCAGCCTTCACAAACGATTTTTGTTTGTATTTCCCCAAAAAGTTCGACACTTGTTTCAATTTTATCGCCACAGGTATTGGGAACAACCCCCTTCAAACCGTCCATCTGCCAAATATTCCACGATATAATGTAGGCGATATATTGAATAGATTTCAGTAAAGGTTCTTTTCCAAATTTGAACGTATAGTTTTCGATAAAGGTGATGAGCATAGCCTCACGTGCAAGCAACAAACTATCTCCTTGCCATTCAAACGCATACGTATTTTTGTAGGCAGTTTGAGCGGCTTTCAACCATTCTCCGGTTGTGTGTACATTTTCATTAATGACTCTCAATTTTCGGTCTAATATTCCGATACGATTTTCAGTGGGGATAAACGCCCCTGTGGTAGTATCATAACGACTGGTGATATAGGGAGCCTCTCCACAAGCTATTTCTAAGCGAGTGTCACGAACATATTCTTTCCAGGTTTTACCTTCGGGATAGGTTATTATTTCTTTGTTTACTTCCCACGTTCTAAAACCCTCAGTAGTTACAATTTCAGCATTGAAGGCATTTTCTCTTCCAAACCACGCATTATCAATTAAATTATTTTGAGCATTGCATATCCACGAAGGTGTAAAGACCTCTGCCATTTCCTTGGACCTGATTTGTTGTAAAATTTTGTCTTTATGGACTCGGGGCATAATGATATTGCCATTATCACCAGTGATTAAAGCAGGCAAAATAGGAGAACTAAAACAGTATGCTTCACCGAGGTGTTCATAATTGTCGGTAGCCCAGAATATATTTTTTTGTGTAGTGTGGTCACGCAGTAATATGTCGAGCACATCAGGATATTGCTCAATTATTTCGTTTTCTAAGATGTCTATTTCAGTACGCACCAATAAATTTGCTTTGATTTTAAAAACTTCTTTGATTTGAGCCTTGACCACTTTGCGGAATGCCGCACCGTAAAAAGAGGTCAAAACCAAGCATTCTACTTCACTCCCAACCCCTCATACACCACCTGCATGATGGCCGTGCGGACGTTGAGGGTGGAGATTTTGTTGTTGTCGCGCGTGGGATATACTCGATTGGACAAAAAGACATAGTTGAAATTATAGGCAGGGTCGTTCCAAATCATAATGCCCGTATAGCCGGTATGACCGTAGCTCATCGCCGTGGCACTTTTGGGAGCATTACCGCAATCTCTCCCCCGGCAAGGTTTATCAAAGCCAATACCGCGACGTGATTCGGGAAATTGATAACTTGTAAATTCATTCATTGTATTCTCAGAAATGAACGATTCGCCGCCGAAGCTACCTTTTTGGAGGTACAACTGCGTCACTTTCATCAGGTCGTTGGCATTTCCAAATAATCCCGCATGACCGCTTAGGCCGCCGAGCATACCGGCCCCTTCGTCGTGTACGCGCCCGTGCGCAAGTGCCTGACGGTAGAAAGTATCGCGCTCCGTAGGAACTATGGTACTTAAATCATTGAAACGAAGCGGATTGAAAGTAAGGGAATTGGCCCCTATCTTGCGGTACACATTGGTTTTCAGGTAGTCTTCAAACGGCACACCAGTGATGTTTTTTACTACCTGCGGATACAGCATAAAAGACAAATCCGAATACACGTAGTTCTTTTCAGCAACAGCGGAGCGCGCGTTAAGCGGCGAGTCTTTAATTGCCTTGAATATCTTTTTGTGGTATTTTTTGTGCAACCATAAACTATCGGTTATCTGAACCGTATAAGGTCCGTGCGCTTCTTTTCCCCACACAAATGTGCCTTTTTTCCAAGTTCCATCGGCATTTTTGGCATTCTGCCAAAACGGAATAAACGCACGAAGGCCGGCTTGGTGGGTCAGCACCTGCCGCCATACCAAATCGGCTTTATTGGAGTTTTTAAAATCGGGCAGGTAGTCCTTCATGGTTCCGTCTAAGTTGAATTTTCCTTCACTGTGCAAACGCGCCAACGCCATGGTGGAGCCGGCAATTTTGGTCACGGAAGCAAAATCATAGAGGTCGGTCAGTTGCGCCGGGCGCGGTGGCACATTTACCATCGTCAACGGAGTCGCAAACACATGGGTACCATAGGCTTTGCGGTAGAACACTTTTCCGTCTTTGGCCAATTGTACTACGATGCTCGGCGTTGCTTTTTGGGCAATGGCATTGTTGGCAATAGAATCAATTTTAAAGGAAAGCCATTTGCTGTCCAGTCCCACTTCTTCCGGAATGGTGTATTTCAAACGCCCGATGGCAGGAATATCCAAACCGGCTCCGTAGCCGAATTGCGTATTGACCGTCACTGGCAATTTCCCTTTGGCAGGAATGGCTCCGAACAACAACTGCGCAGATAATTCTTCCGTAAAAGGCGTCAATTGGTACGCCATCACCAACGCTTTAGCTTTAGATACATCTTCCAGTTTATTGAGTGAGTATGCATTTCCAAATACTGTAATAACGGCATTGCCGTTGTTGGCCAGCTCTTTCACCCAAGCCGCCGTGGTAGGCGTAATTCCGTAGTTCGTACCCGGGCGAATGTTATTCAAATGTGCCCCTACCAATACCACATCGTAGCTTTTCAACGCGGCACGAATCACATTCTGAACACTGTCCGGCGTTTTGGGGTGAACCACAAAGTGATCCACATTGGTATACAATGAAAGGGTTTTCTGAAACACCGTCAGATTACTCGTATTGGTCGTTTCATTGCGCATACCAAGAGCTACAACCCCCTCTTTGGTTGCTGTAGTCGCGGCAGGGGCGTCGGTGAGGGAAATAGACGCGATGGTTACTTTTTCCAAATGCTTGATGGGCAAAATATAGCCTTCATTTTTAAGCACCGTCAGCGCATTTTCGGTGAGCAGGCGATTGAGGAGCTCGGATTCTTTATCGTTGATATCGGCAATCAGATTCTTAGTTTCAATGGGTTTAAATTTGTCCAACCCCACCCACGCCTTCGCCGCCAGCACTTTCTTGACCCGCGCGTCGATTTCGGCCTGACTGATGCGGCCTTCAGCAATGGATTTTTTGATTTCGGCAATGGCAGCGGGTACGTTGGGACTAAACTCCAGTATGTCCATCCCAGCTTCCAATCCTTTGGCATCGCCGGTTCCGTTGGGAAAATACTTGACTAAGCCATTCATGTTCATGGCATCCGAATAAATGAGGCCGTTGAAATGCAGTTGGTCTCTTAACAACCCCGTTACAATGGGCTTGGAAAGCGTAGAAGGTACATTTTTGGCGGTATCTAATATAGGGATTGCCAAATGCGCCATCATGATACCATCGGCACCTTTTTCAATCAGTTTACGAAAAGGATACAACTCTACGGAATCCAAGCGAGCGCGTTTGTGAGGAATGACGGGCAATTCAAAATGCGAATCCACTCCCGTATCGCCGTGACCAGGAAAATGTTTAAGCGAGCTCAAAATACCACCGTCCTGCATCCCTTTCATGTACGCGTACGATTTCTCAAACACTTTTTGAGGGTTTTCGCCAAAGGAACGGAAGTTAATGACGGGGTTATTGGCGTTGTTATTGACGTCGACCGAAGGCGCAAAATTGATATGGACGCCCAATCTCTTCTTCTGAGCGGCAAGCGCACGACCCATTCGATAAATCAAATCGTCGTTTCCCTGAATCGCCCCCATCGTCATTTGGTACGGGAACCGCACCGCACTGTCCAATCGCATGGCCAAGCCCCATTCTGAGTCCATCGCTACCAGCAACGGTACTTTGGAAATGGATTGGTAATAATTGGTCAGTTGTGCCTGTTGTACCGGGCCGCCCTGAAAGAAAATCACCCCACCCACTTTATAGTCGCGAATGTACTGCGCCACCACGCGCGGGTTGGAGAAAGTGGTATCAATAATCACCCGTTTGGGATTGGTAGGATACCCGTGTGCCGCTACCATGATGAGTTGCGCAATGCGTTCATCGGGCGACAAACTGTTAAAAACGGAGTCTATCCAGCGTTGATTGGGGTGTTGGAGAAAAGGAGGGGTAATTTGCTGCGCAAATGTCAAACTTAGCGTGCAGAATGTCGAAAAAAGTAGAAGGAAAAGGCGTTTCATTGTAGGAGTCTTATTTCTGTTGGTCGTCAGTTAGATTGATGAAGGCTTCTGTAATTTCCTGTCGCTTAGGGTTATAGCGGTGTATAATCAGAGAAGTGTAATAAACTACAGTCCTGTTGTCTGTAATAGGGGCATTGATTTTAACAAAATCATTCCCCTTAAATGACTCAAACCATTGCGTAAATTTTCGATGACGAATGGCTTGTTTGTCGTCGGATGAGTCGCAAATGTAGATGACCACTTGTTCATTATTTCTACCAATGAAATCGTAGAATATAGCTGCAATTGTGACAGGAATACGTGAATCTAAAGGAGGTTTTTGTTCAGTAAAATTTTCAGAAACAATAATACCTAACTCAAAAGCCTCAAATGATATGTTGGAGTAGTTGGTAAATAAGTAGGATGTGTCTTTAAATTTTACTTCATGCACAATTTTATTGTCCGTCTTAAAGAAAAATGAATTCTCTTGCCCTCCTGCAAAAAGATACTCATACGTCCGTGGTATTTGCTTTTGCATTGAGTTCGTCCAATTTTCGTAGATATTCCTGGTACTTTTCTGTTTTAGCAAATGCCTTGGAGTCTTCCTCCATTTGCTTCTTACTTGCTGCAAGCGCCTTTGCGAACGCAATAGCACGCTCATTGCTAGGCTCTCCTCCCCCTGAAAGTGTGATCGTTATCATGGTCTAAAATAGTATAGTAGTATGACAAAGGTAACGAAAAAGGCATTATTTACTTGCTTCATTTATCACTTCATCCGCAGTACCTCATTCAGTTCTTCATGCCTAGCGGGGCGCTTAGGATTCTGAACTTTGAGTGAATTTACCAATTCGTCTATAGCTGTTGCCGTATTTGGAATTTCTTTCTTAATTTGTTTCATCTGCTCAGCCAGTTGATGATATTCCGGGCGAGTACTGACGGCAGTCCCCCACTTTTTGAGCAATGGAATATACAAATCCAATAACTGCTGCGGGTATAATTTAGCCAAATAAGGACTGACTTTATTGAGCGAGTCGAGTGTGGCATTTTCCTGAACTAACTCAAACAATTGTTCCCAAAGTTGTTCTTCGATAAAAATCGGCGATAACGTCCTGAATCGCTCTGATTTTGGATCCCACCAGTAGCCTTTTTCGGGTTTTACGTTCGATTTTTTAATGGTTTGTTGAATATGGTCATCAATTTCTTTGACCCATTCCGGCGCCGAAAACGTATTTTTCCACTGCTGATAGTATTTCCTGTCAAACCCACGGTCAAACGCAAATTTTCTAGCAAAATACCGTATCTGAACCGTGTCTTTTTGGAGTATTGCGATTTCCAACAATTGGCCTTCCCAATCACTGACAGTTCCCGGATGTTTTTGCTGTTCTGCCACTAAAATACCGCCTCGAATCAGCGTTTTAGCTTTCTCATACTCTTTGGCAGCTAATGCCTCTTTAACCACCCCTCGGCGAATCTCCACAATGTCAAGATTAGCCTCAATGAGTTGTTTTGCCTCTTCTGCTTTGCCTATTTTTTTTAGAAAATCAATGCGCTCAGTTCGTAAATGATTTCGTAAGTAGTCACCAGCAACTCTTTCAAGACGTTCCAAAACAGTTAGATACAAGTCCAGCTCACCCAAATCTATCGCAATTTTGGGGACAATCTCCAGCAAATTATAGCCATAATCACCATAATCAAAATACACTTTATTGAGCAATTCTTTGGCCACAAATTCGAGCAATTCTTCTTTGAGATCGCGACTTGCCTCCGAAGTAGCAACGCTGTCCAAAAGCTCAATGGCTTCCTGAACAGTGCCGCCCAATTCGCCCGACGAATCGTCACTCTGTTCGTATGCTTCCATGAGTTCCACCAATACGACTTGCCCCACTGTAAAGGCATCTTTGAAGTTTTCGTTGGAAGCAGCCTGATAACCCATTTGAATGATTTTATCTATTTCATGACTTAACTTACGCGAAGCACTGTAATCAATAAAACCACGATTAGAATGAGTACGAATCGCTTTAGTGACCAAATCTTTATATTTCTGCCGAACATCAATGCGCTCGTCTTTTTCAGCAAAATGGAGTTCAAATTTTTGACTGAACGTTTTATCTGATGCAGCATAGTCAAGAACAAACCCTCTCAACTCTTTCAAATCAATTTTTTCGAGCAACTCTTTTAACGTCAACTTCTGGGACTTTTTAGGCTTCGGGCTTGATTTTTTTTGCTTTACTTCTTTTCGTAAAGCGTAAAGCACCGCTACTACATGTTTGCAGGTAGGACCGTCGTACGGGCAATCGCAGAAATAGTGTTTGACCATTTTTTCTTCCAATTCAACCTCCACTTGGTATGTTTCAGAGCCTTCGACTTCGGCTGTCCAAAGGTTTTCCTCTGAGTCCTCCAAATAGATAACTGCATCATTTTGGAAGTAATTGCGACCTCTTTGTACTATCTCGCGGCTGATTTGTTCTTCAAAATTATCAAGCGTAAACATTAGCTGAACGATGTTGTGTTTGCAAAAAGAAATGAAGAGAATTATTTTTAACTGCTCAAACACAAAACTATCAAAAATATGGACGACAACTATTACGACGGATTAGCGCAGGATCTTGAAATGGGACTCATTTGTTATGTACATCGTACCACCAAAGAATACATTTCAATGCCTGATTTCAGTGAATTCAGTGACAATCAGGAGTTGTATCAGGAAGATATTGATAAAATAGAAGCAAATCCGGATGATTATGTTGAAATGCGACCCATGGAGTCCCGCAAAAGTTTTCTGATTATGACCGATTTTGCAGAACAGGAAGTGACAAATCGCTTTTGGCAAAGCAAATTGATAGATGCCTTAGAGCGTTCAAAACCGTTTCGCCGTTTCAAAGACATTGTAGATACCTACGATGCACTCCGTGAGCAATGGTTTACCTATAAGCACACTCGCTATACCGAATGGGTGAAAGCAAAACTGGAGGTGGCTTTCAACGAGGAGAATAATGAGGAGTAATTTCCTACGTACCCAATCATCCGGATGGCTGCCTCAACAACCTACGACCATGCAGCGTTGCACTTAGCCGATTTGTTCCGCAGCAATTTTGACAAATACGCCGATTTTGCAAGCCCGCAAATTTTAGCGGGAGCGCCTTTAGCCTAATCAATTTACAATAAGCCTTTTATAGAAATGACTGACAAACCCGCCGATAGATTCTGCGGGTTTGTTGTTTTGTGGTATAAGAATTGCATTATCATTGCATAACTATTCTCAATAACCACAACAGCATGTTTGTCGAAGCCATTGAACGCGTAAGTGAGTTTACGCGACCTACCCATATCATTACCCGTCTTTATCACCAGGCAGATATATTGACCGGCGCCGCCACTCTTTTTTTTATCAACGAAGAAGGATATGCCATTACCTGTCGGCACGTTGCCGAAATCATCGTTAATTCGGGCGCGGTTCAACAGAATTACAACCAGTTTATGGCGGAATACCGCAAAGTGATGCGTGACCCCCAGCAGAAACAGCACTTAAAACGACTCGAACAGAAGTATGGATTGGCGTTGGGTTCGGTGATTACGCAAAAAATGGATTTTATCAATTGCTTTGATAACCTCACCCACATCGACGTAACCTACCATTCCAAACATGATTTAGCGCTACTGCGATTTCGGACTACCGGAAAGGCGCACTACGGACGCCCCGCAGAATTTATTGCCGATGGACAAATTCCGAAACAGGGAAAATCGCTTTGCCGATTGGGCTACCCTTTTGCTGAGTTTACCAACTACCGATACAACTCTGAAATTGACGACATTGAGTGGGACGGCACGATGCCGAAAGTAACTCCTGCGTTTCCGATTGACGGGATTTTAACACGCTACATCGGAGACGAGACCGGACAGGCGTTTGCCCTCGAAATGAGTACCCCGGGATTAGTTGGGCAAAGCGGCGGGCCGCTTTTTGACACCAAAGGCGTAGTGTATGGGATGCAGCAATCGACCCGGCATTTGCACTTGGGTTTCGACATGGTCAATCGCGACGTATGGGTGGGTACGCACCGCGCCAAAGTCTCCAATCACCCTTTTCTGCACGTAGGAGTTTGTATCAGTGCAGATATAATTAAGGATTTTTTACGGCAACAAAATGTAAAATTTTATCAGGCAAAATAAGAAAGCTTTATGCCCACACCTGCGTGCCTTCGGTGCAGTTTTTACACATTTCAATCTCTGACCGCGAACGGATTAAGGATTGACGGAATTTTACCTTACAGATTTATTTTTTCAACCAAAAGCAGACTAATAGAGCATAAAATAAATATCTTATCAAATTGTTTGGTCACCATCCATCATTTCAATAGATTTGTAAATATACGTTTATTTACATCTTTTCTCTGTGAATCAATATCTGCAAGTATTCCGCTTTCTATTGAATTTTTCTCAGTTGCGTGACAGTGTAATCCGTGATGTTGAAAAATATGACTCAGTATTTTGGTTGAGTGATTTACCTGAATCTGTACAGACCATAATACAGGCAAATAATACCAATGCAGACTTTTGGCTAAAAGTAGTTAAACCAACTCCTCCTTTTCCCAAACCTGTTTTTCCTGAATTACCTATTGATTTACGGGGTTGGGTCATAGAAGAGACTTTAATTCATGCTACGAAAGAACCTGAACTAAGAGCTTCGATTATTGATTCAAAGGGCACTACCATCATTTGTCCTTCCCAAGTCGAAGACGCTTTTTTAAGTTATTGCATAAACATTTGGCCTCAGCAAAATCAGGTTTATAAAGAAGAAACAAAAGCCTTTCAAGAAAACGAGGCTGAATATCAACGTATATCTGAAATTTACCGGCAACTATTTGATACCTTCAAAAAGATTCAAAATTTTGGTGATGAGTATGAGTTGGTAATGGGTATGGGGCTGCTTTGCCAATCGGAAGGAACTTTCATAAAAAGGCACATATTTACCGTTCGAGCAGCGATTGAGTTTGTAAGCAATACCCGAACAGCTTATATTGAAGTAAAACCTGACTTGAGTAATAGCCGTTATTTTATTGAGTCGGATATGTGCCAAGACCTCGAAGGTTTTAATGTAGAGGACGCACAACGCACACTGTCAAGTGCTATTGAAAGTGCTGAAATGGATGACTATTTCTCCAGACATTTTTTTGGCAAAGAAGGTTTTTTAAATCAATACACCAATGTGCTTCATACACAGGCACAGTATTATCCTGATGTGCAACGACCAACTGCAAATCAATCAAAGCCAAATATTTACTTTGCTCCGGCCCTCATTTTAAGAAAACGTACTACACGAAGTTTAACTGCGGTTTATAAGAAAATTATTGAGCAACTGGAAGAAGGTGAGAACTTCGACGCGTCTTGTGTACGTGCTATTTTAGAAACCAATGCTCCTATTTATAATGATATTCAACGTACACGCACTTTTAAAGACGATACTATTTATTTCCCTAAACTCTACAACGAGGAGCAAATCAGCATTGTCAATCGTTTGCGTGCTAATAACAAAGTTCTTGTACAAGGCCCTCCCGGTACAGGAAAATCCCACACAATTGCAAATTTAATGTGTCATTTATTGGCTCATGGAAATCGAGTCTTGGTAACTGCTCAAACCAAACGCGCCCTCGAAAGTTTAAAAGATAAAATCCCTTTAGAAATTCAATCTTTGGCGGTAAGCATGTTAGGCGATGACAGCAAATCGGCCAGTGATTTAGAGCAATCGGTTAATACAATTACAGGAAGGTTAAATAACGCAAATCTTGATGTTCTAAAAAAACAAATAGAAGCCAACGAGCAACAATTAGAGAAGCTTAAAAAATCTAAGGCAGAATATGACAATGAGCTACTTATCCTCAAAGAAAAAGACACTCGAAAACAAAGATTAAACAGTCAATATGAAGACACTCTCGACCAATTAGCGAAAAGATTGGTAAAAGAACAGATTGCTTTCGATTGGTTTAAGGACACAGTAGCTGAGTTAAGAGAACGTGTTAAGCCTGAATTTTGTCTACCGAATCAACTTCACTTACTGTATGATTTGACAATAGTCAACAACGAATTCAAGGAATTATTCCAGCTTACTTCGCGACTATCTACTCTATTTAAAACGTATACATTAAAAGACTTTGAACAACCTTTACCAAGTGAATAAATCCTATTATCAATTGAGTCATTAGCTAACTGTTTTCAGGTAATTAATGATTTTGAAAAAACACACAAGAGCCAAGATTTGTCAATTTTATCAGGAATAAACATAGACTTATTAGAAAATCAAATTCATATATGTAAAGATGCATTTCAAAAATATAGCGCAGTTGCTAAATTAGATTGGTCTAAAAAAGCCCTAAACGATTGTCAGAATGGCATAGCAGCTAAATGGAACAATCGTCTTAAACTGACTACTATTTTTTTGGGAAAAGTTAAATTCGAAATTCAATACCGTGAGTTCGAACAAAAAAACCGCATTATTATACCTAATAATTTCACTTTACAACAATTAAGGAGCGATGCCGATATACTTCTTAGGTATTTAATAAGCAGTAATAAATCGAAAGTTTCTTTTGGTATTTTTGATAAATTCCTACTACCGCCACACATTAAAGAGAGAGAGTATTTTACAAAAACTGTATTTATAAACGGCAGTCCATGCGACGAAATACAAGAATTTAATTTAGTAATTCGTTATTTTGACTTTAGAATTGAGTGTGAAAATATCTTGAATTCTTGGGATAATTCATTAGTTTATAATGACAACCTTTATGCTGAACTTGAAGAGAATTTAGGAGTATTAGACACAATTATAACTCAATCTGGACGCTACCGAATCGGAGAAGAGTCAATTAGTCAACTGGTAAAAATAAAAGGATTAAACGAAGAAGTTATTAATGAAATATCCCTTAGAATTAAATATACAAGAGACGTACAAATTTATAAAACTGCGCAGCAGCAACTAAATATACTTTTAACTTCTCTTTCAAATCCACAACTTCATCCTATTACAGGGCTATTGCGAAACGCGATTGAACAACAGGATTGGAATACTTACCAAATTCAAAAAGATAACTTAAAACAGCTAAATCGACAACAGCAGGAATGGGAACGCTACCAAAAGCTCATCCAAACTTGCCAAAGCATTTTTCCTGAATTCACCGAACTTATTGTAGAAAGTCGCGCCAATAGCGAACAAATAGACTTACTGCCAAAAGCAATCTATTGGCAAGTGGCAAATAGTGAATTTAAAAAGTTTTTAAGTCAATCCGAAGCTGAACTATATGAAAATTTAAAACAAGAAGAAAAACAAATTCGTGATGTAACGGCCAAGTTAGCAGCTGACAAAGCATGGATAGAAGTGTTGGGAAGAATAGATAATGACTTATCACGAAAGCTTACACTTTGGGCGATGGCAATGAATAAAGCTCATGGAAAAGGCAAGAAGGCTTTGCAAAACCGTAAAGCGGCACAAGCATTAATGACCGATTGCCAACAGAGTGTCCCATGCTGGATTATGCCATTGCCTAAATTAGTAGAGACTCTACAACCTGAAGCAGCTATTTACGACTATGTTATTGTGGATGAAGCCAGTCAATTAGGTCCTGATGCTATGTTCTTGATGTACTTAGCTAAGAATATTATCATTGTAGGTGATGATAAGCAAACAGCTCCTCAATACGTTGGTGTCGAGAACGATAAAGTACAGGACTTAATAAATCAGTACCTCAAAAACATACCCTATAATAGCTTTTTCAACATAGATTATAGCTTTTTTGACCATGCTAATGCTTTTTGTTCTGGCCAAAAAGTGGTGTTGCGGGAGCATTTTAGATGTATGCCAGAAATCATCGAATTTTGTAACAGGCACTTTTATCAGTCAGCCGGAATTGGCCTCCATCCTCTCAAACAATATGATGATAACCGTCTCGAACCCCTTAAAACAGTATTTGTAAAAGGAGGGTATATAGAAGGGCAAACCAACACCATTAGAAACAAACCCGAAGCAGACGAACTTGTAGAAACTATCCAAGCTTGTTTAAATGATAAACGATATGCCGGCAAAACCTTTGGTATTATAGCATTGCAAGGGCAAGCCCAAGCGCAAATTATTAATCAAAAACTTTTGACTGTTCTTGACTCCCAAGAGTTTGAAAAAAGGAAAATTATCTGTGGAGATGCTAAAAGTTTCCAAGGCGATGAGCGAGATATAATGTTTTTAAGTTTAGTAACGGCTACTAATCACAACCGTCGTGCCTTGACTACTTCCGAATTTGAAAGAATGTTTAATGTAGCAGTTAGCCGTGCCGTTGAACAAGTTTGGCTCTTTCATTCAATACAACTCGAAGATTTAACGAATCATGATGATTTACGCTATAAACTCTTAAGTTATTTTCAAAATCCATTACAACCATCTATTACAATCAGTAAAGAGATAGAAGGCATTCCACGACCTTTTGACAGTCAATTTGAAGTAGATGTTTATAATGAAATTGTCAAACGTGAATATACTGTTACCCCACAATATAGTGTGAGCCATTATCGGATTGATTTAGTGGTAATACTGCCCAATGGTGTAAAAATAGCCGTTGAGTGTGATGGGGACAAGTACCATAGTACACCGGAACAAATAGCCAATGACATAGCACGCCAAAAAATCTTAGAACGGGCAGGTTGGCAATTTTTCAGAGTTCGCGGAGGTGATTTTTATTATAATCAAGAAAAAGCCTTAGAACAACTTTGGGTTCTTTTGGAACGCAATTGTTCTACAAATGATAAAATGGTTAAAGATTTTGATAATAAAACTTCTTTAGTCTCTCAACAAACTAAAAATTTCCCACAGCAAACTACACTTTTTGAACAGATAATCCCATCAGGCAGGATACCCAACCTCAACCAACCTGATATACAGGAGCCAAAAGTAAACAAGGATGAAAAAAAAATACCCAAATCAGAACCCATAAATGATGTAAATCAACCAAAGAATTCTGAAAATATAAATTCACTACACTTGCAGCTACTGTCCAAAAGACAGACGCTGCTATCGAAATTACAGATACTCTTGTCTCGACTACCAAAGGGGAGCCCTCAAAGGACAATCTTGCAAAACTCGCAACAGGAGTTAGAGAAATCGTTGGATAAACAGAAGAAGTTCATGCAGAAAGATCCGTCACTGAGGATAGCGATGCAGACACAGGCCAACAAAATAATCGAAATAATCGAAACTACAGATACTCTCATCTCAACTATCAAAGGAGAAATCTCAAAAGTTGCTCTTTCAGAGCTTGAAACAGCAGTTGGAGAAATCGTTGGATCAACAGAAGAAGCTGAAGTTCATACAGAAAGACCCATCACTGAGGATAGGGATACAGACACAGGCCAACAAAAAGTAAAAAATTTTATACTTGAAAAAGGAATAAGCAAATCAAAGTGGCATCCTGAGACATTTAAGCACGCTTTTATATTAGTATTTACAAATTATAAGCGCGTTTATTCTATCAAAAATCAAAATTTTAGAAATGCTGAAGATGTATTATCAAATCTAACTTTTGAAAAAGATGAAAAGCATATTTATTGCTGTGGCACAACCAATTTTAAAGGCTTTATGCTTTTTGCGTTTGAAAATGGCAGAATATTAAAAGTCTATTTAAATGCTTATCAAACTTATAATCAGTACTTGGAAGAGGTTTATATATCAACATCAAATTTATGTTTTATTTCTTATATTGAAAATGATTTAGACCTTTTAGCTCACAGCAAAGCTGAGAATAATCAGTCCAAAGTATTTATATTCAATACAAAATTGATTATTCCAAGCAGTTGGAGAGGCAGTACTGGTATTAAATTAATGTCATTTGAGGAAAAACTCGGAAAATTAGAAGGGCTAAAAACTTTAGAAAAAGTGAATATTAAAGATAAATACTACTATTTACGGAATGATATTCCACAAACAGGAGTGTTTGTAAGAACGAACGAAGGAGAAAGTTTATGAAAGCTTTATGCCCACACCTGCGTGCCTTCGGTGCAGTTTTTACACATTTCAATCTCTGACCGCGAACGGATTAAGGATTGACGAAATTGGCGATAGGCATCGCTTTGCCACAATTGTTTAAAAGAAGTTTCCGATACGTCGCCGAGGCGGTAGTGAGCGTCTTTGTCAAAACAGCAGGGAACCACTTTCCCATCCCACGTGATGACGCACGAATGCCACATTTTCCAACAATGACCGTCGAGGCCATTTTTAATTTGGTAGGTTCCGTCAGTTTGTTGGGTGTAACGTGAGTATTTATCAATGGTTGGAATCAGCGGGTCACCGTGCTCATAGTCGTAAATTTGGGCGGTTTTAAAGCCTATTTCATCTACGCCGATTTCTTTTGCCAGTTGTTCAGCATCTCCAATCTGATGTTCGTTGGGACGAACCACCAAAAATTGAAACACCACGTGCGGAGTTTTGGATTTCAATTCACGTTTCCATTTCAGAATGTTTCGCGTTCCATCCAGCACTTTTTCCAGATTTCCTCCTACTCGGTATTGCTGATAGACCTCCTGCGTGGTGCCGTCAATCGAAACAATCAAACGGTCAAGACCGCTTTCGACCGTTCGGCGGGCGGCGGCATCGGTCAGGTAGTGGGCATTGGTGGAGGTAGCCGTGTAAATCCCTTTTTGAGCAGCATATTTTACCAATTCCAAAAACTTAGGATGCAAATAAGGCTCTCCCTGAAAATAGAAAATAAGATACAGCAACGTATCTGAAAGTTCATCCATAGTCCGACGAAACAAATCCCCCTCCAGCATACCTGTCGGGCGCGTAAAAGAGCGTAGTCCACTGGGACATTCCGGGCAACGCAAATTGCACGACGTGGTAGGTTCAAAGGAAATACTCATGGGCAATCCGCGGTGCGTGGCGCGTCCCGTGGCTTTGGACTCGTAGTAACTGTACAGTACCTTCAACGCATTCCAAACCCGCTTGCGCGTAAGTTTAGAAAAGAAATTAAGTCCGTCTGAGAAGTTGCGATTCATGGTTGTTGTGAAACCTCACAGGTTTGATAATCGTCGCTAATCAAACCTGTGAGGTTTGTAAGTTAACCCAAAAATTGCCTTAAATAGTTTCGACTCGTCAAAATAGCCGATTTTACATCTTCAATACTGCCTTCGTAGGCCTTGTCTTCCACTTCGATGCAGACCGGGCCACGGTAGCGCACGTCGGTGAGCGCCGCAAAAAACTTTCGCCAGTTCACATCGCCCAGCCCAGGGAGTTTGGGGCTGTGGTATTCGAGCGGATTGGCCATAATGCCTACGCGGTCGAGTTTGTCTTTGTAGAGTTTGGCGTCTTTGAGGTGGATGTGATGCAGCCGGTCTTTGTAGTCATAAATAGGCTTAGCTTCGTCCATCATTTGCCAAATTAGGTGCGAAGGGTCGTAATTGAGCCCTAAAATCGGGCTTGGAATAATCTCAAACATTCGGTCCCAAACGGCAGGGGTTGTGGCCAGATTTTTACCTCCGGGCCATTCATCATCCGTAAAAAACATCGGACAATTCTCAATCCCGATTTTCACGTTGTGTTCTTCGGCTACCTTCACAATGTCCGGCCACACTTTGCCGAAGGTTTTGAGATTTTCGGTAATGCTTTTGGAAGGGTCCCTCCCGATAAAGGTATTAACATTGTGCAATCCTAACTTGGCCGCCGCCCGAATCAACTGCTTGATGTGCTCGCGATAGTACTCTGCCTTTTTTGTATCGGGGTCTAAAGGATTGGGATAATACCCTAACCCTGAAATAGTTATTCCTTTTCCTTTGGCATAATGCACGACATGAAGCGCATAGGGAGTATCCGTCAGTACGCGGTCAGCATCAATGTGGGTTACCCCTGCATAACGGCGAGCATCGGCGTTATCGGTAGGCCAGCACATCATTTCCACGCAGGAAAAACTGTGATTAGCCGCAAAATCTATGACGTGTTCGTAGCCAAAATCGGCTAAAATAGCGCTTACAAATCCAAGTTTAAGCATGATTGATTGGGTGGTTTTAAATTCTGTTGCAATCTTACAAAAAAGTGGGGGATTCGGGAAATTACCCATTAGCAGGCATTTATTGAGGCAAACCGTTGAGAAATGTATAATAACCCCTTCACTTGATTTGCCTCATAAATTCTACATAAGTTTTATGTATTTTTGTAAAAACAAAGTTCTAAAACTATGCTTCTCCTTGTACCGCAAGGTTTTCCCTATATTACCAAAATTCACGTTAATGATTGTTACGCTTATCAAAATTTTGATATCATCCTCAATAAAGACAACCCATTTAGTCATTTGGTTTTGACAGGCAGAAATGGTTCGGGAAAGACTACTATTTTAAAGTCACTAAATGCATCTTTGAGTAATTTTTATTACCAACATATATCAAAAGATCAGCGTATTCAACAATTTATGAACAGAATTTCAAATGGTGGTTTAGTCGCTTATGAGAATTTAAACTATCAAGACAAACAAGAATTTATACTTTTAAATAGTACTGATATATCTTTTAAAGAGTCTCTTAACTATCGGTTCTCGATTTATTCTTTCCTACAAGCTACAAGAAGCAGTAAAATAGAACCTGTTTCTACTGTTGTGAAAGATGATGATTTAAATGACCATTTAGAAAAGCAAAACTCTTCCGAATTTTTTATTAAACAATTCAAGCAGTATTTAGTCAATAAAAAAGTAAATCAGGCTTTTGATATTTTAGATAATAACCAAGCCAAAATAGCTGATACTGAACGTTTTTTCAGCTTAATGACTCAGAGTTTTCGGAATATTTTGGAAGACCCAAAATTAGAGTTAATTTTTGTCAAGGAGAATTTCGACTTTCATCTTCAACTATCCACCGGTCAGAAAATCACCTTTGAAAATCTATCCGATGGATTCTCTGCATTAATCAGCATCCTGATGGATTTGTTCATGCGCGTGGACATTATCCGAAAAGAAGTCAAGGATTTTAGTTATAACCCCTGCGGTATTGTACTGATTGACGAACCCGAAACCCATCTTCACCTCAAATTACAATATGAAGTAATGCCACTGCTAACGGGGCTTTTCCCAAATGTGCAGTTTATTGTCGCTACGCACTCGCCCGCTGTCATTTCAAGTATTAAAAACGCAACGGTTTTTGATCTTACTTCTAAAAGTACCGAAACGGAAAGCATCGTAGGAAGCAGTTTTTCAGAATTAATGGTTTCTCACTTTGGATTAGACAATGAATATTCCAACATTGCAGATGATATTTTTGCCCAAATCAATCATATCATTAAAACTGAAACCGACCCACAAGCTCGCAAAAAAAGATTACAAACCGTCTTGACAGAAAACGAGCGTTATCTCTCTCCTGCAATGCAATTAGAATTAGAATCAATGATTTTGGAACTTCAATAGACTACGATACAGATGATTAACGTCCAACGAGGCGAAGCACCTGCATCGCTGCAAACACCACAAATCAAACAGTACCTTGATGAGTTGGCAACCTATAAAAGCCTTTCGGAAGCAAACTGGGCTGAACAACCCAAACCAAAATGTAACGCTGAATACCGCAATGCGGACTTATTTAATGCTTTTGACAGTGTTTTTTTCGCCAAATGTTATTTAACCGAAAGACGCTTTGAGAATTCATGGGCAATGGATGTGGAACATTTTAAGTCAAAAGCGTTTGACCAATATCCTGACCTGAAATACGAATGGGCAAATCTCTATCCAGCCGACCATGACGCTAATATGGTCAAGCCACGCAACGAACCCGAAGGAGGTTATTTAGACCCTTGTGCAGAGGAAGACGATGTGGAAAAAGAAATATTATATGTTGTTTTATTTGGTGGAGAGGCAAGTTTTGAAGCACAGAATGGTAATAATATCAAAGCGGTAAATACTGCAAAACTTTTAGATAAAATTCATAACGGAAGTGATGAAGAGTCTAAAAGAAAAACCGCCAACCTACGTCACTTAATTGCAAAAAAGCAATACGAAGTTTTAAACACAATTATAGAATGGCAAGGAGCTTTGGACGACCAATCTAAATTTGAAGCAAAAACTAAGCTTAAAAAGCTACTGTCTCGAAAATCGTCTTTTACGATGCTAATGCGATCATTAAGTGCAGTACGAAAGCATATTCCCGCAGAATTTTTAGATTGAAAAACTCTCAAAAAAGTGCCAAATAATACCCGCAGGTACTATTCATTTACTGATATACTATCTGATTTTGTTGCTATGAGTCCCTTCTTCCACCTCCGCCCCTATCGCGACGGCGATGAAACCTCTCTCGCAAAAAATGCCGATAACTATCAGATATGGCGGAACGTGCGCGATGTTTTCCCCCAACCTTATACCTTGGAAGATGCCCGTCAATGGATTGAGCTGTGTAAAAGCGAAACCAAACCTACGGTTTTTGCCATTGATGTAGAGGGCGAGGTAATAGGAGCTATCGGAATTGTGTTACAAAAAGATATTTTTCGTAAAAATGCCGAGATTGGTTATTGGCTGGCGGAACCGTTTTGGGGAAAAGGAATTGTGACTGAAGCCGTGCAGGAAATGACCCAATATGCCTTCAAACATTTTGATATTCACCGCCTTTATGCGGGTGTTTTTGAGTACAACCCGGCGTCTATGCGGGTTTTAGAAAAAGCGGGATTTCATTTAGAAGCCATTCTCCATCAGTCGGTTTTTAAAGAAGAAAAACTGTGGAACGAGCATATTTATGTAAAGTTTCGAGAAGAAATAAATAACCCTGACAAGGTTTGAATATCATCAGGGTCATTGCGTACTTACGGATAACAGATACACAGATAACGGTTAACGTAACTGTGCTTAATCTTCAAAAATACGTTTGTCCAAATGTTGTTCCAGATCAAGACGAGGAATACCCTTTGACCACCACTCCGGCGCAGGTTTGCCTTTGAGTTGGTAATCAAAAAACTCCATCATCCGTACTGAATAATCCTTGCGATTGGGTTGTTTTGCCAATCCGTGGTTCTCTCCTTTGTACTGCATCATCACGACCGGCTTTTTCAAGCGACGCAACGCAGTATAAAACTCTACCCCTTGAGTGAAATCTACGGCTCCGTCGGCATCATTGTGCAACATCAGCAAAGGCGTTTGCACTTTGGTAACGTGATAAATCGGTGAATTGCGGTGGTAAGCGTCCCAATTTTCCCAAGGAGCTACTAAGCGCCCCTGTGAGCCTTCAAAAATGGTACCGTTGCTGGTTCCGCTGTTTTTATAGATCAGATTGTACATCGAAATCATGTCGGTCAACGGAGCACCGGCCGCCGCCGCTTTAAATAGATTGGTTTGAGTAATGAGGAAACTGGTTTGATATCCTCCCCACGAATGTCCGTGAATGCCCATGCGAGTTTCGTCAATCACGCCCGTTTTAATGGCCGCTTTGACGCCTGGCAATACGCACCAAACAGCCGACATGCCTGGGTCGTTGAGTTTGTACACGATATCGGGCATAAATACAGCATAGCCATTGGAGGTATAAATAGAAGGACTCCAACCCGTTCCTGCATAGCCCGGATTCGCGAAATTGTGCAGCGATTGTGACATCTTTTCGTAATAATAAATGATGGTTGGGTATTTTTTGCCCTGCTCATAACCTGCCGGCAAAAACAACGCCCCCTGCAACGAATCACCTTTGTCGCTCACATAATCCACCAAACGCGTACCCGCCGACCACGCATATTTATCAAACGAAGGCGCATTTTTGGTCATTTGTTTTTCTGCCGTCAAGTCCACACTGTTACTCACAAAATACTGACGGGGCTTGGTAAAGGTTTCTTTGGCAAACACAAACACATCCGCTTTTTTAGCCTTGGTAAGGCTTCCGATAGCCGCATCTTCCCACAACAAGGGTTTCACTATCAACACTTTCGTGTTTTCAATCCGGGCAAGACCGCTTTTCTTAGTTCGCTCACCATACATGCGTACATAGATGGATTTCTTCAAATCAATCCCTTTTTCTTCGGGGTCAAGCTGATAACGCTGCTCGTATCGTATACCGTCGCGTTTGCCGTTTTGTGTCAAATTGAACGCAACAAGTGCTTTTCCTTTGGCATCTTTCAAATCAGTTGGTACTTGCCAAATATCCCAACCGTCCGTCAACAATACCGATTTGCTGTCACTGCTCCAACCGACTATTCCTTGGGGTGGCGTTTTTTGGTTGTGGTCGTCGTCAACATCCACAAATGAGGTTTTTATGTCTTGAGTTAGATTGCGTGACGTTTTACTGACCATATCATACAGAAAATAATTCGTCCCTTCCCAGTACAAAAACTTAGTACCATCGGGCGACGTTTGAGGGCCTGCCCAAAAATTCGGCAGATAGTGTTTGTCACGAATTTTGTCACGTTTGCCCGTTTTGAGGTCCACCAAATAGACATCTGCGTAATTTTGCCCATCCAAACTGCTTTCCAACTCGTAGTTGGTATTGTCGGTTCCTAACCCATACAATTGTTTCGCAGCAACCGACACATTTTTTACAGTACTATCGGCCAATTGTACAAACTTCTTAGTTGCTACATCATACATTGACAGATAGTTCTGGTTTTTATCCTGCATTTCCTGCACTTGCTGACGAGATTGCAGGCGTTTATCCTGCCAATGCCAAACCGTTACTTCGGGTTTATCAATATCGTCTTTTTTCTCAGCAACGGCATTTTTGGTGGTATCTGCTTTTATTTTAGCCAATGCTTTCTGCAAATCTTCGATGGTTTTGAGCGTAGTATCGGCCTTGATTTTGGCTAACTTCTCTGTGTCAGAAAGTTTTTTAGTAGTATCTTTTTTGGCTTCTGCCGGCTTTTTGTCGTCCTTTTTTGCCAATTCCAATTTATGAACGCCAAAGAACAGACGAGTCAAATCGTCGGACCAATACGGAGTTCGGTTTGGACTTACGGTCATTCCTTTCGGGAAATTAACGCTGTCCGTTTTAGGCTCATACACCGTCAATTCGGGCATCGCACTAAAATTTTTGATACCCAACACTCCTACTCTTTCGTTTTTGTACTTCTCGTCTTTGGTACTTTTAAGCAAGGCCAATGCATCGCCTTTTTCAGTCCAGTTGAGCGATTGATAACGGGCTTTGTCGTTGTCCATCGTCAAAGTTACGCCCGTGTTCATATTGCGAAGTTGTACACCGTTTCCTGCTTTTTCGTTGGCATCAATGGTCATTGCCAACCAATTTCCCGCTTTGTCAAAGGCCATTTCTGATACATTCCCCATGTTTTGGGTTTTGCTCGCAGCAAGGTCAAACAACAGTAAATCAGCCCCTTTCGCCGCATCCGAAGCACCGCTGCCCGCTCCCGAAGGAGCACCGCCACCGCCTGCTGCGGTAAGTAGTACAGCCAAGTGAGTTGCTTTTTCTCCGTTGAAAGCGAATGATTTCACCCGGTCAAATTCCGTTTTTTTATTGGATGCCAATTCCACTAAAAACAGCTTGTCAGGCACCGGCTTTCCTCCCGGTTTAGCGGCTGCTTTTTTGTCTTTGTCTTTTGCAAACACTTTGAACGCAATCCACTTACTGTTGTCCGAGAAACTCATTTGGGCAAACGAAGGCGTACCGATTGAATATACGTATTTGGTGGTATCGGCCGTTTTTTGGATAATAAGCTCAGCATCGCTCTCGTACTTAGCGAGCACATACGCGTACCATTGGCCATCGGGCGAAAGCTGCGTTCCTCCAAAAGCGGGGATTGCCTGCCAGTTGAGCACATCTTTCCAGCCCATCGCGGGCTTAGGTTTGGGTTGAGCCATTACCATTGAAGAAATGATAAGCCCAAAAAGAAAGTACGTTTTTCTCATACGAATTGAGGGATTTAGAAGGGATGAATGTATAACTATCACAAAAGTAATCAAGAGCGAGAACTTTCTAAGGAGTTGTTGATTAAGCTGTTCGGATAAGGGGGAAAAGAAAGGAAATCGTTATCTTCGCACCCCAAAAAATCGGAAATCGGAAATCGGAAATCAGAAATCAGAAATCAGAAGTTAAGAAAGTTAGAAAATGAGCAAGAACATAAATATAAGCAACCGCCGCGCCTCGTTTGAGTATTTCTTTTTGGAAACCTATACCGCAGGCGTAGTGCTGACAGGAACCGAAATCAAATCCATTCGGGAGGGCAAAGTCAACATGACCGATGCCTACTGTATCTTTATGGAAGGCGAACTTCTTGTGCATCATTTGCACATTTCTCCATACGAAAAAGGTACCTACGCCAATCACAATCCAGTACGTGACCGCAAATTGTTGCTCAAAAAACGGGAGCTCAAAAAGTTGGCGTTGAAGTTAAAAGACCAAGGTCTCACCATTGTTCCGACCCGACTCTTCATCAACGACCAAGGGCTCGCCAAGATTGACATCGCACTGGCAAAAGGAAAGAAAACCTACGACAAACGTGAATCCATCAAAGAACGCGACCTCAAACGCGGGAATGATGAATAAAGATTTCTCGCCGATTTTCGCAGATTGAATGACACGCAGATTCCCACAGATTAAAGGAACTGATTCAAAAATGCCTCAATTTTTATAAAATCAGGGGCTTGTTGATCGCGAAGGGCTTTCAGCAATGATTGATAATTTTCACTGTCTTCAATCTGTTGGCTTTTAAGGTTTTTCTGAAATTCTTTTTGTACTTCTGAAAAACCAAAATCAGCCACGTTGATGCCTACCTGCGCGGCATTGTAGAGCAAAAAAGTCTCAATAGCTCTTTCCAACACAATCAAATAATGCTCGACTCGGACATCTTCTTTTTGCCGAAAACTGACGCATTGACCACGCTCTATCTCTATAAAATCATCAAAATAGCGAGGTGTATGCTTTAGCTTATCGTTATCAATAAGGCCAATCAGAATCACTTCTGAGAAACCCGCTCTTTTCATTTCGGAGGCAACGTTTGAACTGCCGTTGGCGTGGTCTTCCTGTTTGACGTTAGGCACAAAAAAACGCGCCAAAGCCGTATCGGCATGACACTCAGGTATAATCCGAAATCGAGGTTTAGTCATTGGGCTCAAACTTCCGAAGATTGAAAAATACATCGTACCCAAAATCCTGAATGTCCCTTAATTCATCAGGAGTCAGTGCTTTGACGTGGGTTTGATAATCCTTGTAATACGTCAAGTACACGTTGAGTTGTGTATCATCCAAACTATCAATAAAAGTTTGCAGTAAATAAGGGCTGTGCGTGGAGACAAAGTATTGATTATCATCTTTCAGAATCATCCGTTCGGCCAATTCCTTTACATAAGGTGGAAAAGAATGGACTTCTGGCTCTTCAAAAATTAGCACTGAGTCTTTATTGGATTCTATAGCTGCTAAGTAAAAAATAAAGCGTTGGAAAGTGTCGGCAATGCTGGAGTATGGGCATTGGGTTACAAAGCCATCAATATTTTTTTGCAGCTTAAAGTCACTTTCTTTGGCTATGCTGACAAATTCTAAATTTTGTTCTTTTAGCATTGCCACAATTCTGGAACGTATTTCTGGATAGTTGTTAACTATCTCATACAAATTCTCACCGAATGGAGGATATAAATAACTTTTTAAATACGAGGTCTCTTTGGGTTCAAAAGGTGTGTATTTATAATATTTCGCCAAAATAACTCTTGAAGTAAAGCCATCGCTCCATTTGATTGAACCATCTCTTATAAGAGGGATTGATTCAATATGATCGTCATTCTTATAAAGATTTAAAAAGAATACAGCAACGCCATTGCGCTCACTTTTGAAAGATAAGCTCAAACGAAATTTATTATCAAGTCGTATATCAACTTCGTCTGAGAGAAAAAAGTCAAAGAATAAATCATCCAACTTTTTCATTCTTATCAATTCATTCAAATTATCAATCATGAATTCTGATGAAAACAACCCCAAAGCCTCCAAAATATTCGACTTCCCCACGTTGGGCTTACCAATAAACACATTCACACGCTTGCAGTCGAGCGTAAGGTGCTTGATAGATTTGAAATTCTTGATTTCGAGGTTTTTGATGAAATTATCCATGTTTGAAAAGAAATAACGGCAGGCTCAAAGTTAAACAATTCTCCTTTGCCACGCTATTTTACTAATTTTGCCGTTCGAAACATCCATCTTTGAACATTTGTTATGCAGAATTCGACATTCTGCCCTCTAAACTTGACATTACCTATGAGATATACCGTTACAGCCGCGCTTATTTATGCCAATGGCCCCATTCACATCGGCCACCTGGCGGGCTGCTACGTACCTGCCGATATTTACGTGCGTTACCTGCGAGCCAAAGGAGCCGAAGTGGCTTTTGTAAGCGGCACTGACGAGCACGGCGTACCCATTACGATTCGTGCCAAAAAAGAAGGAATTACACCGCAGGAAGTCGTGGATAAATACTACACCCAAATCAAGCAGTCATTCGTTGATTTAGGCATTTCGTTTGACGTTTATTCACGGACGAGTTTGCCCATTCACCACGAAACGTCGCAGGAATTTTTCAAGACGATTTACGACAAAGACGGCTTCATTGAAGAGGTCAGCGAGCAATATTACGACGAAGTGGCTCAGCAGTTTTTGGCAGACCGCTACATTGTAGGTACTTGCCCCGTTTGCGCCAATCCCAACGCCTACGGCGACCAATGCGAACGTTGCGGTACCGCCCTGAGTCCGATGGAATTGAAGGAGCCGCATTCCACTTTATCCGGTTCAAAACCCGTTTTACGGTCCACCAAAAACTGGTTTCTGCCACTGGACAAAATGCAGCCCCAAATTGCGGAATACGTCAACAGCCATACCGAGTGGAAAACCAACGTAGCCGGACAGTGTCAATCGTGGCTGAAAGACGGGCTTCGTCCCCGGGCCATGACCCGCGATTTGGATTGGGGCATCAAAGTTCCCCTGCCCGACACCGACGGCAAAGTGCTGTACGTATGGTTTGAAGCACCGATTGGGTACATTTCAGCCACCAAAGACTGGTTGATGCAGAAAAACGGCAACGATGCCGGTTGGGAAACCTGGTGGAAGGCCAAGGACACCAAATTGGTGCATTTTATCGGCAAAGACAATATTGTATTCCACTGCATCATCTTTCCTGCTACGTTAATGGCAGAAGGAGAAGGGTTTATTTTACCAGACAACGTCCCGGCCAATGAGTTCATGAATCTGGAAGGCGATAAGATTTCGACCTCGCGCAATTGGGCCGTTTGGTTGCATGAATACTTGCAAGAACTGCCCGGCAAGCAGGATGTACTGCGCTATGTACTAACGGCCAATGCACCCGAAACCAAAGACAGTGAATTTACCTGGAAAGACTTTCAGACCCGCAACAACAGCGAGTTGGTAGCGATTTACGGCAATTTCGTCAACCGTGCCATGGTGCTGACGCATAAATACTGCGACGGAAAAGTACCTGCACGCGGTGAATTGACCGATTTTGATAAAGAGACGCTGACAACTTTGGCTGATTTTCCTGCCAAAATAGGGGAAGCCATCGAAAATTATCGTTTCCGGGAAGGGCTGTCGTTTTTAATGGATTTTGCGCGTCTGGGAAATAAATATTTGGCCGAAACCCAACCTTGGCAAGTCATCAAAACGGATGCCGAACGGGTAAATACCATCATGAACATCGCGCTGCAAATCGCGGCGAGTTTGGCCATTGTAAGCGAACCGTTTCTGCCTTTTACCGCAGCCAAGTTATGCCAACAGTTGGGAATGCAGAAATCAATCACCAACCACCAATCATTAAGTCACCAATGGCAGGATGCGGGCAACGCCGATTTGCTGCCTACCGGTGCTGCGATTGGCGAAGCATTTTTATTGTTTGAAAAAATGGAAGACGCCGTCATTGAGAAACAAATCCAAAAATTACACGACGCAAAAAAAATGAATGAGTTAGCAACCAAATCGGTACCTGAACTGAAACCTACAGTACAATTTGATGATTTTTCCAAGTTAGACCTCCGTATCGGGACTATTCTCGAAGCCGAGCGGGTACCCAAAAGTGATAAATTATTGAAGTTTTTAGTGGACGACGGCTTTGAAAAACGCACTATCCTGAGCGGTATCGCCAAGCATTTCACCCCCGAAGAAATGATTGGCCGCCAAGTAACGTTCATTGCCAATCTTGCCCCGCGCAAAATTATGGGCAATGAATCCAACGGTATGATTCTCATGGCCGAAGATAAAGACGGCAGTCTTTCGCTTTTACAACCGCACAAAGAAGTGTGGGCCGGAGCGCCGATTTCGTAATTTGCTCAAAACACATGCTGAACCGCTTTCGTTTACCCATGATTGCAGTGCACGTTCCCTCCCTTTGGGTAGGTGGATTGACACTGTTTCCATGGGTATTTTTTAAACACGCCAAGCCGCCTGCCTGGCTCATTAATCACGAAAGGATTCATTTGCGCCAACAGGTTGAACTGGGGCTGTTTTTGTTTTACGTATGGTATGGACTGGAGTTTTTGGTTCGTTGGGTACAATATGGACACCATCATCAGGCGTATCTCAACATCAGTTTTGAGCGGGAGGCCTATTCTAACGACAAAAATTTAGCGTATCTCAAAACGAGAAAAGCGTGGCGATTTTGGAAGTATTTGTGAATGTAAACGTACGGAGTTGAAGAAGCACCTTTAAACAGCTGATTTTTAAAATTATGCACAGTGAGTCTGAAAATGACTCACTGTAGTCGAACAAATAGGGGTTTAATTTGTGTTATATCGTTTCATTCCTCGCTATACCTAACTTTATGAGAATAATTATACTTTTGCTCTTATTACCCATTCTTGCTTTTACCCAATCTGAAGCCCCTTACAAGGTTAATTTTACGACGGAAAAGATTAAAATTGACGGCGTTTTAGACGAAGATACTTGGGGAAAAAGCACCACTTTGGGCGACTTTTGGCAGTATTTCCCTTCTGACACCTTGAAAGCGACCTATAAGACGGAGGTAAAAATTGCCTACGACAACAAGTTCGTTTATGTCAGTGCCAAGTGCTATACCAAAAGCAACAAATTTGTCATTTTGTCCTACCGGCGAGATTACCGAGCTGGCGGCAACGACAATATTACCTTTGCATTTGATACCTTCAATGACCGCACCAACGCTTTTTTGTTTGGAATGAATCCCTTGGGCGTGATGCGTGAAGCATTGCTGTACAATGGTGCTACTGACAACTCATTTTTCAGCGAATTTTGGGACAACAAATGGAAAGGTGAGTCAAAAATTTATGATAACTACTGGACCACCGAGATAGCTATTCCTTTTACCACTCTGCGGTTTAAAGAAAACACGCCTCAATGGCTATTTAAGAGTTATCGCTTTGATACTCAAATCAATGAGCAAAGTACACTAGTGCAAATTCCTCAAAACCAAATCATCATGAATTTGGGGTATGCCGTTCCCATTCAATTTGAAAAGCCGTTAAAAAAATCAGGTGCCAACATCTCGCTGATTCCCTATATTTCAGCAGGAAATGCGCAGGATTTTGTCAACCCCAAAAACCCTAACAACGGAAGTCGGCTCAATTTTGGGGGTGATGCCAAAATCGCGGTTACGTCGGGCCTTAATTTGGATTTGACCATCAATCCCGATTTTTCTAACGTAGAGGCCGACCGACAAGTCATTAACCTTTCTCGTTTTGACATCAATTATCCCGAGCAAAGGCAGTTTTTCCTTGAAAATTCCGATTTATTTTCGGGTTTTGGAAGCTACGTCATCAATCCTTTTTTACCGCCACAGAGCAATTTGGGAGGAGCCGGCAATCAAATCATCAGCCCCTTTTTCTCTCGCCAAATCGGGATTGCCAAAGATTCTACAACAGGCTTGGGCGTACCCAACCGGATTCTGTACGGAGCGCGTTTAAGTGGAAAATTGGATGATAACTGGCGGGTCGGTTTGCTCAATGCCCAAACGGCCGACGACGAATTTAAGGGGATTTCCGGAGCCAACTTTACGGTAGCTTCCTTTCAACGAAAAATCTTTAACCGGTCAAATATTGCGGGGATTTTTGTCAACAAACAAACGATTCACCCCGAAATGAGCCCTAAACTGACTGATTTCAATCGGGTTGGCGGCTTGGAATACAATTTTACGTCCAAAGACAGTCGTTGGCAGGGGAAAGCGTATTATCACCAATCATTTAGCGAAGTCAAGCAAAAAAATGCCTTTGCGAACGGCTTCTCACTCATGTACAGCGTACTGAAATACACCTTCCGCTGGGCACACGACTGGGTGGGCAAAGGCTACGATGCCGAAGTGGGTTTTGTGCCGCGCAAAGATTACTTACGAATCAATCCTACCTTTGGACTTTCGTTTTATCCGCGTACCAAACTCGTCAATCGGTATAGTGTGGGAGTGGCGTTGGAACAATACACCATGCCCAATGTAGGCGTAACTGACCGTACTGCGGGTCCTTTTTTATCTATGTTTTTCAACAATTCTGCACGGATGTTATTCTCTGTCAATCAGAACTATACCTTTCTGTTTGCCGACTTTGATGCTTTGCGCAGCAACAACAAACTCCCTCCTTTGAAAAAAGGACAAGGATACACCTATTACAATGCCTCGCTTAATTATTTCTCCGACCAACGTAAAAAAGTGTGGCTTTTTGCCCAACCGCTCATCGGGCAATATTACGACGGGAACATCGTGAGTTTGGCTGGCTCACTCAATTTTCGTTATCAACCTTATATTGCGTTGGCCATGAATTTTACTTACAATCACATTGATTTGCCTATCGGTAAAAACAACGTTTTTTTAATGGGTCCGCGGTTAGATTGGACCTTCTCTAAAAAGGTTTTTTTGACGACTTTTTTGCAGTACAACAGTCAATTTGAAAACATGAACATAAATACACGTTTTCAGTGGCGATTTGCCCCGGTATCTGATTTCTTCTTGGTTTATATTGACAACTACAACACCGCCAACGGTCAATCTCGCAACCGCTCCATTCAGGCAAAGCTGACGTATTGGTTTAATTTGTAGTCAATAGATTGGAAAAACCTTAAATTTGTAAAAAACGAGCCATGAACTCATTAATCACCATATCTCCCAATATTCAAAGCGGCGAACCTGTATTTGCAGGCACTCGTGTACCTGTAAAAAATCTCTTTGACTACCTCAAAGAAGGCGATACTTTGTCCACATTTTTAGTAGATTTTCCTTCAGTCCATTATAAGCAAGCAGTAGCCGTTTTAGAAGCTGCTGAAAAAATCTTAACCTTACGTGAACTTTTCAAATCTAAGCAACCATTTGAGGGCAATACTGGCTCAATACCAATGGTATTGCTATACTAACTTTGGGTTTTCTTTGGTAAAAAGAATAGGCACAGATAGCAGCCAACGAGTGAGTAAAAGCATTGGTTGGATTTCGATGCCTTGTGTGTTCAAGGTCCATTACATTTT